>JAICGZ010000238.1 GCA_025922875.1 Pyrinomonadaceae bacterium
CTGCTGCGCCCGTTGCCGTTTCCAAACTCCGATCGCTTGCAAATGGTTTGGGGACATTATCGCGCGCTCAACATTCAACGTTTGTCCGCCAAGGCGGCCGAGTTTTACGACTACTCGCAACAACGACAAGTCTTCGATTTAGTCGCCGGTTATACAAATCACAGCTTCAACGTTTCGAGCGGTTCGGAACCGGAACGCATTCGCGGCGCGACAGTCACCGCCAATCTGTTTCCGATGCTGGAGGCGCAAGCCGCGGTGGGCAGAGTCTTCACTGAAGATGAGCAAACAAGCGGTCGCAATCGTGTCGTCGTGCTGAGTGACGGTTTTTGGCGACGGCGCTTCGCCGGAGATCGCGGCATCATCAATCAGAGCATCACGCTCGATAACGAAAGCTATACGGTAATTGGCGTGATGCCGCCCGTCTTTCAGTTTCCGCATCCGAGTTTTACGGGAGGCGAGCCGGCGGATGTTTGGGTGCCGTTGACGTTCACGCAAGAGCAGGTCGCGAGCCGTCGTGGTCCATACTTCCTTAACGTATTGGGACGGCTCGCGCCGGGCGTCACGGTGGAACAGGCTCGCTCCCACATGAACGCGCTCGCGCAGCGATTTGAGCGGGAGCTGCCTGGCTATCGTGGCCCAAATGGCCAGGACGGCGGTTGGCACATCACCGTGATGCCATTGCAGGAGGAGATAGTCGGCGGTAGTCGCCGCCCGTTGCTGGTGCTGCTGTTTTCAGTTGGGTTGTTGTTGCTGATTGCGTGCGCCAACGTCGCGAATCTGTTGTTGATGCGCTCGGCGAGGCGCCACAAGGAACTCGCGATTCGCGCGGCGCTCGGTGCAAGTCGTTGGAAACTCGTCAGGCAGTTGCTGGTCGAAGGACTGTTGCTCGCGATCCTTGCTGCCGCACTGGGCCTCGTGTTCGTGAACTGGGGGATCGACCTGCTCGCGGCGCTTGGTCCATCAATTTTGCCGAGGGCACAGGAACTCAGTATCGACGCGCGTGTGTTCGCGTTTATGACGCTGGCAGTGGCGCTGATCAGTGTTGGCTTTGGTCTTGTGGCCGCGCGAGCGGTTTCTAAACTCGATTTGCAGGAGTCTTTGAAGACTACTCGCCAGGCCGGGGGCTCACGGGTGCGGCAGTGGAGCAATGTTTTGGTGATTGCTGAAGTCTCGCTCGCCGTGCTGTTGCTTGTTGGTTCCGGTTTGCTTGTCAAAAGTCTCTTGCAGTTGCAACGGACAAATCCGGGCATCGTCGCCGATGAGTTACTGAGTGTAGAAATCGATCTCTCCGCCTCGACGTATCGGGAAGCGGAGCGCGCGTCGGAGTTTTACCGTCGCCTGGTCCAACAGGTGCAGTCGCTGCCCGGCGTGCACGGCGCGAGTTTCGGCACAGTGCAGCCGTTGAGTGGCAGCGCGGGAAACGATCCATTTGCGATCGAAGGCCGGCAACTCGATCCGGCAAATCTAACGTCAGCCGGCTGGCAACTGGTGGGCGCCGACTACTTCAAGACGCTTGGTATTCCACTGCTCCGCGGGCGCGATCTGACTTTGGAAGACATGGAGCCGGGTGCATCGCCGGTCGCGGTCATCAACGAAAAGATGGCGGCGCGTTATTGGCCCAACGAGGATCCGCTTGGACGTCGCATTACACTCGGCCTGCCGCGGCCTGGCAATCCCTGGATCACGATTGTTGGGATAGCGAAGGACGTGCCGCATCGCGCGGTTGATTCACAACCAGAGCCCGACTGGTACATGTCGCGAGTGGTTTCGCCGCAGCGCCATCGTTACCTGTTTGTGCGCAGCGCGCAGCCCGCATCATCGTTAACGGCGGCGATCCGGAATGAAGTGACGGCGATCGATCCGCATCAGCCGTTGACGAGCGTCAAAACAATGAACGAAGTGATAGGTGCGACGACTGCGCCGCGCAGGTTCAATGCGTTGTTGCTCGGCGTGTTTGCCGCGATCGCACTGGTGCTCGCGACGGTGGGTATCTACAGTGTAATTTCGTATTCGATCACATTGCGCACGCAGGAGATTGGCATTCGCATGGCGCTGGGCGCGCGCAGGTCGTCGATTCTGTTGCTGGTGCTCAGAAAGGGAATGGCACTGACACTGATCGGCGCTGCCATCGGATTAGTGGGGGCGCTTGCGCTCACGCGTTGGATGTCGAGCATGTTGTTTGGCATTTCGGCATCAGACCCGGCGACGTATGTGGTTGTGTTGGTTCTTGCGCTCGGAGCGGCGCTTTTGGCTTGCTCAATTCCCGCGCGTCGCGCCACGCGAGTTGATCCTCTCATCGCACTGCGGTATGAATAAACCGCAGATTACGCAGATTACACAGATCAAATGCCTCGCATTTTAATTGCTGATGACCAGGCCGATGTGCTGGCGGCGTTGAGCCTCTTACTCAAGGGCGAGCGGTTTCAGATCGAAACCGCGTCGTCGCCTCAAGGCGTGCTCAAAGCCCTCGACACACGCGAATTCGACGTTGTTCTCATCGATCTAAACTACGCGCGCGATACAACGTCGGGCAGCGAAGGACTGGACCTGTTAACACGTATCCAGGCGACGGATCCGAATTTACCGGTCGTCGTTATGACCGCGTGGGGCAGCGTCGATCTCGCAGTCGAAGCAATGCGTCGCGGCGCGCGTGACTTCATCCAGAAGCCGTGGGACAACGCGCGCCTGCTTGCAGTGTTGCGCACGCAGGTCGAACTCGCTGAAGCCTTGCGTCGTGGCCGCCGCCTGGAAGCCGAGAACATCGCGCTACGCGACAGTGTGGCAGAAGCCTCGAACGACATCCCGCAGATCGTGGCGGAGTCGCCCGCGATGAAGGCGGTACTGAATCTGGTGCACCGCATTGGTCCTGCCGACGCCAACGTGCTTATTACCGGTGAGAATGGCACGGGTAAAGAAGTAATCACACGACTGCTTCACTCGATTTCGTCGCGTCGATCGAAGCCGTTGATCTCTCTTAACGCCGGCGCACTGGCCGAGGGTGTTTTCGAAAGCGAGTTGTTTGGCCACGTGCGTGGCGCATTCACTGACGCTAAGAGCGATCGGGTTGGACGTTTCGAACTTGCTGACGGCGGTACGTTGTTTCTCGACGAGATCGGAAACGTACCACTGAATCTACAGCCGAAGTTGTTGCGCGTGTTGGAAACAGGCGAGTTCGAGCGTGTTGGATCCTCGAAGACGCAGAAAGTGAACGTGCGGTTGCTCTCGGCGACGAATGCCGATCTGCATGCTGAAGTTGCACAGGGACGCTTTCGACAGGACCTGCTCTTCCGGCTCAACACGGTGGAGATCAAGCTGCCGCCGCTGCGCGATCGCATCGAGGATATTCCGGTCCTGGCCGAGCACTTTTTGAAACTACATCGCGAACGTTATCGCCGGTCGATCATGGGCTTCACGCCCGAAGCGCTCGACGCTTTGCGACACCATCTTTGGCCGGGAAACGTGCGCGAGCTGGATCACGTCGTTGAGCGAGCCGTGCTCATGAGTCCGGGCAACATCGTGACGCCTTTCGATCTTGCGCTCGAAGCGACTCCCGATGCGCGCTTGTCGGCGCGGCTCGAGGAGATGAGCCTCGAAGATGCGGAGCGGTTGTTGATTAAGAAGGCGCTGGCGCGTTTCGAAGGCAACGCCAACCGCGCCGCCGAAGCGCTCGGGCTGAGCCGCAGCGCGTTGTACCGCCGATTGCAAAAGTATGGCTTGGGATCGTAGTTTCTAAAAGCCAGTTTACAGCTGTAAAATGAACGTTCGTGAGTACGCCCGTTAAGTCGCCAAAACAGTCGCCCGCAATCTCCTCGCTCGATCCCGAACTCCGCCGCGGCAGTCGTCTGAAATTCGAAAGGAGTATCACTCTCCTTGCGCTCGCCGCAGGGTTCTTCCCCGTAGGCCTGTCCGCTTTCCTGCTTTGGTACGACGGCTATTCCGCTCAAGTCCAGTGGACCATCGATCTGCTGCTGGTCCTGCTCTGGCTGGGCATCTCTTTCAACCTCAAGACGCGTATCGTCAGGCCGCTGCAAACTCTTTCAAACATTCTCGCGGCCATTCGTGAAGGTGACTATTCCATTCGCGGGCGCCGTGCGCTCACCGGCGACGCGCTCGGCGAAGTGATGCTGGAGGTCAACGACCTTGGCCAGACGTTGCGCGAACAACGACTCGGCGCGATGGAAGCGACCGCATTGTTGCGCACTGTGATGAGCGAGATCGACGTCGCCGTGTTTGCTTTTGACGGCGATCAACGATTGCAGCTTGTTAACCGCGCTGGTGAAAAATTGTTGGCCCAACCGGCGGCGCGTCTCTTAGGGCGCACGAGTGATGAACTCGGGTTATCGGATTGTCTGAACCGGCCTGCCGCCGCCGGACCGCAAACTATGCAGATGGTTTTTCCGGGCGGCGTCGGGCGTTGGGACATCAGGCGCAGCACCTTTCGCGAAGGCGGCCAGCAGCATCAGTTGCTGGTGCTGACGGACTTGAGTCAAACACTTCGTGAAGAGGAACGCACTGCGTGGCAACGCTTGTTACGCGTACTGGGACACGAACTCAACAACTCGCTCGCTCCGATCAAATCGGTGGCGGGAAGTCTGGCGGATCTAATGGGCAGGGAACCCGAACCGGCTGACTGGCGCGAGGACATGCAACGCGGTCTCGCGGTTATCTCTTCACGCGCCGATTCGCTCGCACGTTTCGTCGAGTCGTATTCGAAGCTGGCGCGCCTGCCGCCGCCGCGACTCGAACCTTTGAAGATTGGTACTCTTGTGTCGCGCGTTGCGAGTTTGGAGACACGCCTTCCGGTAAAAGTGGTTTCGGGTCCGGAGTTAGTGGTCAAGGGCGATGACGTTCAACTGGAGCAGCTACTCATAAATCTCGTGCGCAATGCGGTCGATGCATCAATGGAGACGCATGGGGGCGTGGATGTCGGTTGGCAGCAGAAGAACGGGCAGGTGGAAGTTTGGGTCCGCGATGAAGGACCAGGCCTGGCCAGCACCGCGAATTTGTTCGTTCCGTTTTTTACGACTAAGGCCGAAGGCTCCGGCATTGGGCTCGTGTTGTCGCGCCAGATCGCCGAGGCGCACGGCGGCACGTTGACACTGGAGAACCGGCAACAGTTCCATGGTTGCGAAGCACGCTTGCGCTTACCGCTATGATAGAAATCATGACTATCCTGAAAAATCTTGCAAATCCTGTCAGGTGTTTGTTGTTGCTAATGGTGTCGTTCACCGTCTTCGCACAATCCACCTTCGAAACTGAAACTCGAACCTGGCGTGAGAAAAGAGAAGCCGAGCTCAAAGCGGAAGACGGATGGCTAACTGTCTCGGGACTGTTCTGGTTGAAGGAAGGTCCTAACACTTTCGGAACGAGCAGCCAGCAGAGCATCATTTTACCGCCCGGTTCCGGACCCGCGAAGATCGGAGTGCTGGAACTCGCGAACGGAGTCGTAACGCTCAAGGTCGCTGAAGGCATTTTAGTGAGGGTCAACAACCAACCGGTGCGCGACTTTGAAATGAAATTCGACGGCGAAAAGCAACCCGATCCGTTCATCGTGGGTTCGCTGAAGTTGAGCGTAATTAAAAGAGGCGAACGCTTCGGGCTCCGCGTGAGAGACAAGAACAGCCAGGCACGCCGCGAGTTTAAAGGACTGCGTTGGTTTCCGGCCCGCCCGTCTTATCGCGTGACAGCTTCTTTCATTCCTTACGACCAGCCGAAAGAGATCGTTATCATGAACGTGATCGGCGACGAGTTGAAGATGAAGTCTCCCGGACTGCTCTCATTCAAGTTGCACGGTAAGACCTATCAACTCCGTCCAGTGATTGAGGACGACAAAAAGCTATTCATTATTTTTCGAGATCGGACAGCGGGCAAAACCACGTACGGCGCGGGGCGCTATCTTTATGCCGACCTGCCAAAGGATGGGAAGGTGGTGCTCGACTTCAATCGCGCTGAGAATCCACCGTGTGCGTTTACTCTCTACGCCACGTGTCCGCTGCCGCCGAGACAAAACTTTTTACCCATAGCGATCAACGCCGGCGAGCTGGAATACCACTTGAAGAGCAAAGCTAAGTAGATCATTTCGCCGCCGCAAAGCGGTAGATAGTTGTTGATCTGTAGGTCGCACCTCGTCGCAGCGTTGTGGTAGGGAACGATGGCTGATTAGGTGAATCAGGGTAATGTTGAGTTTCAAAACAAAACCCGGAGCGTCGTGGATACAGCTTGCCGGACTTACCCGTTAAGGTACCATCAAGAAAATTTCCAGTATAAAACTGCATACCCGGTTCGGTGGTCCAGACCTGCATCGTGCGACCTGTAGACGGTTCGTAAGCCGTTGCTGCAAGTCGTAACGTTCCGGGCCGGCCGTTGATCACGAAGGTGTGATCGTAGCCGTTGCCATTTTTGAGTTGTTCGTCACCCTGATCGATGCGCGCGCCGATTGCGGTGGACTTGAGAAAGTCGAACGGCGTGCCCGCGACTTTGCTGAGCTCACCGAGCGGGATTGAGCCCGTGTCAATTGGCACGAAGCGGTCTGCGTTGATTTTTACCTCGTGCTGGAGGATGTCGCCATTACCTTCGCCGCGGAGATTGAAGTAAGAATGATGAGTCAGATTGGTGACGGTGTCTTTGTCGGTTGTAGCTGAATAGTCGATCTTGAGTTCGTTCTTGTTGGTAAGTGTGTAGACAACTCTGACGCGGAGATTGCCCGGATAACCTTCTTCACCGTCCTTGCTGAGATACGTCAGGACAACCGCCGGCCCCGCCTTGGTTTTCATTTCGCTGCCGGTCCAAACTACTTTGTCGAAGCCTTTGATGCCGCCGTGCAGGTGGTTCTCGCCATTATTGGTCGCGAGCTTGTACTCGACTCCATTCAGCGTAAAGCGACCTTTGGCGATGCGATTACCGTAGCGGCCGATGAGTGCGCCGAAGTAGGGGCCGGGTTTTGTGTAGCTTTCGAGTTCGCTGAAGCCAAGCACCACGTCGTCAAACTTTCCATTGCGATCGGGGACTTTAAGTGAGACGACGATGCCGCCGTAATTCGTGATCGTGGTCTCGACGCCGTTGGCGTTGCGGAGCGTGTAGAGATCGATGTTTTCGCCGGCGGAGGTTTTGCCGAAGCTTGTTTTGGTGATTGTTGCCTGCGCGTGAGCGATGACCGCACTCAGGCACAACAGTATTGCAGGCGCTAACACTCTCGAGATGTTTCCGTAGGCTTTCATAGCTTCTCCAAATATTTCCCGCAAAGGCGCAAAGGAGCAAAGAAGTCGCTCAGCGTGCGGTGGTTTCGCGCATCAGTGTGACCTGTCGTCGATCGCGACGTTCGGTGAAGATCTGATCTGCCATCACGCCAATTAAGATCACGGCGCCCATCACAGCGAAGTCGAGTGAGCTCGGAATACCGAGCAGGTTGACAAGGTTGCGCAGCACTTGAAGCAACGCGGCGCCAATCAGTATGCCAACCACGGAGCCTTCGCCGCCACGCAACGAACAACCACCGAGCACCGCCGCGGCGATCCCGTAGAGTTCATAAGCATTGCCGTGATTGGCGGGCGAAACGGAGTTTGTGTAAAAAGCGAAGATCACTCCCGCGATGGCTGTCAGTGCGCCGGAGATTACGTAAGTCAGGGTGACAATCTGCTTTGTGTTGATGCCGGCGTAGCGTGCTGCTTCGGCGTTGCGACCGGTCGCGAAGAGGTAACGTCCATAAACCGACCGGTGCAACACAACCCACGTGATCAAACTGATAATTAGTAGCAGTACAAACGGCATCGGTATGCCGAGAAGATTTCCATTGGCAAGGAACCGGAGGAAATCGAGACCGGGGACAGTGCCAAATCCCTTTGTCTCATCGTTTGTGACGAAGCGGGCGAGGCCGCGATAGAAGAGCAACCCGCACAGCGTTACGATAAACGGCTGCATATTGAGACGAGTGATCAGTAACCCGTGACCCAACGACAGGACCATCGCGATTGCCAGGCAGGCCAGTACGGCGATCACCACACCAAGTCTCCACTCGGTTAGCATCATTGACAGCAATACGCCGAGCAGCGCCATCATCGAACCGACAGACAACTCGATTCCACCGGTTATGATCACGAGTCCGAGTCCGATGCTGAAGATGCCAAACGCGCCGATCTGCCGCGCGAGATTTTGCAGATTGATCGGGAGCAAAAAATTTGGGTTGACCGCTGACACGATAATGCAAAGAACAATCAGCAGGACGAAGATGCCAAGCTCTTTTTTCATAAGCCACTATCCTTGTCTAGCCACAAAAAGGGTTTAGCCGCAAAAAGGCACATAAAGCACAAATGAGAAATGCAAGCAGGTAAGTTCTTGATAATCTCCACTCAGTGAGTGGTTTTTACTTTTGTGCATTTTGCGCCTCTGTGTGGCTCCCGGTAGCGAGGCGCATTACGGCTTCCTCGCTGAACTGCGGCCGTTCCAGAATTCCCGTTAACCGCCCCTCGTGCATCACGGCGATGCGATCGCTTATTCCGAGCACCTCTTCCATTTCGCTGCTGATCACGATTACCGACACGCCTTCGGCGGCGAGTTTGCGTATGAGTTCGTAGATCTCGGCTTTGGCTCCGACGTCGATGCCGCGCGTTGGTTCGTCAAAGATCAGCACGCGCGGCGAGAACGTCAGCCATTTCGCCAGCACTACCTTCTGCTGGTTGCCGCCACTGAGATTAGCTGCACGCATCTCCGTCGTTGGTGTCTTGATGTTGATCGCTTTGCAGGCGTCGAGCGCGGCTTTCGCTTCTTTGGCCCGGTTGATGAGCTTCGCTGACGAGTAGCTATCGAGGTTTGGGAGCGAGATATTTTCTCGCACGTTGAAATCGACGATGAGACCAGACAGGCGGCGATCTTCCGGCACGAGATAAATGCCGTGAGTGATCGCGTCCTGCGGATCGTCGATGTGCAGTGCCTTGCCATTGAGCGCGACTTCCGTCTCGATTGCTTCTTCGACACCGAAAATCGCCCGCGCCACTTCGGAGCGCCCGGCCCCAACCAATCCGGCAAACCCCAGCACTTCACCTTTGCCGACGTTGAACGAGACGAGGTGCTGCGGGTATCTCAGAGTTCGCAATCGGCGAACTTCAAAACCCTCGCCATCTTTGTTCGTGCCATTCCCCCTGGCGCCTTTGAAAAACTCCTTGAGGTCGCGTCCAACCATCATCCGAACCATGCGTTCGTGAGTGATCTCGGTGCCTTTGATCTCGCCTGCATTTTTGCCATCGCGAAGCACTACGGCGCGATCGGCGATCTCCTCCACTTCGTGCATGCGATGAGAGATGTAGATGACACTGACGTTCCGGGCTTTGAGATCTTTAACTATTTCGACCAGACGCCGTGTCTCTGAAAGCGTCAAACTCGACGTCGGTTCATCCATGATAATGATGCGTGCACCCGCGCCGAGTGCCCTGGCGATTTCCACCAGTTGTTGTTGCGCGAGCGAGAGTTGGCCCAAAGGAGTGCGGCTTGGTAGATCGAGCCCGATCTTGCGAAGGAGTTCGTCGGCTTCGCGATAGATCCGTTTTCGATCGATTAACTTGAGGAAACCGCCTTTGGTTGGTTCGCGACGCAGAAAGATATTGGCGGCGGCGTCCAGGTTGTCAAGTACGCTAAGTTCCTGGTGGATAAATTCGATACCGAGTGCGCTGGCTTCTCGGGGCGAGCTTATTTCAACTGGATTGCCGTCGATTTTTACCGTGCCCGCGTCGCGTGAGATGGCGCCGCCGAGGATCTTCATCAGCGTTGATTTGCCTGCGCCGTTCTCGCCGATTAACGCGACGATTTCACCGGTGCCGACTGTCAGGCTTACCTGATCGAGCGCGACAACCCCTGGGAATCGTTTGCTGATTCCCTCCATCTCAAGGATTGGGGTTGGAACGGTCATAGGTGGCGATCAGATGCGGCCGCGGAGGGTATTGATCTTCTTCGTAAACTCTTCGACGTCAGCCTTCTTGATTTTATTAGCAGCATGTTTACCATAAAGGCAGGAAGACACAAAGCACTATAAAACCGAGGAGATTTCTCACGCAAAGGCGCAAAGGGACAAAGCGCTACCGCGTTCCAGAGGTTTTCTTTGCGCCTTTGCCTCTTTGCGCGAGAAATATTCTTCCTCCAGCTAAAGCTTGAACGGTTGAACTCTGAACTCTGAACTGCATCATTACAATCCTGATGCGTTTATGTCTTTATGATTGTGATGTTGAGATTTGCGTCTCCGAGTGGTACAAGATGAACGTTCCCTCCTGCTTGTCGTGAAAAACCCCCTCAATTGTAAGTACGCGCGCAATTTGCCGCAGAGCTGCGCAAGAACGTGCATGGGAGGAGAGAATCATGTTCAAGAACAGGTTGTTGTTA
>JAICGZ010000239.1 GCA_025922875.1 Pyrinomonadaceae bacterium
AACTGAATCTGGAATTAGTGTAGAGACGTAATTGCAGGCACCGGTTATCGCTCGGGCAAACGTGCGGTTCCAGCAGCACTCCGGTGACGCACTTGTTGAAATTGAGAGGCACGGAGCTCGTCAAGTTTACTCAGGCGTCTTTGATCAGCAGGGCGGCGAGCAAGGGAATATTGATCTCGTGATGGCCAGTGATCGAGTAGCCGTGGCCCGCGCCGTTTTCAGTCGGGCGGCGCACCACATTCGTTAGCGGCCGGTAAGATTGAATGAAATCGAAATTAGCAGTCGTGATGTCCGAAAGCGTATGGCCAAGGTTTCGTACGAGAGTCACGCATTTAAGAAAAACTTCCGGAAGGACCACTGCCGAGCCGACGTTGAGGTAAACTCCGCCGCCGTCCATTCGTCTCACCAGCTCCGCCAGCAGGCGAAAGTCTGTGTGAGTTGTGGCGCCTAATGCAGCGCCGTCAAAGTTTGGATGGAAGTGTGCGATGTCGCCGCCGATCGTGATGTGTGCTGTGAATGGGATCTTTGATTCGTAGGCGTTGCAGAGAAGTGAATAGTCGCAATGCTTTGGATTGTGTGAAAGCAGTGCACGCCCGACCGCCTCGCCAAGGCCGATCTGATCCTTTGCCCCATCACGCGCGGCGCTATTGAGAAGTTGACCAGTTTCTTCAGCGCCACCGAACACGCCTTCGGAAAGCGTTGCATCAACGTCTTCAGAAGTTGAGCCAACCATCGCGATCTCAGCATCGTGGACCAGCACTGATCCATTACCCGCAATCGCCGAAACGTAGCCTCGCTTCATCAGATCTATGATCACGGGCGCGAGCCCCGTCTTGATCACATGCCCACCGATTCCCCAGATAATCGGTTTCTTGAATTCACGAGCGCGTTGAATTCGAGCAGCTATTTGTCGCAACGACTGTACGGCGAGAACATTCGGGAGGCTGTCGAGGAATCCGTTTAGAGCCGAGTCAGTGCTTATAGGTTTCGCAAAGTCGTGTAAGGATACCTTGCTCGGACGTGATGCCAGCGGATACGTCTTTACTCTTTCGAGGTCGAGTGGCGTCAAATCATCGCCGTAAATGGATGCGCCCATACGTTGGCGATTCTAGCATTTAACTTTGTGATTCTTGTGCGTCTTTGTGGGCCGCACCATTCTTACGTCCATTCACGTAGCCGTTCAGCAGCGGGCGGAGGACCTGGCCCGTGTGCGAGCGACGGGAGCGGGCGACTTCCTCAGGGGTGCCTGCGGCGACGACGCGTCCACCGTGTTCACCGCCTTCCGGACCAAGATCGATGATGTAGTCGGCTGACTTGATCACGTCGAGATTGTGCTCGATAACGAGAACTGTGTTGCCGAGTGAAACCAGGCGCTGCAAGACGTCGAGCAACTTATGAACGTCCGCGAAATGCAGGCCGGTTGTCGGCTCGTCGAGGATGTAGATGGTCCTGCCGGTGGCGCGCTTTGAGAGTTCTTTCGCGAGTTTGATGCGTTGTGCCTCGCCGCCCGAGAGTGTAGTTGCAGACTGGCCCAGCTTGATGTAACCGAGTCCGACGTCGAGCAAAGTTTGGAGCTTCTGGTTTATCTGCGGAATGTTTTCGAGCAGCGGCAGAGCTTCTTCAACCGTCGTGTCGAGCAGATCGGCGATCGACTTTCCTTTGTACTTCACAGACAAAGTCTCGCGGTTGTAACGCGCACCGCGGCAGACATCACAGAGCACGTACACGTCTGGAAGAAAGTTCATCTCGATGCGTTTCATGCCGTCGCCTTCGCACGCTTCGCAACGACCGCCTTTCACGTTGAAAGAAAAACGACCTGGCTTGTAGCCGCGTTCGCGCGACTCCGGCAACATCGCGTAGAGCTCGCGCAGAGGCGTGAACAAACCCGTGTAGGTCGCGGGGTTCGATCGCGGGGTGCGGCCGATGGGCGATTGGTCGATCTCGATCACTTTGTCGACGTGTTCAAGGCCTTCGATCGTTTTGAATAGTCCAGGCTCAGTCAACGAACCATACAGGTGCTGCGCGAGTGCATGGTAAAGAATGTCTTCGACCAGCGTGGACTTACCCGATCCCGAAACGCCTGTGACAACTGTCAACAAGCCCAACGGAAACGAAACGTCGATCTCTTTGAGATTATTCGCATAAGCGCCGGTGATCGTAAGGTACTTGCCGTTTGGCTCACGTCGTTCCAACGGCACCTCGATCTTTCTCGCACCGCGAATGTACAAGCCCGTGATTGACTCCGGATTTTCCGCAACGTCGGCCGCGGTCCCGACGGCTACAACTTCTCCTCCGTGCGCGCCGGCCCCTGGTCCAAGATCCACGACGTAATCAGCGCGCCGGATCGTCTCCTCATCGTGTTCGACGACGAGCACCGTGTTACCGAGATCGCGGAGCGCTGAAAGTGTGTCGAGTAACTTCTGATTGTCTCGCGGGTGAAGACCGATCGAAGGTTCGTCCAGCACGTAAAGAACACCACGCAACTGCGATCCGATCTGCGTCGCAAGCCGAATGCGCTGACCTTCACCGCCTGAGAGCGTCGATGACGAGCGATCGAGCGTCAAATATCCGAGCCCGACTGTCGTCAAAAACTGCAGCCGGTTTTTTATTTCGCGCAGTATTGGTCCAGCGATCTGGTCTTCGCGAGCATTAAGCGTGATCTGCTCGAACGCCGCAACCGCATCCTCGATCGGCAGAGACGTGTATTCAGCAATGCCGCGGCCGCCTACCTGGACTGACAACGAATCGGAACGCAGCCGCCGTCCATTGCACTCGCTACAAACGGTTGGCGATACAAGCTCCTCGAGCGCCAGACGAATCTTTTCCGAAGGCGCTTCATTTAAGCGATCGCGAAGCCACGGGAGCGCGCCTTTCCATTCGTTCTGGTAGGTGTAGAGCCCCTGTGTGAAAGTTAGTTTTCCGTTTACGCCATTCAAGAACCCGTCACGCACATCTTTCGGCAAATCGGCAAATGGCGTCTTCGGATCAGCACGGAAGTGTTTGCACACTGCGAGCAGTGCGCTTCGAAGATACGCCGAGCCTTGTTTGTCGGCCGTACCCATGTACCCGAGCTTTTCCGGTGTTTGACTCGCATCAGGAATCAACTTCAGCGAATCGATCTCCATCACCGTGCCGAGTCCATGACAACGTTTGCACGCACCGTAAGCGGAATTGAAAGAGAAGGAGCGCGGCTCGAGAGGCGGAACGTTGATGCCGCAGTTCACACACGCCATTCGTTCCGAGTAGAGCTTTTCTTCGCCATCGACGATCGAGATCAGGACCGCGCCTCCGGTCAACTTCAATGCGGTGCGAATCGAATCAGTCAGCCGCTCGCGAATTCCGGATTTGATCAAAAGCCGATCGACGACCGCTTCGATGGTGTGATTTCTTCTCTTGTCGAGTCGGATCTCTTCGTCGAGTGAAAGCAGTTCGCCGTCGACGCGTGCACGGAGAAAGCCTTCTTTCGCGAGTTTCTCCAGCTCTTTTTTGAACTCACCTTTTCGCCCGCGAACGATCGGCGCCAGCACCATTACGCGTTCGCCTTCGGGCAGCGAAAGCACGTTCTGAACTATTTGATCGACGCTCTGACGAGTAATCGCAGCGCCGCAAAGATGACAGTGCGGTATTCCGATCGACGAAAACAGCAGTCGCATGTAGTCGTAGATCTCGGTCACCGTTCCCACTGTCGAACGCGGGCTTCGCGAAACGGTCTTTTGTTCGATCGAGATAGCGGGTGAAAGACCGTCAACGGAATCGACGTCGGGTTTTTCGAGTTGATCGAGAAACTGCCGAGCGTAAGCCGAGAGCGATTCGACGTAGCGCCGCTGTCCTTCGGCGTAAATGGTGTCGAAAGCGAGGGAAGATTTACCCGATCCGGAGAGGCCGGTGATTACGGTGAAACGATCGCGAGGGATGTCGACGTTGATGTTTTTGAGGTTGTGCTGGCGAGCCCCTCTTACACTGATGCGATCAATGGCCATAGCGAAAATCAGTCATTCTAGCGAACTGATTTTCATGCGGCAAGCAAGCAGCAGATTGAGTTCCCGCAAAGACGCAAAGGTGGCAAAGGAAACCAGGAAAGCCTTTTGCCACTCTTTGCGCCTTGGCGCGAAAACTGGATTAGAAGTTGAATCGCATTCCGAGTTCCATCCTTCGCGGCGATTGAGCGGAGGTCGCCTGGCCGAAGAATGGTGAGGTTTGGACGCCGGAGAAAGCTCCCAGATTTGCGTGGTTCAGCAGATTGAATGCTTGCGCGTAAAATTCTAGACGATATCTCTTCGTCCCGCCCATGCCGATTGAGGGTGGCGCGGCCCCCTCGCTTCCGCCGATGCGAACCATCCTGACCTGTGTTCCACCAGCCTGCTGTTGCTCGGGTCCGAAATCCTTACCCCAGCTCAAACGCGACCCAATCTCCCAACGCGCAGCACCACGCGCGCTGTTACGTCCTACGCCAAATGGCCGGTCATTAATAACGGTATCGCCATTGTCATCAAATCCCGTCGTGATGTTGTAAGGCAGCGCCGACGTGGCTTGAAACACCGTTGAGATTCCAAAACCCATCGGCAGACGCTTGCTCAACATACCCGATATCAAATGGCGCATGTCGTTCGCGGCCGGACCACGATCGGCACGCAGGTTGAAATTGTTCGAAGGCAAACTGAACGGGCTGTCCGCCTCGTTTGTGTTCTTCATCAGCAGATAGTTGATGTTCCAGAACATCCCTCCGGCCATAAACCGCGGCGGGCCGATTCCGATCATCAGCCGATGACCCGATTGATAAGCTGACGATTCGATATTCGTGATGTTGCCGACTGTCGGATCGGGTCGACCGAATCCGGGAACGGGCGCGTTGAGATTGCGGCCATGCAACAGGTGCACGCCGCGTTGGTACTGGTAATTCGTTGTAAGTCGAAACAACTTGAACGGGTTTGTCTCGACACCGATCGAAGATTGAATGATGTACGGGATCTGTAGATTCGGATCGGTCTGAATCCGGCTCGGCGGCAACACTGTCTGCATCCCGCCACTGAACGGATTTGGAAAACCCGGGTTCGTTACGACGAGATCTAGCTGCCGCTCACCATCAACGCGCAGTGTCTGTTCATAGGTCTGCGCAGTGAACCAGTCGTAAAAAATACCCGCGCCGCCACGCACCGTGATCGTTCCGTTCTTCTTTGGCGACCACACAAAACCCAGACGCGGAGCGATGTTGAACTTACCCGAAACGTGATTTTGCAGTTCGTGACGAACGCCATAGCTGATCGTCAGGTTCTTACGCACGCGATAGTCGTCCTGAACGTACCAGCCGAATTGATACTGGCGGTACTGCACTGTCGGATCACCGATGCGCTGAGTGTATTGAGCCGGCAGTCCTGCTTCGAATGTATCGAGATCCGCGAACTGGAAAGTGCCGAGCGGGTTGGTTCGCTCGTTGCTGCGATAACCTCCGGCTTCGAGTTGGACGCCAAAGCGGAGGCCGTGTTTTTCGAGTGCGTAGTCGACGTTGTCTGCGAGTTCAAAATCGAGCTGCCGGCGACCGCCACTTCGCTGAGCGCTGCCGTCGTTGAATGCGCCCGGAACGAGAATCGTTTGGCCTGGACTCACCGAACGTGCTTCTGTCGTTATCCAACGCGCCTGCAAACGAACTTCGTTGAAGAACTTCTTGCCAAACACTCCAGAATCAGCGAGACGCGCAATGTACTCAGTCTGGTCCTGCGAATAACCGCGCGACGGAAGATCGAAATCTCCAACACCGAGATTGTTCTGCAAACCCGCATTGCGTTGAAACTGAAATCGCGCGGTGTGTGTTTTCGTTAACACGTGTTCGATACGTGCGTCGAGATTCATTCGTCTCGAAGGACGATAGGCGAGATCCGAGAACGTGCCGCCTGGTAGTGTGGCGAAGATCGGTCGCGCGTCGAAGAACAACGAGCCATCAGCGTTGAGAAAAAGTGAAGTATGGTTTTTCCAGAGTGGTCCATCGATCGACAGGCCGAACCGTCGCTGCTGTTCCGGACCGCGAAACGGCGCAAACACCTGGCGGCCGTTGAGTGATTCGTCCCGGAAGCCGAAGTTGAAGGAGCCGTGCCACGAATTCACGCCAGGTTTGGTGGTGACATCGACAAAGCCGAAGCCTGCGTTGTGATTCTCAGCCGCGTACGGATTCATGCGAAAACGTATTTCGCGAATCTGCGATTTCGGCGGCAGCTTGCCGCCGCGAAATCCGTTGACGCGAATCTGCGCACCCGGGCCTGCGAGTTGGTTGATAGCGTTTTCAAACTCTTCCGGATCGTCCGGAAGTTGAGCGATCTGTTCGGCCGTCAGGACGTTACTGAATGATGGGCCGTTCGGATCGGTGTTTCGGACCTGTGCTTCATCCTCGACGTCAACGTCCACTTTGATCACGTCGATCTCGAGAGTTATCTCCCGTTGATGTGAACCACTTGAAAGATCCACACCGTCGATGTCCTGAGCTTTGAAGCCCGGTGCTTCGACGTGAATCTGATAGCTGCCAGGAGGGACTTTATTGAAGCGTGCCTCTCCTCTTTGATTGGTGGAGCTAAGCGATTGAGCCTTCCCGTTTCTTAGCAACTGCACCTGCGCCTTGTTAATTAAAGCGCCCGAAGGATCTTTCACGATCACTTCCAGACTCGCATTCGTCTGGCCCAGAGATGGAAGGACCATCAAAAGCAGCGCCATAAGCGCACCGATAGCTCGAGAATAGGGGAAATCAACTCGCATCTTTTTTATGTGCTTTTGTGCCTTTTTGCGGCCCGTCTTCAGTGTTTTTCGAACTGGTCTGCTTTGAACTGAGGATTCAACTCGTACTTCGAGATCTCGAACTCTTCAGAGACCTCGTCGCCGGCGAGAAACGTAAACTTGTGCGGCAGCGTAAGCCCGCTGACCTTTTTGTGGTCCGTGAGTCGAATGTAGTAATCGACCTCTTCGGGTATGACGGGACCTTCGGCATGCATCTTCTTCTCCGCTTCTTCGCGTGCCTTCCTGGTGTCCTCCGCCGATCTTGCGGTTCCATTTCCCTGGCGAGTCATCGTCATGACGCGTGGCTTTGGACCGCGATAACTCAGCAGCAGAGGCAAGTGGCCCTTCTTATCAAAGAAGATACGCACGGCGAAATTGTCAGCGGCAGTGACGTCGATCACTTCCGCCTGCATGTCCTCCACGTCAGACTCACCCGCGTATTTGTATTCGACCGCTAACGAAGCCGGAGGTGTAAGGATCATCGCCAGCAGGTAACGTGTAAACTCAGCGGTGTAGATCCTTCGCAGTCCTTCTTCCATCTGTTCGGGTGTTGCCTGTGCGCCTCTGGGTCCGACCATTCGAAAGACCATTCCACCGCCACCGCTCGAACCGCTCCATGCTTTGTTGCCGTTAAGAGCGCGCGTATTGATCATCGCGGTGCTCAGACCGCCGGAATTCATCGCGTCCTCGACGAGATACTTATTCGGCAGCAGGATTCGCATCTCACGATCGCCGCCCATCTGTCGTTCGCCGAACATGCGGCGATATTGACCGTTGATCTGCAGGCTTTGAACTTTTTGTAGTTGTTCTTCGCCGCCGATAGCTGCGCGCGCTTGTTTTAGAACTTCCTCGGCGCGAGAGTCTGCAAATGCTGTTGTGGTGCAAAGAAGGGTCAGGGTTAGGAGTGGTAGAAGTCTTTTCATGCTCGTATTCGCGTGAGGAGGGAAGAAAGTTCCACATGATTTACAAGATTTTTCATGATTGACAGGATCCATCTTGCAAATCCTGTAAAAATCTTGTGAATCCTGACTAAGGCCAGTAGAGTAAGCATTGTGAATCTTCCCAACGGCCTAACTCTCCTGCGCATCTTCATCGTGCCGCTGCTTGTCGTCGTGCTCCTGACTCCCTTTTCGGAAAACTGGTTTGGAGTTCCAAGACATCTTCTCGGTGTAACGTTGTTCCTGGGAGCGGCGCTGACCGACTATCTCGACGGTCACATCGCACGCAGTCGCGGACAAGTAACTCGCCTTGGTCAACTACTCGATCCGATTGCGGACAAACTACTGATTTCCGCCGCGTTGATCTCGCTGGTTGAAAATCAACTCGCGCCCGCGTGGGCAGTCGTGATCATTATCGGCAGAGAGTTTGCCGTTACTGGTTTGCGATCGATTGCAGCAGTTGATGGAGTGGTGATTTCGGCGTCGAAGATGGGAAAGTTCAAGATGCTGGCGCAGGTGGTTACGGTTGCGTTGCTCATCGGATCGAGCGTGGCCGGAAAACCGCCGGTGGCGAATTTTGGCAAACCGTTTCCCGCGATCGAGTTTTGGTCAGTGCCTGAACTGCGCGCGGCGTGGCAGCACCTTGTTGCTGATGGTCCAACGACCGGCAACGATTGGCAGGTCCTTCTTTATACGGCGGGCAGGGCGATGCTCTGGCTGGTGGTGATATCGGCGGTCACTTCGATGTACGGCTATTTCATGTCCTTCTATCGCGCCGTGATTGGCACAAGCACAGTAAAGACTAGCCACGGATTCACACAGATAAACGCGGATCAGAAATGAATCCGTGTGAATCCGCGGCTAAAACCCTTATTGGATCTCGACCCAGTCGCCGGTGTGCACTTCACTGACGACTCGCGTGATGATCGCGGTCGCAGTTCTTCTCTGCACGTCAATCACCACCATCTCACCCACTATCTTTCGCGGCATCGGCGGACGATGTCGCTTAACTTCCTTCGAAGTGATCGGGCGATAACGGTAGCGACCTTCGGCGTCTACAAAGGCAGTCTCGTCCTTGGCCCTCGATGCTTGATTTGAAAAGCCACCGCCGCGAAAACGATCGCTTTGAAATCCTGTAGCGCGGTTCCGGGCATTCTCTTCGTTATCGACGCGAGTGATGTTTCCGGTGCCGAGTGGACGATAGACCGTGAGGTAGTCGCCGCGATTGATCTGATCTTCCGAGCCGAGATCGATGTAAACGATATCGTTTCGTGTGACCATTTCACGGTTGTCTTTCGCCATCATCAAACGGCCCGTTTGTTTCCCGGAAGGATCGGCGTAACGATCGAGGTTTGCTTCAGCGCGTTGCAGTGGAGACTCGCGATCGGGAATCGGCGAAAGGAGATCGCCCAGCAGCGCCGTGTCGCAGGTAAAAGTTATCCGTGCCGCCGCAGTGTTTTCCCAAACCTTGAAGACCTGAAGTTGTCCTATGTCCTGAACGTAAGTTCCTAAGTATCCATACTTTTGCCGGTGAACGCCTTTGACGTCGCCACGTGGGCGAATGATCTGAAAGTTTTGCCCTTCTTTAATGCCCTGAGATGAACCTCTGTTCAGATACACAACGTCGCCGTCGGAGTAAGTGCGTTGTTCCTGTTCTTCCTCGGCGCCGACGATCTCAGGCATGCTCGGGAGTCGTTGATGTCGAATGTAACCGGCGCAGTACAGGGTGGATTCACCTGCGACGCGCAGCGGTTGTGCCGGGTCGGGCATCATAACCTGCGGAGTGGGAGCCGGGGATTGCGCGTTGGTTGAAAAGGCAAGCGCGAGCAAACAGACGAGTGCGAACAGCGATGCTTTGAAAGTTCTAAACCGTGCCATGTGGGCTAGTCTCCTTTGATGTCCTGAGGGGATAGGGGCAAAGTGACGCGGTGAGGTTTATCCATCCTACTTTGCTGCATCAATTCAGGTCAATTTATTTGTTTAGAGCCACTCGCAAAATGCGCGGACTCGTCTGTTATCTACAACACTCGCTGCGACTTGCCTTTTTGAAACCCGCTTGGTAGTATCCGCATTTTGTCGGAATGCGCTATTTGTACTCTATAGCGGGCCGGCGTAGCTCAGTTGGTAGAGCATCTGATTTGTAATCAGAGGGTCGGGGGTTCAAGTCCCTTCGCCGGCTCCACGGCAAAACAAAGGTGATGCAGGGGTGGTCGAGTGGTTAATGGCACCGGGCTGTAAACCCGGCGGGCTCACGCCCTACGTAGGTTCGAATCCTACCCCCTGCACCGTTGCGCGATTGCCAATTGTGGAGCAACTGACGGTTTTCAAATTGGCAATTGGCAATCGGCAATGATTTGGGCGGGTGTAGCTCAGTTGGTAGAGCATCAGCCTTCCAAGCTGAGGGTCGCGAGTTCGAATCTCGTCGCCCGCTCCAAGTTTTGGGACGCCATGGGATTCGGGCCCGCGTAGCTCAGGGGTAGAGCGCCTCCTTGGTAAGGAGGAGGTCATGAGTTCAAATCTCATCGCGGGCTCCAGCGTTTCTGACAGTAATGATCCTTATATATAGAAGAGGAAAAGATGTCGAAGGAAAAATTTGACCGTTCCAAGCCGCACGTGAACATCGGAACGATTGGGCACGTGGATCATGGCAAGACGACGTTGACGGC
>JAICGZ010000240.1 GCA_025922875.1 Pyrinomonadaceae bacterium
CAAAAGCCCCTGGCGAGGCTTTGTTTATCTTCGATGAAGACGGCCACAAAGAAGCACAAAAGTTTCGCCCAATTCTCGTGCTTCTTTGTGGCTTGAAAGAGTCTGGAACACTTACGGCATCGAGGGGCCACCCGAACCAGCGCCCCTCATCATCTCGTCACGCTTGCCTTTGAATTCTGATCCCGCTTTCCACTCCGGATACCTGTCGCCTTGAGCCACTCGATATCCGATCATCGTCAACAACTGCGCGTCATCAACCGCTCCCGTGAGATTCCAGTCAGATTTAATCTCGTCGGAAACTTTGTGGTAATCGTTGGTTGTGTATTCGTCGCGCTTCTGTTTGCTGAACGCTGCATCTTTACCTTCATAGGTAATCCCGGAATCAGTGTAGAGCGCCGGAACTCCTTGTTTCGCAAATTCGAAATGGTCCGAGCGGTAATAAAACCCTTTCTCGGATTCCGGATCCGGATTTACTGTCCGCCCCTGTGCAGTGGCAGCTTCACGCAGCAGGTCGATTAAGGTGCTGTTGTCGTCGCCGACCATCGTGATGTCCGTGGTCCTGCCCCACTGATTAACACCATCCATGTTGATGTTCGCCAGCGTTTTGTTCAGCGGATACAGAGGATTCTCAGCGTAATACTTTGCACCGAGTAACCCTTTCTCTTCGGCCGTCACTGCGAGAAACAAAATGGATCGTTTCGGAGGTGTGGCGAGTTTCGTGAATGCTTCAGCAATCTCGAGCAATGCGGCGGTGCCTGAGGCATTATCGAGCGCCCCATTGAAAATTTGATCGCCAGATAGTTTTGGATCGCGTCCCAGGTGATCCCAGTGCGCCGTGTAGATAACGTACTCGTTCTTCAGCGTTGGATCCGATCCTTCAAGCTTTGCTATGACGTTATTGGAATCAATTTCACGTATCGTGTTTTTGACCGTCATGTTTGCCTTTGCATTGAGAGCAACGGGCTTGAAGTCCTTCGAGAGGGCAGCCTTTTTCAGCGCGTCAAAATCCTGGCCACTGGCGGTAAACAATTCCTTGGCGCGGTCGGTCGTGATCCATGATTCAACGGCAACACGTCCCATGTTCTTGTCGGGCGTTTGAATGTCGAAATTCTCACGAGACCAACTTCCGGAAACAACTTCATAGGGATAACCAGCCGGGCCGGTTTCATGAATGATCACCGCCGCCGCAGCGCCCTTCTGCGAGGCGATTTCATATTTGTAGGTCCAACGGCCGTAGTACGTCATTGCCTTGCCCTTGAACATTTTGTCGTCGAGCGTCGCCGGGTCGCCCGCGCTCGGCACTTGAGGATCATTGATCAGCATCACGATCGTCTTGCCTCGCACGTCCAATCCTTTGTAGTCGTCCCAGCCATACTCGGGCGCCACTACGCCATAACCAACGAAGACCATGTCGGAATTTTCAACCTTTGATTCAGGAACGAACCGGCGTGAAACCGCAACGTAGTCTTGTGGAAATGTCAGGTTGAGTTGCTTGCCCCCGGCAGTGAATGAAGCCGTTGGGACGCCTGTAAATCCAACCAGAGGAACCTTCTGAACATACGTGCCATCCGGATTCCCAGGCTTCAAGCCTATGCGTTGAAACTGTTCGGTTAGATACTTGACGGTAAGTTCTTCACCCTTTGTTCCGGGGCCGCGCCCTTCGTACTCATCTCCTGACATCACTCTGGTGTGTTGCATGATGTCGTTTGCGGTGATCGCGTCCAGGGCGGGCTTCAACTCGGCCGCAACTGAGCTGGTAGCTGCTGCACCGGAGTTCGTGTTCACGTTGGTTGGACCGCTTGTACACGCGAGTGCGAGACTAAGCACCGCCGCGAACGAAACCATTGCATGGATTCGCTTCTTCATTTCGGATAGCTCCTCGATTTTGTTTGTTGGATTTAATAAGGTGATTTCTATGCCGAAACGTGGGCACAAGTCAAATTGTAGCGGACTCACCGACTCACACCGCAGCCCGAATATTGTCAGAAGCCTTAGGCCACAAAGAAGCACATAAGGCAAAAACCCGTCCTGATCCAACTACTTGTGTTTTTTGTGCTCCTTTTTGGCTCTTGTTTGGGAGTGGCTATTGGTTGGCTCTGTAGACCAGCGAATAGCGCCACAATAGATGTCTTCTCACACTCGAGCCGGGCAAGATTTCATCGGCAAGCGCGCGCATCTGGTTGATAGTTGAGTAAGAATCGTGTTTGCCGTGTTGCTCCCACGCCTTACGGACCTCGGGCGGTGGTTTAAATCGACCGTTGCGAATCAGCCGCAGACCGCTACTCACACCCAGCCCGATAACATCTAACATCCTTTCAAATAAACTGTTCGACTCGACAAGATCCAGGACCACTAAAACTCCGCGAGGCTTTAGCGCGTCTTTCATCTTCACGAACAAGTCACGCTGTTGCAGGTGATGAAGTGTGGCAATAGAACAGATGAAATCGAATTGTGATTGAGGAAAGTTCCACCGTATCGCATCGGCGTATTCAAATTCGAGATTATTAAATTGGCTTGACCGCGAACGGGCGACACGAATCATCTCCGGTGACAGATCCAGCGCGACTACTCGTTTACAACGCTCGGCCAAACGCCTCGCGAACGCGCCTGTCCCGCAGCCGATCTCAAGCGCATTTTCACAATTCTGAGGAACATGCTTTAGTAGGAAATCATGATAGTGGTTATTCGCCGTCCACCCTTCGTCGTCAAGGAGAGCCAAACGATCAAAATCTGCTTCAATTATCATGTAAACCCTGTTCTTCTAATCCTGTAAATCATGTAGAAAATTCAGGACGGTATTTGGCCGAGCCGGAGACACCCTGCATTTTTGCCTGGTCCAGGATCAACAACATAAATGCCTCGTCGGGTACGTCCCATTCACACTTGATTCCGTGAGTGCTCGCAGGTATGAAGCCGAATCGGGGGTAGTAGTTTGCATGGCCCAGAACGATGATGAATGGGCAGCCCTCATCCTCGAGTTTTCGATTTCCAGCTTCGACTAGTTTGCTGCCGATACCTTTTCGCTGGTGCTCCGGAAGCACGGCCATTGGAGCGAGCCCAGCTCCCGTTACCTCACCGATAGTTGCCGCACTGTACATGATGTGACCTGCGACTTCATCGTCTAGTGTGGCGACGAGGGAGAGCAGCGCGGCTCCGTTGGACCTCAATGCGTCGACGATGTTGCCTTCCAATTCCTGGCCGAATGCACGCCTGTTCACGTCACGAATCGCCGCGACGTCATCAGCACGCTCTTCTCGAATTTCGATTGTCATCTATTTTGTACGCTGCTCTTCGCCCGGATGGTATGCAGCTTCGAGATTAGCGCGGATGTCTTCGAGTGTGAGCCACGCCGGTTTGAACTCTCCGCGGGCGTAGAGCACAGCCTGGTCCATGTAGTGTTTACTGTTAGGATCTCCACTTGCACCGAAGGTGTGAACCGACAGTGCGCGAACCTTTGGCGCAAACTCAACCACACTGACATAGCTTCCACCTGCAACGCCGTACCGCCGTTTCTGTCCACGTATGGGCGCGGCGTATAGTGTGAAAACAGCGCCATCGTTGCCATTTACGCCACTAACAGCGAGACTCGATCTGGCGTCTTGAAACTGTTCCTCTTTGCTTTCATTGATACGTTGCAGGCGTGTGAGTTCGCCCCATGCAACCTTCCACGTCCCAAAATCACGTTGAAGCGTATTGATAACTTCCGTAAGCGCAGCCGCCTGGTTTTCCTTTTCATTCCGCGACACGCGGTCGTGCCACAGGCTGAAGAGCGTCATCGCCGCTGATTCGTTGGAGCTCCGCTGATTCCACTGCGCGAGCTCGTCGTAAACTTCTCGTAATTGTGACTCTGCTTTGATCGCCGCAAGGAGCCCAGGCAAACGCTTGCTCGCATTCATCACTCGCGTGTCGAACGCCAACCGCTTCCATTCATCAAAGGTGAAGGTTGCTTTACTCGCAAGGATCTCTCTTGAGATCGCGCCACGAGGATTGTCGCCCTCCTGGACCATGTATTTCGGAAATTGCTGCGCCTCGGGATTACCTTCACTCGTCAGCAGAAAAGGAGTTGTATTGCAGTTTTGCATCCATCCGGATTTCGGATTTGCGAGTTGCGGCAGCTCGTCGATGGTGTGATAACCCTGCCATTCCGTTGCCGGATCGCTCCCATCTACCGGCTTGGTCCAATCAAAACGCGGATCGCGCTTCGGAACCGCGCCGTTGTAGAGATACCAGGTGTTGCCCTGTCGATCGGCGTACATCACATTACCAAAGAGCATGTTCAACGGCGCCATCGCTCGCTTCAGTGCCGCGAGCGATTTCGCACGCGTCATGTCGTACCACTCGCGCAGCCAACCATCCGATTCAAACTTCGCCATGCGTAGCGAAAGCAGTTTGCCATCGCGCGCGCCTACGATCGGGCCATGATGCGTTTTACGCATGCTGAATTTGCGCGTCTCGAGACCGCTCGCCGTCTTAACGCGAATCTCTTCGACGCGCTCAGTGGCCAGGCGATATCCTTTGTCGTACTTGTAAGCGAGTGGACGAGCCGGATCGTCGAACGTTTCCAGGTAAACATCTGTTAAATCCGCCGCATTGTCAGTGCTCACCCAACCACCATTTTCGTTGTGTCCGACGTACGGCAACGGAAAACCGAAGCGTGTGTAACCGGTGAAATTCCAACCCTCGTCACTATGGACATGACCTTCATAAACCTGGCCCGGACCAAAAAATGGCAGGTGAGGATTGATGAAAAGCATCGCGTGACCGGTCGCGCTTTTGGATGGCCCAATGACCCAACCATTCGAACCCGTGTGTTCTTTTAGATCGTTCTCGATCGCGGCAGTGCGCGGTTCCGTCCCGCGCAGGCTTCTATCACGCGCGAAGCCGTTCTGGTAATAGTTGTAACGAATGAAAGCGAGTGTGTACCACGGTTCGATTTTCGTCAGCAGTCGCGGGCGTACCTCGGGATGACGCGCGAGATAATAATTAAAACCGGCGGCGAACGCGTCGCACAAGGAACGCATATGTTTGTCGAGGCGCGCGTATTCCTCGCGTGCTAAGCGCGGGATCTCGAGTGCACGGTTGAGTCGATCTTCTTGCAGCGTTTTCTCCCCATACAACTCAGAAGCGCGGCCCAGTGCGTGAATGAAGTTTTCCTCAACGCGCCAAAAGTTATCTTCGGCCTGCGCGTAAGCAAAGCCGAATACGGTGCTCGTATCTGTGCGGCCAAAGACATGCGGGACGCCGTAAGTATCGCGATAGATCGTGACGCTGCGAGCGAGTTTCGTCAGAGAATCGTCAGACATGTTCTGTGCGGTTGC
This sequence comes from Pyrinomonadaceae bacterium, assembly GCA_025922875.1. Lineage (GTDB taxonomy): Bacteria > Acidobacteriota > Blastocatellia > Pyrinomonadales > Pyrinomonadaceae > PSRF01. The sequence continues at coordinate 5,319 of JAICGZ010000240.1, forward strand.
AGGTGCATGACATAAAAACAAAACCACAAGTATTGCCAGCACGCTTAAATTTGATCTCAGTGAGTCGCGCATATTACGTCTCTTTTACACGCCGGAACAGTTCCGGGTAATCCAGCACGATGCCGTCTTCGTCTGTGGGAAGCTCCGCCCGGAAGCCACTGCCGTCGAGGTTTTCGAAAAGGTAGAGCCGGTCGGCTAGACGGGTATACGCCTGCGGTTGCGGGTGAACCGTCAGTTCCGGCGCGTAAACCCAGGCCACGTGAAACTGCCGCCGCTCACCGACCGCCATAGGCTCGCGGCGAATCGGGAAACTGTTAGTGAATGGAGTGGGCCAGATGTCGATATCGATGCAGCCATCGAGCTCAGTGATAGCGCGGCCATCGCCATCTCGCCAGTGACCCCGGCCATCCGTTTTCAGAGTCATCGATCGTGTGAAGCGATCTGTCGTGACAACCATATTCGCATCGCGGAGCCGCCACGATTCATCCCAGGTGAGGCGATAGGTGAGCCTGAATGGATCATGTTGCTCATCAAACGCGAGCACGACGCTATCAGCCGCATGCTCTGTCAGGAGTAGGTGCTCCAGCCCCACGCCCTCGCGGGCCTTGTTCCAGATGGGCGTCCAGCAGATAGTGCGAGACCGTGCATTCGTCATCGAGACCCGTTCGTCTCTCCCGCAAAGGCGCGAATGGAGCAAAGGAGCGCTTTTAGAAACGCGGCAGCGCTTTGCGCCTTTGCGCGAGAGATCTTCTCAACGCGCCTAACACGCTGATTAAAGTGCGGGCGCCTTCAGGATTTCCGCCAGAGCCTGCAATCGAGATGAATCGGCCGCACTCTTCGAGCTCGCGGCGCTTTGTTCCAACGCCGGCGCGAGATTTTTGAGTTTTGTCAGATCATCTTGATTACTCTCGGCGCTTTGAATCGCTTTCCGCAGCTCTGCGATTCGATCTGCCGGCAGAGCTTGCGACCGCTCGAGTTGGTCGATGTAAGCCCTGGCAACGACCAACTTTCGCGGCCACTCGATCTTCTGCTGGTTCTGCACATTCAATGCATCGAAGCGAACCGTTTTTGCGGCGTCGATCTCGTTCTGCGTAAGAAACTTCGTCGGAGTCAGTTCGAAGACGTCCAGGCCGCGGGCGATTTCTGAACCATAGATGTGACCGTTGTACCAGTACGCGGACCAGTGACCGCCGAGCACCAGCCTGTCTGGATAAACCGGCCCTCGATCGAAATAGGCAATTTCAACGGGACGCTCCGCATCCGTGAAATCCATGACGGAGATGCCGCCCTGATACCAGGCTTGTACTTTGATGTCGCGGCCGGGGACCGGAACGAGCGATCCGTTGTGCGCCACACAATTCTCGTTATCGCCCTGGGCAGCGGGCAGCTTGTAATAACTCGCGAACTTCAGTTTGTTATCCTGCAAATGGAAGATCGCATTAGCGCCCCACTTGTTCGGATCGTTTGCACGGCAGCGCGCAGCGAGCCCGCCACCCCACTCATCAGTGAACACAACTTTCTTACCGTCATTCGAAAATGAGGCCGAATGCCAGTACGCGTAATTCGGATCGTTTACCGCATCGAGGCGTTTTGGATTTACCGGATCTTTGATGTCCAGCAGGATTCCATTTCCGGAGCAGGCGCCGGCCGCCAAACCGATGTCTGAGAAGACAGTGATATCGTGACACTGGTCCGTATCTCGCGGCCTTCCGTCTTTGCCATGCGTGCCGCCACTGCTTAGAGCGTTCAAGGCGCCGGTCCGCGGATCCATGAACAACCGCGGGTTCGACACGATCTTCGCATCCTGCGGCGCAGCCAGCGGCACCTTGATCACATCAATGCGAAACAGCGCTGTGTTGGGATCCTTGTCTGGCTTCTCACCCGAGCATCCGGCCAACTCTTCGGGTTGGCGGACATACGAGGTTCCCGAAACATAGATGTAGACGTTGTTCTTGTCATTTGGATCGACAACCAGCGTGTGCGTGTGAGAGCCGCGACAAGTTTGGACCGCCGCCACCTGCTGCGGTTTTTTGATGTCGCTGATATCAAAGATTCTCACGCCGCGGAAACGATCTTTCTGTACCGGCGGTGGTTGTCTTCTGTCTTGCCGGGCCGATGTTGAAGATGGTTGCGGAGGCGGCGGCGGAAATCCTTGTGTACCGCAATCCACCCGGCCGTTTGGCTGTTCGACGGACATGAAGAGCAGGTTTTTGTAAACCGAGACATCGCCCTGCCCACCTGGACATATCATCGAAGTCAATAGACTAGCCTTCAACGGATTGGAGATGTCATAGATGTTGACACCATAAAAATTTCCCATAAACAGGTGATTGCCTTGGAACGCAAAGTCCGAGTTTCCAAACGCGAGTTGAGCAAGAACCAACTGCGAGCGCTTGGGCATCTTTGAGGTGTCACCGATGCCGAGCTGGCCCAAAGTCGTCTTCACCTTCGGACTTTCAGGATCGTCGGCGCCGAGCTGAAAGGCATCGGGTTTTTTGAGCAACAGTAGATGCTTGATCCCCATCGCTGCTTCACCCGCATCATAAAGTCCCGGCTTCAACCTGGCGCGTGGATCGTTCGCATCTGAACCCGTCATTCCCGGGGGTAACACTGCCGGCGGATCAGGAGCAAAAGGATCTTCCTGAGTGTCTGGCGACGGCGATGGTGATGGTGTTTGCGTCTGCGCGTGGGCTGCAAAACACGAACACAAAACAAGTGAAGCTACTAGTAAACGGAAAGTCATAACGTGTATTCGGATCAAAGTTTCACCTCTTAAGGTTTTCACCCAGCATAGTTTGCATAATCCTGATCTCAGCGCGTTGACCGGTATCGACATCGGTTGCGAAATTGAACAGTTCAGCATCCTGCCCGGCGCCCGCAGTGTCAAACAAGTGCTTCACCATAACTAAGGCGCCCTCGTGGTGCTGAATCATCCCTTTCAAAAACAGCCGGTCAAACTCTTTGCCTTTTGCTTTTCTTAACGCGTCCATCTGCTTTGTCGTAAGCATCCCGGGCATAGTCATTTGATGGCTCGACATGTCCATGCCCGGCATGTGGTGCATCGGCGTTGAAGCAGGTTCGCCCCTCTCCTCCAGCCACCGTTTCATAAACCTTAATTCATCGGCCTGCGAATGGCTGATTCGCTCGCCCAGCGAGCGGACTTCCTTGTTTTCAGTGCGTGATTTGATTAGGTCTGTCATCTCCACCGCTTGCGAATGATGCATGATCATACCCTGCATGAACTGCACGTCTGCGGGAGACTGTGGCGGTAGTGTGGCTCTTGTTGAGGACGGCAAAGTTCGGGTGGGCTGGCCCGGCGCACCGGGTTGGACCACGATCGGATCCGCCTGCTGTGCGTAGACCGGCCACAAGAAAGCACAAAAAGACATTAGCCACAAAGAAGCACAAAAGGCGCAAATGTCTTTACTGAGTTTTTGTGCTTTTTTGTCGCACTTATAATTCGACAGCATCGTAGTAGTGATTCTCCCGCATCAGTATACTCCGCTGTCAACTTGAAGCCAGCTTCCGCAAGGATAGACGTGTAAGCGCTGCGCCCAAGAGATTTTGACAACCGAATCGGTTGAATCGCTGATGTACTCAATGAACGACGGCGCAATACCTTCCCATCCGTTCGACGGATCTCGCTGGTTAAATCCTTCCGAGTCGCTCACCATATCCTCGTTAAATTTATTTTCTTGAACGGGTGATACTTTAACCGAGTATTTTGCGCGTTAGCTACCGAGCCTCGTCGTAATTATCTCGAAATCTGGAAAGGACCGCCCCTCGTGCGTAAACTCCCTACTATTAGCATCCGGTATTTATTCATTACTACCCTCGTTTTCCTCGCACTGACTGCCTCAACTTTCGCGCAGCAGCCGTTTAATAAGACTGAGTTTATGGAGAGGAGGGCGAAGCTGTTTGAGAAGATTCCCGATGGCGTGGCGGTGATCTTCGCCGCCAAAGGGCAGTTCTATCCAGTCAAGTTTCGCCAGGCTCCTGATTTCTATTATCTGACGGGAGTCGAAGAACCCGGCGCAGTCCTCGTCATGAGTGGTCCAACCAAGAGTACGTTTTTGTATGTGCCCCGGCGTTCTGAGCCACAGATTCGCGCTGACGGTCCGGGCATCTGGCAGATTGAAAAGCGTGAAGAAGTGTATGGGGTGACGAGAGTACAGCCAATCGAAGAGTTTCTTTCCAACTTCGCTTTTATGGGAGACCGGGTGAAGAAGCTCTACATGCTCAAGGGTTCGCAAGGAAACGTTCAGAATGCGCGCGAGGAGCTTGATTTTTATGAGTCGCTCGAGCTGTCGCAATCAATCTTCGGCGGCGTTACCGAATCGAAGCGTGCTATCAGCGTGATTCAGCAGATGGTTCCGCAACTTACTTTACAGCCTCTGGATCCGTTGTTGAATGAGATGCGCTGGGTCAAAACGCCGTACGAGATCGAGTTGACTAAAAAGAGTTCTGAAATCGCTGCTGAAGGTGTGAAAGAAGCGATGAAAGGCACCCGACCTGGAATGTACGAGTACGAGCTCGAGGCTGCCGCTCGCTATGTTTATACCAGGCGCGGCGCGCGTGGCGATGCTTTCCGTCCCATCGTGGCATCGGGACCAAACACGATGATCCTGCATTACTCGGCAAACAATCGCCAGATGATGGACGGCGAGGTTGTCTATATGGACTACGGCGCCGACTATGAATACTACACCTCCGATATCACGCGGACGTGGCCGGTCTCGGGCCGCTTTACACCTGAGCAGGAGAAGATGTATCGCTGCATTCTCGAAGCGCGAGACGCAATCATCGCTGCTATGAAGCCTGGAGTGACGATCAAGCAGTTACAGGACGTTGCCGAAGAAGTGTACAAGAAGCATGGCTTTCAAAAAGAGTTTCTAGCACTCGGACGTTACATCGGACATCCCATCGGAATCTCAGTACATGATGTTTCCCCTGACAGGAACCGTCCATTCGTAGCAGGCGTTGTCTACAACGTCGAACCGTTACTCGAGATACCGGAGAAAAAGATCCACATGCGACTCGAG
>JAICGZ010000241.1 GCA_025922875.1 Pyrinomonadaceae bacterium
CGTTTGAATGCGACAGGATCACCTCGTCGGCGTAGATCATCGCGAAGCGGCCCGTCTTGATGCTCTGCTCCTGGGATAGCGTCAGCAGGCTGTAGAGAAACTTCTCATCGACCTTCAGCATCTCGACGAATTCCATCAAACCGCGGTTAGCGATGTTCAACTCGCCGTCAAAACGGTAAGCACGTGGATCTGACTCAACTCCGACTTCGCCGATCGTCGAGAGATCGATTGAGCCGGTGAGCTCCGTGATGTCCTGCGACTTGGGATCGCTTGGTGAAAACGTTCCGATACCGACGCGTTCCTTTTCAGAGAAGGCCACGCGATGCACTTTCACGTCTTCGTGACGGCCGCCGTACGTTCGATCCAACGCATATCGACACTGCGGGCAAAGATCGCCCTCGATGTAAATTCCGTAATGCTTTTCGACTTCGGCGCGGAGTTGATGGGGAATGAGATGCAGCGGTTCCTCGTGCATTGGGCAGTCTTTGATGGCATAAACTGCGCCGCGCTCGGTCCTGGTCCAATCCTCAAGCCCGCGCTTGAGCATGTTGACAATGGTCGACTTGCCGCCGCCTACCGGCCCCATCAGCAACAAAATTCGTTTACGTACTTCGAGACGCTGTGCGGCCGATTTGAAATACTCGACAATCTTCGCTATCGGTTCCTCGATGCCGAAGAGCTCGTGGGCAAAGAAGTTGTAGGAGAGTATCTCGTGTTGGGTGCCTTCGTTCAGCCGTTCGATGCCGGCGGCATGAACCATGTCGTTGATGCGAGCGTGTGAAAGTTGGGCGATGCGCGGGTTCTGGGCGACTAACTCGAAGTATTCTCTAAACGATCCCTCCCAGCGCAGTGCTTCGTGCTCACGACGCAGATCTTCCAAACGTTCGCTGATATTAAATTGTTTGTTGCCATCCTGCTCTTGCATAGCCTTTGGAACCTCTTCGGCTTTCGCGCATTCGGACAGCGTGTGGGGAGAGGCCACGCTTCTATTTAAACAACCGCTCTCATCGTCGGGGAATCGCGGTTTTGTTTTCTTCTATGTCTCGTGATACGCCTCACGCGCGCGTAAGCGTGAGCTACGTCCTCGAGTCATTACTTCTCAATGAGCGTTTTCAACGGAAGTCCGGAGGGAAACACCTGATGGAAGCGACTGCACGCGCGCTTCCCTTGCGCGCAAGTATACCACAGAGGTAAAGACCCTAAGCCAATGCTTTTTAGGGCAATCTGGAGTTTAAGCTTTAGCTCCAAACTCCGATACTAAAGGTTGGCCTCTGAATTCCTGAGCACAACGCGCGGACGCAAGAGCTTTGCAGCAGCATCGTATTGACCGATGGCAATCAATTGCTCATCAGCGTCGCACATCTTCACTTTCTCTCCATCGGCCCAGCCAGCTTCCGCAACGTTCACCTCTCTTCCGTGGTTGGCCCTCCGCACGTCTTGGGCGTTTAGATGCACAAAAGGCAGCCTTGAGAGCGCCGCATTCATTGGCAATAGGACCGTGCCCAATGATTCTTCGGCAAAATGGATCTTCAACTCATCAAGGGTGATTGCCTGGTTGATTGAGAAGTCGCCAACGCGTGTGCGTCTTAGTTCCGCCAAATGGGCGCCAACGTACAGACGCTGGCCGAAGTCTTCTGCAAGTGTTCTGACGTAAGTGCCCGAGGAACACGAGACTCGAACGTGGAAGTCGAACGTGCCATCGAGATTGTCTTTGATCAGATGTCCGTCAGGCTTGATTGCCTCGAACTCGTGAATACAAACGTGTATGGGCTGTCGTTCAACGTTCTCACCACGACGCGCAAGTTCGTAGAGTTTCTTCCCCTCAACTTTCTTTGCTGAGTACATTGGTGGTATCTGATCGATCTCGCCGCGGAAGCTCTTGAGTGCTTCCTCGATCTCGTGCTCGCTCCAGTTGCCTGGCTTTGATTTAGCTACGGCTGGACCAGGAATCGGATTACCTGTTCGATCGCCGGTGTCGGTTGAGTATCCCAGACGAATGATTGCTTCGTATTCCTTGTCAACGCTGCTCAGGAACTGAGCGAGTCGAGTCGCTTTACCCAGAAGAATAACGAGGACGCCGGTAGCAAACGGATCGAGTGTTCCGGTATGGCCGATGCGGCGTTCGTGCAGAATGTGACGCGCGCGCGCGACCACACCGTGAGACGTGATGCCGGAAGGTTTGTCGATTATTAACACGCCATCCATGGTAAGCATTTTCTCGCGCAAAGGCGCAAAGGCGCAAAGACAGACGCAAAGGTTTTCTCATCTTTCTTTGCGATCCTTTGCGCCTTTGCGCCTTTGCGCGAGAAAATGCCTTCATGTCTTTAACAGCCGACGAGTTGCGACGTCGCATTTTCGAGCGCGCTATCAAGCTATTGTCAGCGAAACCGCGCTCCGTCGCCGAACTGCGCGAACGTTTGCTCCGCGGCAAGAATTCGAATGAAGAAGTGGTAGAGACGGTCATCTCGCGGCTGCGTGAGTATGGCTATCTCAACGACGAGCGCTTCGCCTTCAGTTATGCGGCCTACAAAGTTAAGCAGAAACCGCTGGGACGTCGCCGCCTGGAGCGCGATCTAAAGTTCAAAAAGATCGACAGCGGCATCGCCAATGAAGCGCTCGAAATGGTTTTTGCCGAGACTCCGGAGGAACAGTTGATCGACCAGGCAATTGCCAAACGCATTCGCATTCGCGGTAAGCCGAAGAACCGTGCTGAAGCGAAAAGTTTGTTCGAACACCTGCTGCGGCAGGGGTTTGAGTTTGAGCTTGTGAGCGACAAAGTGCGGTCATTAGCCACGGATTACACGGATGAAGACTGATTTGCTACACTCGAACCAATGATGACTGGTAATGAAATTCGCGAAGCTTTTTTGAAGTACTTTGAGGAGAACGGGCACACGCGTGTGCGTTCGTCTCCGCTTCTGCCTGCCAACGATCCGACGTTGCTGTTCACGAACGCGGGCATGAATCAGTTTAAGGACACCTTTCTGGGTGCGGAGAAACGGGAGTACGTGCGCGCAGCGTCGTCGCAGAAGTGTGTGCGAGCCGGCGGCAAGCACAACGACCTCGATGAGGTTGGAAAAACTGCACGGCATCACACGTTCTTCGAGATGCTCGGCAATTTCTCGTTTGGCGATTACTTCAAGGAAGACGCGATAAGGTTTGCATGGGAGTTTCTTGTCGATGTCTTGAAACTTGATCCGGCGCGGTTGTGGTTTACGGTTTACGAAGGCGACGACGAAGTGCTTCCTGACGAAGATGCCGAGAAATTTTGGCACCAGGTTGGCGCGCCACGTGAGCGAATCCTGCGCTTCGGTCGCAAGGATAACTTCTGGCAAATGGGCGAGACTGGTCCGTGTGGTCCATGCAGCGAAATTCATTACTACATGGGCGCGGATCCGAATGACGCGGAGAACAGTGCAGCAAATGTGAATGGACCGGGCGACACGATCATGGAGATCTGGAACCTGGTCTTTATGCAGTTTGATCGCAGTGAAGTCGCGCCCGGTCAATACAAACTCGATCCACTGCCCGCGCCTTCCGTTGATACAGGTGCAGGACTTGAACGTCTCGCCGTGGTTTTGCAGGGCGTGAAGTCAAACTATGACACGGATCTGATACGTCCGATCGTCGACTTCACCGCTAAACTTGCCGATCGCCATTACGAACCAGAAACGCAGGCAGGGTTTGCGATGCGCGTGATTGCTGACCACGCGCGGGCGGCCGCGTTCTCGATTGCGGACGGAATCCTGCCCGGCAACGAAGGCCGCAACTACGTCCTGCGAAAGATTATGAGACGTGCGATCTATCAAGGTCATCACGCGCTCGGGTTCGAAGGCCCGTTCTTTAATCAGGTGACGAACTTCGTTGTCGATCAGATGAAGGAAAATTTTCCGGAACTGGAACAGCACAGCGAGTTCATCGAGAAGATGGTGCGTCTGGAAGAAGAACGTTTCCGTTCGACGCTGACGGTTGGTCTGAACAAACTTGATGAAGTGTTCGCTGCGAGTAAAGGCGCGATGCCGGAATACAAGACCCTCGCCCGGCTTTACGATACGTTTGGAACACCGCGCGACTTGATACGCGTTGGCCTGGAAGAACGTGGGTTCGTGATCGAAGAAGACGAGTTCAACCGATCATTCGATGCTGCGCTGCAGGAGCTTCAGCAAACGGCCGCGACCGAAAAAGGTGAAGCAAAAGTAAAAGCCAATCCTGTTTATGCAAACCTGGCGGGTCGTCTCGGTAGATCCGTATTCAAGGGTTATGAAACGACTAGAGTCGAAGACGCAAAGGTTGTGGCGCTTATCAAAGGTGGCGAAGTTGACTCTTTGAATGAGGGCGACGAGGGCGAGGTTGTGCTCGATCGTACGCCTTTCTACGCTGAGAGTGGCGGCCAGGTTGGCGATGTCGGAGTGCTGGTTGGTCCGACGGGCGCGCTGGCTGCGGTTAACGATACGTATTCGCCCGCTCAGGGTTTGATCGTGCACAGGATTAAAGTTGAAAAGGGAACTCTGAATGTGGGCGACGTAGTTTCGGCCGAAGTCGACGTTGAAAAGCGCGATGCGACGCGTCGAAACCACACTGCGACACATTTGATGCACGCCGCGCTTCGTGAAGTTCTCGGCACGCACGTGAAGCAAGCCGGCTCTGTTGTCGCGCCGAGTTACTTACGCTTCGACTTCTCCCATTACCAGCCTTTGACAGCGGCCGAGAAGGAAGAGATCGAACGTCTAGTCAACTATCACATCCTGCGCAACGAGCTTGTGCAAACCGATGAGATGGCTATCGAAGAAGCGATGCGTTCCGGTGCGATGGCGCTATTTGGCGAGAAGTACGGCGAGAAAGTGCGCGTGCTCTCGATCAAGGGTCTCGAGGGAATCTTTTCAAAGGAGCTCTGCGGCGGCACACACGTTCGCGCGACCGGTGATATCGGTCTGTTTAAGATAGTAAGCGACGAATCGATTGCGTCGGGCGTGCGGCGTATCAGGGCCATTACCGGCATGGATGCGTATGAACGCTTCCGGGAAGCTGAGGTTTTGGTCGACGGACTCAGCAGCGGATTGAGAACGTCGCGCGGTGAATTATCGGCGACAGTTTTACGGCTGCAAGAAGAATTGAAGAAAGCACGACGTGAAGCTGAGGAGCTGCGGCTGAAGATCGCGAGCGGCGCCAGCGGAGCTGCGACGAATGGTGACGAGTCGCGTGACGTTGCAGGCATCAAGGTTTTGGCTCGCGAGGCGAGTGGGCTCGACGCGGCGGCAATGCGACAGCTTTCAGACACGCTGCTGGCGCGAATCAAATCGGGTGTGGTCGTGTTGGGGCGAAGTAGCGATGGAAAGGTTTCACTTATCGTTCGCACTTCGGCTGACCTGACCGGTAAGGTGCCGGCTGGGCAAGTGATCAAAGAACTCGCGCCGATCATCGGCGGCCGTGGCGGTGGTAAGGCCGACATGGCTGAAGGCGGCGGCAACCAGCCCGAGAATTTACAAGCCGCGCTCGATAAGAGCTATGAGGTCGTGGAGCGGCTGGTAAGCTAGACAGGATGGTCAAGATTTCACAGGATGAACAAGATAAATCCTGTCCATCCTGCTAAATCGTGCCCATCCTGTTACATGCTCTTCTGTTTATCCGTCAGAGCAATATTCATCTTTTCCAACGTTACTTTGTTGAGCGTTCCGGTCACCTTTAGCCCTTCCGCCTGCTGATACTTCCGCAGTCCATCCCGCGTAGCATCGTCAAGCTTTCCGAGTTGTTCGCCGGCGTAAAACCCGCGCTCCTTGAGAATCGCCTGGGCCTGGTTGATCTGTTCTTTGGTAGCACGAAAGATCGGGCCTCGCTTGCCGTTCTGCTTCGTGCCGGGTTTATTGGAGGAAGTGGTGTCGGTTTGAGCCAAAACTCCGGTGTTGAAAACACACAGAAGTAGCAGTGTGAGTGTGAGAAAAGTCTTCATTTGTTTTCATCCTTTGTGTGAGGCGCGCAGATGCGCGCGGGTTAACGGTTAATGCGTGAGGTTACTTTCGAAAAACGCGTTTATCTTACTATGCATGTCAAGCCCGAGCTGCTGCTCAAAGTTGTTGGCAACCGTACAACGCTGTGTTACCATCCAAAAGCCCTCACAGGAAATCGCCCTAAAAGACGAACAAATGCGAAACCCGCTCCTTTTTCTGGTCATAATTGCCACTTCGGCGTGGTCAAGTCTCGGCCAGACGCCTACCCGCTACCAAGTCGATAACTTCGACTTCGCCAATGCTGTCCACATCCAGACCCCCAAAGTTGAGCCACCCAAAACAAAACGCCTCGTTCGTCTCACTAGTAAACCGTTGATAAACCCTTCGCTCGGCGGATTCACTACCGGAAACTCCGACGTTGATAACTTCATCGTCGAATCCGGAAAGCGCAACTCCGTTGACCCACTGCTGCTCTACTCAATCATGCACCAGGAGTCGAGCTTCAAACCTCGTGCAATGTCCCATAAAGGCGCACGCGGCCTTATGCAGTTGATGCCTCCAACGGCCAGCCGCTTTGGCGTTACGAATATCTGGGATCCGAAACAGAACATTGAAGGCGGCGCACGTTACATGCGCTTCCTGTTAGACCTCTTTTCCGGTGATGTGCGCCTGGCCCTTGCAGGCTACAACGCCGGCGAAGGTGCGGTTATGAAGTATGGGTATCAAGTTCCGCCTTACAGCGAAACACGGGAGTATGTTCGTCGAATCAGCAAGAGATACAGCTTGATTCGCGATCCACAGGCGGCAGTCACGCTTAACAGCGACGAACTTGCCGCAGCTCAGCAAAAAGACCCAACTCCATTGAGCGTCTACGAGCGTAGCGTATTTATGACGAGGCTTCCGGATGGGCGCCTGCAGTTAGTTAGTCAGTAAACAGATCCCAAACCCCTTTCGAGGCGGAACCTTAGGGTTTCCGCCTCGTTTTGTATTTATGTGCGCTTATGTAGCATGATTGGCGCCGTGCGATGGTTCTTTCACGACTTGAGCGAGGACTAAATTCATGACGTGTTCCAGTTGCGGAGCATACGTTACCCCCAGCGTCCGGTTTTGTTCGAACTGTGGAGCTCCCACCGGCGATCCCGAGGTGACCCGAATCGCGCGGGTGCAATCGCGGGCCCTGGAGATGAGCGCTGATCAAGAGCTCGAGCACACGATCTTCACCGTCCGGCCCACGATGCTCTTTATCAAAGCAGGTTACGCGTTAGCCGTCATCGGTGGTATAGCGTTGGTCTTTCTGCTTGCGTCGCTCGGTGTCCCTGCGTCGATCTCAATCCTGCTCGGGCTCGCGCTGCTGCTGATTCCGGCCTACTACCACATCAGGCGGAACATGGTTCGTTACACCGTCACCGACTCAAAACTTCAAATCGACACTGGTCTCATCGCGCGGACCACTAAAAACATTCCGCTGAGCAAAGTTCAGGACGTCACCGTCTCCGCCAGCATTCCTCAACGTATCATGGGCTTTGGCGACATCATCGTCGACAACGCCAGCGAGATCGGCAGTTCGATCGTGATGCACAACATCAATAGCCCACGCCACTACGCCGACCTTCTTTTGCGCGAATTAAGACGCTGGCATTAAACTGACAACGTGCTGCCGAAACGCCTCAGGGAACATCAAAGCCTGAGCGGTTTCTAAGTACAACCGGCCGCACGAGGAGTTGTTGATTTGCGCCAACGCAACCTTGCCAAAGTAATTGTCCTGCTGTTTTCGTTGATCATCGGGCCGGTTGACTCTGCCACGTCGCAGCCCAATCAAGTTGCGAAATTCAAACAGTCAGGGCGGCTCAATCCATCTGTTTCGCTTAAAGAAGAAGGGTTCCTGAACGGCGGATTAGAGCCAGTCAGCGCCCAGGAAGCCGAGTATCTCTCGAGCAACGGCGTGCGAGTCATGGTGGACATCGTTCGCTTGCGCCAGGACGCCGAGGCGTACGAACTACTCAGCCGCGTCGCGGCGGCAGCGCGAGAGAAGGATCCGAAGGTTGAAATACGGCCTGAATATGGCACTGCCGGGTTTGCCGCCAACGATCAAATTGCTTTCTTTCGCGGGACCTCGTTCATTCGGATAAGGAATTTCAAGCGCAACGACGCGAGTCTTAATGCATTTGCAAAAGATCTCAGCGACGGGATCGACAAAGGCGAGGGTGATATTCCGGTTTTAATTAAGCACCTTCCTACGCCGGAAGAAGCGCAAAAGAATGCGATATATCTAAGCACTTTTGCCGATCTCAATCCGCTCGGACTGCAGCAGGCAGTGCTGTCTGCAATCGAGTCCGGCGGCAACGCTGACGCGGTTCTCGCCGCGTATGGTCCAAGCAAGATGCTCATCGTCGAGTTCAATACTCCTCAACTCGCCACCGACAACGATAAGCGCATCATCGCCCGCATTCACGAACTGTGGAAACTGGGCCAGCCGGCGCCTACGGCATACCGGCGAGTCGGCAATTATTCCGTCTTCGTTTTCGACGCGCCCGACGAACAGACCGCGAAGCAACTGATCGATCAGGTCAAGTACGAGCAAGTGGTCCAATGGCTGGGGGATAATCCGTACATCTACAAAGAGGCCGAGGAACGTTACATCAACACAACGCTCGGCGTCCTGGTGGCCGTCTTAAAGGCCTCCGGATACGCGCTCATCGGCTGTTTAGGACTTGGCGGACTGCTTGGGGGACTGCTGTTTACCTACAGGCGTGCGCAGCAAAAAGCCGTCACTGCGTTTTCTGATGCTGGTGGGATGCTGCGACTAAATCTGGATGACTTGACCCCGGAAACTAATCCCTCACGTCTCCTGCAAGATCGAAACTAGACAAAACTTTAGCCGCAGATTTCCGCGGATGAACGCCGATTTTTATCTGCTGTCATCCGCGCAAATCTGCGGCTAAAATCCTGTCTAAAAAACCGGGCCAAAAAAATTGCGGGCTGCTGATTTTCCTGGGAGGCTCCCCCAAGCCCCGTCAGGACGACAATCAGCAGCTCCGCTATTATTGCTCTTCGACTGCGTCACAAGCGCCACTCCGTTCCCCCAAAAGAGTCAAACGCTTGCTTCTAATGATTGTGAGAGGATGCCTCCCCCAAAGCCTCCACTCACTGCAATTTCAGAGCCTGACCCGATTTACCCTTATCTACCCTTCTTGTTCTGTTCTCTGCTTTGGCAATGAGTGTGCCAACAGGAACTTTCGACCACCGGAGGCTGCTCAGGTTCAGTTTTGCTGGACTTTCGCCTTCAAACTGGCGAATCAGTGCGGCGGAATAGGTCGGATTTGTACCCCTTCAATACAACTCTGACAGTACAAGCGAACTATTATCGCTCGTTCCTTGCCATAAAAAATCGGAACGGGGTGGCCTCTAGGGTAGTGCTTTGATGAACTCATCGACTTCGGCCGAAGTGTTGTAAAGGTGAGGAGCGATCCGCAGGCGGTGACCGCGTGGCGCGGTGATGATGTTGCGCTGCCTGAGATGTATGTAGAGCTCCATTGCAGACAATCCTTTGTGCGATTGAATACAAACGATCTGAGACTTTTCGCCGGCCTCGCGAGAGCTCACCACCTCGTAGTTCCTGGCCTTTAAGCCCTCACACAAGTAGTCCGTCAACTCTTCCAGGTACGAGGCTATGTTCTCAGCTCCGAGGCTGCTGAGAAGCTCAAGGCTGGCCTTAAAACCATAAAACAGACACGCGGGGCCAGTGCCTGTTTCCCAGGCCAGCGCGCCAGGTTTCCAGCCCTGGTTGAAGTTGAAGTAGTCATCGGGGTCGGGAACGCTGATCCAGCCCACGAGCGTCGGCTGAATTCTTTCACGGGCGCGATCGGAGAGGTACAGGTAACCGACCCCTTCCGGACTCAACAGCCACTTGTGACCCGCGCCTGCGGCAACGTCGATCAACTCCGCATCTACATCGACCGGAATAACGCCGAGTGCCTGAATTGCATCCACGACGAGCAAGGCGTCGTGTTGCCGTGCGAGTTGTCCGAGTCGTTTAAGATCGGTCCGAAATCCGGAAGCGTACTGGACGTGACTGATTGCTATCACGCGCGTGTTCTGATCGACTAGGTTTTCGAACTCGGCCAGATCGATCCTGCCGGCGCGCTCTTCGCACATACGCACTTCGACGCCGAAGGCGTCACGAATACGCAGCCACGGATAAATATTGGAAGGAAACTCGCGACTAAAAGTGACGATGTTGTCACCCGGCTTCCACGTGAGCCCGTTAGCGACTGTCGAAAGGGCGTCAGAAGTGTTTCGTACAAAGGCGACTTGTTCGGAACGCGCTCCGAGCAGGTTTGCGAGTAACTGGCGTGCTTGTTCTTTCACCGCAAGCCAACTACGGAAGTTGGCTGAGCCGTTTTC
>JAICGZ010000242.1 GCA_025922875.1 Pyrinomonadaceae bacterium
GAAAGCGTTAGGCATGTGCGGCGCTAACCCTTTCAGGGTTGGTTACAGCAGGAATTGCTATCCCAGGGTTGTCGCTGCGCTCCAACCCTGGGCTAAGGTTAGCGAACGCCTTCGGCGTAAACTGCGAACGGGCCTCGGCGCAATTGCGAACGCCTGCGGCGTAAATTGCGGAACGCCTCGGCGTATTCATTCCAAATTCAAATGGCGCACTACCCAACTAAGGTTCTAATGAGGGCTCGTAGGTCACGATAAATTCGAGGAACTTCGACACTTCCACCATGTCTTTGCCGGTGAATCTGATGCTGTGCGCATCCGTTCGTTCCACGATGCTCAAGTAGCTCAGTACTTCGGATGGCCGGTAATTCTTGAAGCGCACGTCGAGTTGAATCGGCGCCGCGAGTTTATAAGGCTTGAAGTCCCTGATGCGACCGATAGCCCTTTTTACCTTCTCACGGATCAACACGTAGCTGGCATCGGGCACTAAGGTCTTCGCCGAGTGAAAACCTGAAGCCCACTTTACTATCGCTCCTTCTACATCGCCCAGCAGTGCCTGCGTTTCTTTCACCACTGCGTCGTCGCCGGAAACCATTATCACCGGCACGTTGAAATGCCCTGCGATGGCCGCGTTGATGCCGGCTTCACCAACAGACACACCTTTCAAGCGAACATCGGCGAGCCGGGCGCTGGAGATTGTGTGTGCGCGTACGCCCTGAGAGTTGGTGGTCGCCGTGTGATAACCGATGAAGATTGCGCCCGCGAAAGTCTCATCGATGCCCTGCATCATCATGAGTGGCCTGGGCCATGCGCGAATGACTAACACATTGGTGGGTAGTTTCTCAATCAGCAGGTTTTGTCCGTTGCCATGTGAGTCGCTGACGACGATTTCGGTAGCGCCGGCCGCAACGGCGCCCTCAATCGCGGCGTTGACTTCATTCGTCATGAATTCTCGGAAGCGTGCATACTCGAAGCCTTGAGGACCGAGTTGTTCGTTGGTTACAACGCCGACGACGCCTTCCATGTCGGCGGAGATGTAAATTTTCATCGGGCGGGTCTGTGCTTGAGTAGCTGTGGCTACACTCATCAACAAAACCGCGAGACAGATCACGCGAGATTTCATTTTCACGCTCCTTCACAAGAAGTTTTGCGGGAAACTAATTTACTGCTTCTATAACTCGGACAGATTCCAAAGCACGAAGATACTCAACCACTAATTCCAGCGGAATTGGACCATACGTCGCTGAAACAATGTCCCGGATCTCCTGAGCCGTGCGCACGCCGTTGACGAGGTTCAGAACCTCGTAAGCATACTCGCCGCCCGTTCCGTACAGTCCTTGATACCGCGGCAATCGCAGCGCCTTCTCACGTTCCGCGCCGTATTGATCGGTGAAATAGTCGTAACCAAACGCAGACATAGGCCCTTTGAGTTTCGGATTGCGCCGGAAGACTAAACGATCACCCTGTGCGACTGGAGGAGCAGGCTTGATTCCGCCGGCGAGTTTTTCCAGGTTCGTAAGAAACGCATCTGCGTCGGTCCGCGTAGTTGCCGGAATGCGAAAGAACCGTTCCATCGAATCTATCAGCGCACGTTCCTGCCAGATGTGAAAGCGCGTCAGGTTCGCCGCCTCGTCTGCCGGTACCGCCGCACGCCGAATGAACATTGTTGAGGTGCGTCGCAGGCTATGCGATTGGAGCAGTCTCAGTATCGAAGATGCATCATCGGGCTTAACGTGCGCCAAAAAATATGCGCTGGCCGCACCGATAAAAGCCGCGCGTTTCAGTTTCGTCGGATCGACATTCGCGGGTATGTCCAAATTGGTGTGGATGTAACGATCGGGCCAGTCGTTCAAGTAGATCGCCGGGATGCCAAACGAACTATCCGCGTAAACCTGATGATCGCTGCCCATGGAAAACTCAACCATCTCCGCCTGCAACGCTTCCTTCCCGCCCTCGGGCGCAAACATCGGATACGAAACGCTCGCTCCTCCCGCAAACTGCGCCGACTGATCGTTGACGAACTCTCCAAAATGTTCGGCAACGTCGTTTACAAACGACGGCAAACTCGCTGGACCACGAGTGACATGAAAAATCGACTTTGTCTCAGGACCACCTCCAACCATGTCCATGTGAATTACGGTTTTGATACGTGAAGCAATCTCCGGCCGGGCGTTTAGCAGTGCAATGGTTCCTTCGATCTCGGGTGGCCAGATAAAGCGAATGGTCCGTGCAGGTCGTGCAATCTTTCCTTGGGTAATGAGTTTGTTGAAAGCGCGAGCCACTTCGAGGATAGCGACGCTTCCGCTCGCGTTATCGTTTGCGCCGGGACGTTGGTGATCGAGATGACAACTAAAAGCGATCTCTTCATCGCGCAGGTTTGGGTCAGCGCCAGGGATTGTCGCTGTCGCGACATCATAGGAGCCCGGATGCTTTCCGGCGCGGACAATAGCATGAAGTCGAACCTTCTCTCCGCGAGCCAGCCGCGATTGAAAGTTGCGGGCCTGCTTGAGGGAGATCATAAATGCGAAGGTGGGTTTTGGCGCGAAGGTATCGAGGTGACCCCAGCGCACAAGGTTTTCATTTTCGCCCCACCATGCGGTCCGTTGGTTCTGGGCGTAACTGACAATTCCTGCTGCGCCGAAACGTTCGACTGCCAAAGGCGCAACTGCGCCTGGTTGTGCTGAGGCGAGTACAATTTTCCCGCGCACGTCTTTACCTGTGTAGTCGTTTTCAGACGTCCCGTTATTAACGTCAACGAGTTCCGCTGTCGCTTCTCCACTCTCGCTGTCCTGCGCCAAAGTGATCGGCATCGCATCCCAACTCGCCAGCCGCGCGTGCCTGGTCCAACCGCCGTTTGTTTCACGCAGCTCCCACAGTTCGGCGAATTCCGCGTCCCAGGGCGGTCGAGATTTCTGTGTGCCATAAAAGATCTTGCCATCAGCCGGAAACTGTTCGATACGAGCATCGTTTATTCCATACTCGCGGAGTTGTTTGACGATATGTTCGGCGGCGGAACGAAATCCACGCGAGCCGCGCATTCGATGATAGCGTGCGATATATTCGAGATTGCTCTTCGCCGTCTCACCTGAGAGCTCCTGCGACAGCGCTGCAACGACAGAGTCAGGCAGCAATGTCGCTTGATTGGCATTTGCAGTATTTGCGTTGAGCAGTAAGCAGAGAAACAGCGCGATCAACCTATTCACGTTTAGACTCCTGGCTATCAGCACTTGATAGTTACGGCTTCGCCGCCGGATGTGAGGCGGGGCTCTGCCCCGCCGTTTAGTTTGATTAATTCAGGCGGGCTGTGCCCCTCGTCCGGGCTCTGCCCCCAGGCGTTTTAGGGTCAAAGGCCGGACCAGGGGCAGAGCCCAAAGTTTAATAAAGCCCAACGGCGGGGCTGAGCCCCGCCTCACATCCGGCGGCGAAGCCGTAACGCTCAGACAACAATGATTTTTGACAAAGCTAACTCAAGGTTTAACCGCTACCTCAAAACTAGTAGTTCTAAAGATTTGAACTCTCAACGCGTCCTGATCAGCTCAGCCCGTTCGTGATCGCCTCGCGGTATGCGAGGGCTGTGGTTTTAGATTGGTCCATTGAGCCGCCACAACAGCCGGCAAGCAGGCAACTGACCACCGAATCGTAGAGCCAGATGGAGCCGCCATCCACCGAACTGCCCCAAGTCTTATATTGAGTCTGCAAATCTGAAGGACATGCTCCGGATATGGTGGTGTTGTATCGGTTTGTGCATGGCGGACCCAGATAATAGGAGTCGCACTGAGGCGCTGAGCCCCACCAGGGCGTGCCACTGAAGAACACAGCATCGCCAGTTTGGAATGATCGCCCGTTACCCAGGACCATTGGACCACGACAGTAGAAGAAGAAACTCGCGGCGGTCTGGGCGGCCTGGAACGCTGCGTTAACGTTGGGAAAGTTCTGCGTGTAAAGATAGTTGTCCCAGTTGGCCTCGCCGTACATTGCGACGTTGGGAACTGTCTGAACGCTGCCACCGGGCGCGCTTCCATACCCCGAGGGCAACATGCTAGCACAGTCCGCTGTAGTGTCGACACAAAACGGGCAACGGTTACTAGAATCTCGCCAAACAACAAGCACAAAAAGCGCAAAAAATTAGCGAAGTTTATTTGCGCTTTCTTGTTACTGAAGAGTGACGCCTGAGCGATGGCGTGTTCTGCCAAAGTGATCGACGCCACCGGAGTAACTGGGGAATCGAATGTTTGCCAGTGCGATTCGATACGTGCTCATCGACGGGATTATCCTGCTAATCCTCTGAATCCTGAAATCCTGTCGGAACGCTTCGGGAAGAGAAGCGATAGCACAATCGACATCGCGATCACGAAACCAATCACTCCGAGCGAAATCGTAATCGGAAACTTGCCGCCAAACAGATCGTTCAACCAGACCATCTTCAATCCGACAAACACAAGCACGACTCCGAGACCGTACTGAAGTAGATGAAACTTGTCTACCGCCCCTGCCAGCATGAAATACAACGCACGCAAGCCGAGAATCGCAAAGATGTTTGACGTAAAGACTATCAGCGGTTCCCCTGTGATGGCGAAGATGGCCGGTACTGAGTCGACCGCGAAAACGATATCCGTCGCTTCGAGGAAAACAAGTCCAACCAGCAACGGCGTCGCATAAAGTCGGCCATTGAGGCGAGCGAAAAATTGACTGCCGTGTACTTCATGTGTGACCGGCATAACGCGGCGCAGCAGTCGAATCAACAGGTTCTTCTCGGGATCTACAGACTGGCGCCTGGCAAAACAGATCTTCAAACCGGTGAAGATCAGAAAACCACCGAAGAAGAGAACGACCCAGTGATATTGCATCAGGGCCGCGCCGAGCGCGACGAAGATAGCGCGAAAGATGAGTGCGCCGAGGATGCCATAAAAGAGCACACGATGCTGATACTTCGGCGGGATACCGAAGTAGCTAAAGACCATCACGAAGACGAAGATGTTGTCGACGGACAGCGCCTTCTCGATTAGATAGCCCGTGAAGTATTCGAGTGAGACGCGCCACGCGGCGGCGTTTGGATCAAAACCGGGAATAGCCATCAGCCTCGCGTCTTGTGGAAACTTCCAGAGCGCGTACTGATAAAGCAACAGATTGAAAAGAAGCGCGAGGGATATCCAGACGATGGTCCATGCCGTAGCCTCGCGAAACCCGACAGCATGTGCCTTGCGATGGAAGACTCCGAGATCCAGAGCCAGAAAGACGAGTACGAGGCCGACGAAGCTCAGGTAGAACCACCAGTACTCGGAAAAGGGAAACAATACGTCCATACTCTCAATGTCCTTTCGCTCGCGAACACACAGTTATGCAATCGCGCGACAAAAAAAGACCTCTTGCGCGCTGCACGCGGCAAAAGGTCTTGATCATTGAGTATTTGGACTCACCCCGTTGAGCCGGGCGCGACGTTGCGCCGTGTTGACGACTCAGGGTCCCAAAATAGCGGGCGATCTACTCCCCTTTTGAAACAGGATCCTTATAGCAAACCAGGGTACAGCGAAGCAAATCACGCCACGAGAAAGCAACAAAAAACAACAAAAGTTAAAGAAGGCGTTTGTGCGTTTAGTAGTGGGTCAGTTGAATTGTTGCCACTCCAAGGAGGGGCACAATTCAACTGCCCACTACTGGTGTGCCTCTTTGTGGCTTATAATTAGCCACATCGATGCTTACGCTTCTTTACATAGTCATCGTCTTTTTCCTTGTCTTTGCAAACGGATTCTTCGTCGCTTCGGAATTTGCACTCGTAGGAGTGCGGCGCTCGCGTATCGAAATGTTGGCTGAAGCCGGAAGTCGCCGCGCCCGCCGGTTGCTCGAACTGCTCAATGATCTGAATGGCTACATCTCCGCTACGCAGCTCGGTATCACCATGGCTTCGCTGGCACTGGGCTGGATCGGAGAGCCAGTCTTCGCGCGTTTACTCGAAGCGCCGCTTAAAGGTCGTGTGTCTGAAGTCACTTTGCACACTATCTCGTTCGCGATCGCATTCTCGATCATAACTTTCCTGCACATCGTGCTGGGTGAACTCGCACCCAAAACTCTTGCATTAGAGCGCGCGGAAGGTGTGGCACTCGCGATCTCATGGCCGATGCAGGCGTTCTACAAAATCTTTCGCTGGCCCATACGCTTGCTCGATTGGTCCGGCACCCGAGTAGTACGTCTGGTCGGACTTCATCCAAGCAAGGACCATGCATCCGTGTACACGGAAGACGAACTTCGGCGTCTGGTGGACATCTCTCGACAAAGTGGGCATCTCGAACTCGAAGAACAGCAGTTGATTAATAGAGTTTTCGAATTCTCTGATGCGGAAGTACGCGAGGCGATGGTGCCGCGCACGCAAGTTGCGGCACTTTCCGTTACTGCCACCGTACAAGAGGCGAGAGCTTTATTTCTCGATACCGGATACTCGCGCCTTCCCGTTTACGGAGAGCGCCTCGACGACATAGTGGGGCTGCTGTTTAGAAAAGACGTAGACATGGGCCGGTTCAATCACGACAAGTTTGATCTGCCGAGCCTTGTCCGCCCGTCCTTGTTCATGCCCGCATCGGCATCGCTCGGGGAAGCGTTACGCACGATGCAATCGTCGCGCGTCCATTTCGCGTTTGTGGTTGATGAGCACGGCGGGCTGGAGGGCATCTTAACGCTCGAGGATTTGCTCGAAGAGATCGTTGGTGAGATTAATGACGAGTATGACGAGGAAGTTCGCGAGCAGATCAGGAAAGAAGGCGACACGTATATTCTGGATGGAATGCTCACGGTGCGTGATGCGAACCGCCGTCTCAAGCTGGATCTGCCTGATGACGGACGCTACACAACGATTGCCGGTTTCCTGATGGACTACGCGGGACGCGTACTGCATTCCGGTGAGCACGTCAGCTACAACGGCGGTGTTTTTGAAATCCAGGAAGTTGAGAACAGGCGTATTTGCCGCGTGAGGTTTTCGCCGGGTACCGCGAAAGAAAAAGCCGATGCGGCTGCTCAGCTTTGATAATTGGTTCACTTCTAATATTTACCCAATACTTGTAAGCGCCAGCCAAACGACAGTTGTGTTAACCTCGTAGCATTCCAGTTCAAAGGGGTGAGCTCATGCAATACGAGAGTCGCAGCCGGTGGCGCGTTCTGCTTTTGGTGTTTGGGATAGGTTTGGGTGTGGTAACCGTTCTCAGGATTACGTCCGCTACAGCCAATGGTCCAACTCCTCAACAGGACGTTATCCGTTTAGACAATCGCATTACCCAATTGGAACAGCGTTTGTTTTCGATTGAAACAAGTTTACGTACTCTCGAACAGCAGTCGCGAATCACAAGCGCGACTGCGCGCGGTATAAGCCCCGAGGACGCGGCTCTTTTGCGTTCGGAAATCCAAATACTCCAGCGTCGACTCGCAGACGACGAGTGCGCACTGGCAAAACTGGACGAAAGAACTCTGCCTCCCGCGGTACGCGAAGCGCGCAGAAAGTCGGGCACAGCTAACGATCCGTGCCGCGTGAATGTCGATACGCCGTTGCGTCTACCTGAGCGGCGCCAGTAGTCAGAGCCAGGCTTCCCGCAAAGACGCAAGGGGTTCAAAGGAAGAGCGAATCAATAGTGCTTTCTTTGCACCTTTGCGCCTTTGCGGGAACTTCTTTTCACCCTGTTGACAGTCGACAAATGCAGGCGCTAGACTCCGCACCTGTCGAACGCCAAGGGGAATAAATTGAAGCAAACACAAACAGAGCTATTGCAGGGGACACTTGATCTGCTCGTGTTGAAGACGTTGCAGTCTGGTCCCACTCACGGTTGGGATATCGCGCAAAGAATCCAGCAGGTATCAAAAGACGTGCTCCGTGTTGGCCAAGGCTCACTCTATCCCGCTCTTCACCGGCTGGAGGCGCAGGGTTGGATCACTTCGGAATGGGGAGCTTCAGAAAACAATCGCCGCGCGAAGTTCTACAAGCTGACCGCCGCCGGGCGCAAACAACTGAATGTCGAGACTGAATCGTGGGAGCGATTCACCGCCGCCGTTGGCCTCGTTTTGAAGACGACCTAAACAACGGCAGGCGAGGTGATCATTTTGTGCTTTTTGTGCTTCTTTGTGGCAACATTCTCCACTGAATGTCGCTTATGGATCGCCAACGTCTCCAAGCATGGTTATTGCGGTTGGCAGGTTCCGTCGAAATACTCGCATTTATAGCCGTGGTGATGCCGCGCTCGTGGATGGAGACATCGCACACGTGGCTGGGTCTTGGCGACATGCCGGGTGGACCACTCATCATGTTCATGATTCGCCAGGCATCTTACAACTACGGCATCCATGGAATATCCCTGTGGGTGATAGCCTCAAACGTAGAGCGGTTTCGCCTGCTGGTTCTACTTAACGGCATCTCATTTTTAGTAGCCGGTCCAATCTTCTTTTTAATTGATTACACCTCGGGCATGCCTTTATGGTGGAGCCTCGCAGATCCATTTTCATGTGCGTTTTTCGGCGCCGCACTACTGTGGCTCAGCCGGAGACATGAAGGTGTCCCCGTTTAATTAGGAGGACCTCATGACTGTAATCGGTGATGCGTCCAAGGCACGGCTAATTGCACTCTTTATCGATCACCTCATCGCCCTCGCGATCATGTTCGTCGCTGTTGCGTTGGTCCCGGAGAACTTTCCGGTAGTGAAGGCGGTTTTCTTTTTCCTTTTCTACTTAGGGTATTTCGTTGTGCTTGAGGCCCTGTGGTCGCGTACGTTGGGTAAGTTTTTTCAGGGACTTATAGTTCGTAAGCTTGATGGCACGCGCTGTGATTTGAAGGCTGCACTGATCAGAAGTGCTCTGCGTATTATCGAAGTCAATCCAATCTTGTTCGGGGGTCTTCCCGCTGGCCTGGTGATCATTGCGAGCCAGCGAAAGCAGCGCATCGGAGATCTTCTTGCGGGCACTGTCGTGGTATCGGATAGGTTGGAATGGGAAGGAGCATAGCTCGCCTTCAAGGAGCGTAATGTCGCTGGCTCGGTGGCAATCTATGTGGCGGCAGCTTGGCGCGCCAGATGTAGACGAGGAGTTGTTTCGCCGGCTCGTCGCGTGTTATTCGGAGCCGCACCGCAAGTATCATACGATGCAGCACTTGAATGAGTGCTTTGAGCATTTGGAACGTGTGCGTTCGTTTGCGGAGAAAGCCGGTGAGATCGAATTGGCTCTCTGGTTTCACGACGCAATCTACGATACGAGGAGAGCAGACAACGAGGAGCGCAGCGCAGAGTGGGCGCGCGAGAGTGTAGTCTCTGCTGGTCTATCGAGCGATCAAGCGAGTCGCATCTATCAACTCGTCATTGCGACGAAGCATGACGCGGTTCCTGCCGCTGGAGATGCGGCGATCTTAGTTGATATCGATCTTGCAATTCTCGGTTCGGACGAAGCCCGCTATGACGAATACGAGGTTCAAGTCCGTGAAGAGTATTCCTGGATACCCGAACCTTTATTTCGGCAAGAGCGCCGCAGAATATTGGAGGAGTTCGCCAACCGCCAGAGCATCTATTCCACGGAGTATTTTCAGGTGGAATACGAGTCTCAGGCCCGTAACAACATAGCGCGGTCGCTTGCTCGGCTTTAATTCTCCAGCCACAAAGAAGCACAAAGGCACACATGGCTGCTGAATCTTTTGTGCCTTTTGTGCTTCTTTGTGGCGGTTCTCAATTTCGCAACAATCAAGAAGGCGTATTCGTTCAACACTGATATCATTAAAGCCTATTTATGGAGCTTCCGTTAACCCCATTAGATTTTGCGCGCCGCGCACGTAAATTGTATCCAGAGCGCGGAGCTGTGGTGGATGGCGATCTACGTCTCACTTATGCGGAATTTTTCGAGCGCTGCGATCGCTGGTCCATGGCTTTACGTTCGCTCGGAATAAAACAAGGCGACCGCGTGGCCTACATCGCTCCCAATACTCATGCGATGCTCGAGTCGTTTTATGCTGTCCCACAGCTTGGCGCCGTCCTGGTTCCTCTTAACTACAGGCTAATCGCTGAAGACTTCGCATATCTAATCAATCATAGCGGCGCTCGTGTGGTCTGCGCGCACTCCGATTACCTGGATGCAGTTGACAGCATCCGTCCCGAACTACCAAACGTCACGTCGTTCGTTGCCCTCGAAGGTACAAAGGCGGGCTGGCTGGATTACGAAACGCTGCTCCGGGATGCACGTGTTGATAGTGCGTTGGAACTGCCGCAAATCAACGAAACCGATCTGCTGACCATCAACTACACCAGCGGCACAACGTCAAAACCTAAAGGCGTGATGATTACGCATCGAAACGCGTACATAAACGTTGTCGGAACACTCATTCACCATCCAATGAC
>JAICGZ010000243.1 GCA_025922875.1 Pyrinomonadaceae bacterium
ACGAAGTGCGACGCGCGATGCCTGAGTTACCCGAGCATCGCAGGAATCGATTCGCCGAGCAGTATGGACTGAGTTTCGCTGATGCCTCGCAACTGGTTTCAGAGCGCTCACTGGCGGATTACTACGAAGCGGCAGCCGAAGCTTCCGGGAATCCGCGCGCCACTTCAAACTGGATCAGGTCTGAGTTATTACGCGAACTCGAAGTTGCCGGACTCACCGCGGCGGAGTCTCTTGTATCACCAAAGGATTTGGGCGCGCTTGTGCGTCTGATAGACGAAGGCAAGATCAGTGGCAAGCAGGGAAAAGACGTTCTTGTTGAGATGTTCAAGACCGGGAAAGCCGCGCAGGCGATCATTGAAGAGCAAGGTTTAGTCCAGTTGAGCGATACGGGCGAGATCGACGGCCTTATCGACAGTGTGATAGCGGCGAATCCGGATCAACTCGCGAGTTATCGTTCCGGCAAAGAGGCGCTGTTTGGTTTCTTTGTCGGTCAGGTGATCAAGGCGTCGAAAGGTAAAGCGAATCCGAAAGTTGTCAACGAAAGATTACGTGCGAAGTTGAAATGAATCCTGATAATCCTGCAATCCTGTCTCAAAAAACGGCATTAGTGACCGGTGCGACAAAGGGTATCGGACGTGCAATCGCGAAATCACTCGTGAGTGCCGGTGCGAGAGTTGTAATCACCGCCCGTCATCAAAAGGAAATCGAAGACACAGTCGCTGAGCTCGGCAACGCTGCAGGTTACGTTTGCGATGTTCGTGATTACGATCAAGTGAAATCTCTCTTTGCAGAGATCGGCGGCGTGGACATTCTCGTCAACAACGCCGGCATCGGGATCTTCGCACCGGTAGAGTCGATGAGTGTCGAAGACTTCCGCGCAGTTCTCGAGACGAACGTCTTCGGTGTTTTTTACTGCTGCCATGAAGCCATTCCGCTGATGAAGCAACGAGGTGGCGGTTACATCATCAACATCTCTTCACTGGCAGGTACGAACGCGCATCCGGAGATGGCTGCTTACAACGCTTCGAAGTTTGGTTTGAACGGTTTCAGCGAAGCGTTAATGCAGGAAGTCAGGCACGATGGTATCAAGGTGAGCTACATCATGCCTGGCTCGGTAAACACTGAGTTTGGTGGCGACGAGCCGAGCGACGCCAAGAGCTGGCAGCTTCAGCCTGACGATATCGCTCGCGTGGTGTTGGACCTGCTTCAGTATCCTGACCGTAGTCTACCGAGCCGCATCGAGATCAGACCTTCTCGGCCGCCAAAGAAATAATCCTGTCAAAATGCTGAGATGCGAGCTGTAGTTCAACGTGTAAGGCGCGCCCGGGTCACAGTGGCGGATCAAATCATTGGCGAGATCGAAAACGGTCTCGTCGTTTTGTTAGGCATTGCTCGCGACGACACCAAAGACGACGCGGATTATCTGGTGCCGAAGATCGTTGCGCTGCGGATCTTCGATGATGTGGAAGGGCGAATGAACGTTTCCGTCAGAGATATCAACGGGGGATTGTTAGTAGTCTCCCAGTTTACGTTGTATGGCGATGTCCGGCGCGGGCTCCGGCCTTCGTGGAGCGACGCTGCGGCGCCTGAAATCGCGGAACCTTTGTACAACTATTTTGTGGAGAGCAGCCGGAAGCTGCTTGAGCGAGTTGAAACTGGCAGCTTCCGCAAGATGATGCAGGTGGAGTTGGTAAATGACGGCCCGGTGACGATCCTGCTCGACAGCCGGCGTCAGTTTTAGATCATGTCCTCAGAGGCTTTTGAATTCTCATCAAGCTCGTACCGGTCGCGATCGCGTCTTTCAATCTTGTCGAGGAACTCGAGCTCTTCATTGTCTTCAAAGCTAACGCCCATCGCCGATGCGTTTTCCTCTACGAGCGACTGATCCGGCGTTGGGTTGTCGCCCGCCACAGTTTCTGATCCGCTATCGTTTACGTCTTCCCACGCGGCATCCAAATCACCACCAGCGTCGCGCGGCGAAGCGGCTGTGTTATTGCGCAACCGGTGAGCGAGCAGATCCGGATCCTTCGGCGCGTGAGAAATTTCAAGTTCCATAAACTCCTCGATCTCAGGGTCCGGCACGTAATCGGGATTGTTTGATAAATACTCGAAGTCGTCGCCGCGTTTCTTAGCCATGCAGGTCTCCTTACCTCGTCCCTAAGAGGTCAGACTGTGGGGGTGTGCTGGAAACTATACTCAATCACGCGGAAATCAGGAAATGGAAAGTGCCACAAAAAAGCACAAAGGTTTACATGCCTTTTTATACTGCATTTTTATTTGTGTCTTTTGTGCCTTTTTGCGGCAGCGGTTGACGATTACTACCGTGGACTTTACACTTCAACTTGAACCAAAACACCCTGCATAACTTCGCTTTTCAGAAAAGAGTTTGAGCACGACTATGCCAGACAGCGCTTTTGATTCTTTGCAAACTTTCTCTTCCCCCGCTGGTCCTGTTGGACAGTTCTTTTCGCTTCCACAACTTGAAAAGAATGGCGTCGGCCGGATCTCACGGCTGCCCCACAGCATTCGTGTGGTACTCGAGTCCGTCGTGCGAAATTGTGACGGCGAGAAGATCACTCATGACAACGTCCGTGAACTCGCCAACTGGCAGCCCAATGGCAAACGTGTCGAGGAGATTCCGTTTATCGTTGCCCGCGTGTTGCTTCAGGACTTCACCGGCGTGCCGCTCCTCGTGGATCTCGCCGCGATGCGTTCCGCGGTGGCTCGTTTAGGAAAGAATTCAGGCATTATCGAACCCCTCGTGCCGGTTGATCTGGTGATCGATCATTCCGTTCAAGTCGACTTTTCGAGCACGCGCGATGCGTTTGAGAAGAACATGGAGATCGAGTTTCGGCGCAATCGCTCGCGTTACCAGTTCTTGAAGTGGGGCACGCAGGCTTTCGACGGATTTCGCGTGATCCCACCGGGCATCGGCATTTGTCACCAGGTTAATCTCGAATACCTTGCGAAGAACGTTTGGGAGAAGAACGTTTACTTCCCCGATTCGCTGGTCGGTACCGATTCACACACTACGATGGTCAACGGGCTTGGCGTTGTCGGTTGGGGCGTCGGTGGCATCGAGGCCGAGGCTGCGATGTTGGGTCAACCGGTTTACTTTCTAACTCCGGATGTCGTTGGTGTTCACTTGAGCGGCAGCCTGCGCGAAGGCGTCACGGCGACTGACCTCGTTTTGCGTGTTACTGAGATGATGCGGAAAGCGAAAGTGGTCGGAAAGTTTGTCGAATTTCATGGTGAGGGTGCGGCGAGTTTAGCCGTGACGGATCGCGCCACCATCGCAAACATGGCGCCTGAGTATGGTGCGACGATGGGGTTCTTCCCGGTCGATGAAGAAACTTGTACTTACCTGCTGGCGACCGGCCGCTCGCAAGAACACGTAGACATCGTGCGAGCGTACTATACGGCTCAGGGCATGTTTGGCATGCCGCGAAGAGGCGACTGTGATTACAGCGTAGTGCTTGATCTCGCTCTGGATTCGATTGTGCCAAGCGTGGCTGGTCCAAAGCGGCCGCAGGATCGAATCGAACTGTCAGCCCTCAAAGAGCAGTTTAATCACCTGATGGTGAAGTCCGCCAGTGAGGGGGGTTACGGCAAATCAGAAGACGAGCTTTCGACTCGTTATCACGTGAAGATCGGTGCTGACAAGCAACGCCTGGTTGAGGGCGGCGGCGAGCAACGATCGGAAACAGTTCCCGCGCTCACCGTTAGTCATATGAGTCCGGCCAACACCAACGTCTGGACCGAGACGGAAATGGTCAACAACCGCCCCACTCCCGACCGCGTTCCAGACATTCCGGAAGACGAGTTTCCGACAGGTGATGAACTCCTCGGACATGGCGACGTCTTGATTGCGGCGATCACTTCGTGCACCAATACTTCCAATCCGAGCGTCATGCTCGCAGCCGGTTTGCTTGCGAAAAAGGCCGTCGAAAAAGGACTGAGTGTGAGTCCGAAGGTAAAGAACTCTTTAGCGCCAGGCTCGAGAGTGGTCACCGATTATCTCGAACGGACGGGTCTTCAGCCTTACTTGAATGCGTTGGGCTTCAATCTTGTTGGTTACGGCTGCACCACCTGCATTGGGAACTCCGGACCACTCGATCCGGCGCTCGAACAGATTGTTAATGAACGCGACGTGATCGCCGCTTCCGTACTTTCCGGCAATCGCAACTTCGAAGCGCGCGTGCACCAAAGTATCAAAGCAAATTTCCTGATGAGCCCGCCGCTCGTGGTTGCGTTCGCACTCGCTGGAAGTGTCAATCTCGATTTGTCGTCCGACCCACTCGCCACCGGAAAAGATGGCGAGGCGGTTTATCTCCGCGACATCTGGCCCACGACGCAGGAGATCAACGCGCTGATGCGTGAGGCTTTCGATCCCGACACCTACCGCAGGCTCTACGGCAGCTTCGCTGAACAAAATCCGCATTGGAACGAAATCCCGAGCACTGGCGGAAACGTTTATCAATGGGAATCGGAATCGACTTACATTCGTGAGCCTCCTTATTTCGAAGACTTTCACAGCACACTCGAACCGCTCTCAGATGTAAGCGGTGCGCGCCCGCTGGCGATCTTCGGCGATTCAGTGACAACCGATCACATCAGTCCCGCCGGCGCGATCAAACCGTCTTCACCAGCCGGCTTGTACCTGCAAGAGCGTGGTGTCGATATCAAAGACTTCAACAGTTACGGCGCGCGGCGAGGCAATCACGAAGTTATGGTCCGCGGAACGTTTGCAAACGTGCGCATCAAGAATTTGATGGTGCCGGGAGTCGAGGGTGGCGTCACCATTCATCAACCCGGCGGCGAGCGAATGAGCATCTACGAGTCCGCGATGCGTTATCAGTCTGAAGGCGTGCCGCTCGTCATAATCGCGGGTCAGGAGTACGGCACGGGAAGTTCACGCGACTGGGCCGCGAAAGGAACGAGGCTACTCGGTGTAAAAGCTGTCATTGCGCAAAGCTTCGAACGCATTCATCGCAGCAACCTGGTGGGAATGGGAGTGTTGCCTTGTCAATTCAAAGACGACACGAGTGCAGCTTCATTGAAACTTGATGGCACTGAGACGTTTGATCTGCTGGGCATCGAAGACGGCATCGACCCTCGAGAGGAGATTATGCTCGTGATTCACCGAGCGAATGGCTCGACTGAAGAGATACCCGTCACGCTCAGGATCGACACACCGATTGAAGTCGATTACTTCCATCACGGTGGGATACTGCCGTACGTGTTACGCCAGTTATTACTGGGCACGACGGAGTTTTAACCACGGATTACACGGATGAGAATAGGATAGAACAGGGATAAGATCCTAAAGGAGCAATAATGTCATCTGCAGAATTAGCTGAAAATACTCCACGGAAATATCAACTCTTCATCGACGGCCAATGGGTCGACTCCGAGTCGGGAAAAACATTCCACACGCCCAATCCTGCGACTGGCGAAACGCTCGCCCAGGTTGCCGAGGCTGATAAAGCCGATATCGACAAGGCTGTCTCTGCCGCGCGGCGTGCGTTCGAAGGAAAGTGGTCCAAGCTTAGTGCGCGAGATCGCGGCAAGCTGCTTTACAAGCTTTCACAACTTATCGAGCAACACTCAGCAGAGCTCGCCGCCTTAGAAACTGCCGACAACGGCAAACCGATCAAAGAATCGCTCTACGTCGACCTACCGCAAGTGGTCGAGAACTTCGAATACTTCGCCGGTTGGGCCACGAAGATCGAGGGTGAAACGATTCCAGTGCCCGGCAAGATGTTCAACTACACCTTGCGCGAGCCGATCGGCGTTTGCGGCCAGATCATTCCGTGGAACTTTCCGCTTTTGATGGCGGCATGGAAACTCGCGCCTGCTTTGGCGGCCGGTAACACAGTGGTGCTTAAACCTGCGGAACAAACTCCCGTCGGCGTGATGGAGCTCGCGAAGTTGATTCAGGAAGCAGGGTTTCCGGAAGGTGTCGTGAACATCGTTCCCGGATATGGTGAAACTGCCGGCGCGGCGCTCGCAGCTCATCCCGGTATCGACAAAATCGCTTTCACGGGATCGACCGAGGTTGGCAAACTAATCGCGAAGTCTGCTGCGGACAATCTCACCAAGGTTTCGCTGGAATTAGGCGGCAAGGCGCCAAATATTGTTTTCGCGGATTCCGATCTCGAGCAAGCGGTAGCGGGCGCGATGATGGGAATTTTCTACAACCAGGGCCAAGTGTGCTGCGCAGGTTCGCGATTGTTTGTTGAAGAGTCAGTCAAAGATGACTTTCTCACCAAGCTTGCGGATAAAGCGGGAAAGATCGCCGTCGGGGATCCGATGAACAAAGCGACGCAGATGGGCCCGCAGGTCTCCGAGGAACAACTTAATCGAATAAAGAGTTACGTTGATATCGCGCGTGAGGAAGGAGCAACGGTTGTAGCCGGAGGTCAATCCCCGCAACTCGACCCTGCGTTTCAAAAAGGTTACTTCTTCACTCCGACGATCTTTGCCGAAGTAAAAAACAACATGCGCGTGGCCCAGGAAGAGATTTTTGGTCCAGTTGTGTCGGTTATCAGCTTCACAGATGAAGACGATCTCATCAAGCAGGCCAACGACACGATCTACGGGCTCTCGGCAGGGATTTGGACGCGCGACATCACGCGCGCGCATCGTTTTGCGAAAGAGATCAAAGCGGGTGTTGTTTGGATTAATACGTACAACATGTTCAATGCAGCGTCTCCCTTCGGTGGTTACAAACAGTCGGGCTACGGGCGTGAGATGGGCCGGCACGCGCTCGAGCTTTACACGCAGGTAAAAAGTGTTTGGGTTGATTTATCTGGACGGCCCATTGGCTGGTTTAAGTGATTGCCAAATGCCAATTGCCAATCTTCTGCCTTCCGGAGGTATCAGTAAATCGGCAATTGGCAATCGGCAATGCTATTATCTGTACCTCTCCCGAAATGACCAACATTTAAGGAGACGCCAAATGTTAGTGTTGAAAAAGGCCGTTGTTTTCTTTGTCTTGATCGGTGCGACGCTGCTGCTCACCGCCTGCCCCAGCCAGACAAACATCGCGAAAATAAATGCTGATCCGGACCGTTATCGCGGGAAAGAGATTGGAATCGCCGGCACGGTTACGGATAGTTATGGAGCCGCAGGGGTTGGTGCTTATGAGATCGACGATGGCACCGGCAAGATTTGGGTGGCGACCAGACGCGGAGTTCCGTCACGTGGATCACGTGTCGGGGCGAAAGGTTACGTGCATAACGGCTTCAGCTTTGCGGGCCGCAGCTATGGAACGGTACTGGAAGAGACTGATCGGCGTACGAGAGGCAGATAGGTAATTTCCCGCAAAGGCGCAAAGGTGCAAAGAGAATGAGCCTTTGCTCGCTCCCTTTGCATCTTTGCGCCTTTGCGGGAAATATCTTCAATGAGCCGTAAAATTGTAGACCATCTCGATCGTGAGTTTGCGAGTTTAATAAATAGTCTGAAGGATCTTGTCAGCTCTGTTCCGCCGGATGATCTTTACCGCAATTCGCCGGAGGTTAGCATCGGCGAGAACATTCTCCGCAGCGCCGCCGCAGTCGAACAGACTTGCGGCGGGCTGACGGCCAATTTGTGGGACGATCCTTTTGAGTGGACGCTTCCGGAAACACTCTCGAACGCTGAACGCATAATCGAGTATTTGTCGGAAGTGGATGTCGCGCGGCAACGCGCATTCAGTTCCATCTTCGACGACAGCGCTCTAAGCAAGTACATTTCGGTTCCGCCAGGCGAGCCACGGCTGCTTATCAGTCTACTAGTCGAAACTCTTGCCAGGTCCAGGGATTATCGAAAGTCAGTTTTACAAGACTTACATGTTAATCCTGAATAATCCTGTAAATCCTGTATACTAGTCCGCGAGGAATAATCCCCATGTTTTGTCCGCAATGCGGTCAGCAACAAGTGACTGGAGTGATCAGATACTGCTCTCGTTGCGGTTTCCCTCTGGATGGCGTGATTCATTTGCTTGGGAACGGCGGTATGCTTCCCGTTTATCGCGCTTCGGATGAACCGGTCCCGATATCTCCGCGTCGAAAAGGCGTGAAACAGGGTGGGCTACTGCTGCTTTCCGGCGCTGTGATTGTTCCGATACTGGCCATGTTTGCGAGCTTTGGTAATTCAACCTTTCTGGAAATTCTCGCCGCGCTGGCAGCGATTATCTGTTTTGTCGGTGGTCCACTGAGGATGTTGTATGCGGCGGTTTTCGAAGAGCCTGCGCCGAAGCCGATTCGCGCTTATGGACCACCCGCGCACATGCCAGCTCATGTATCCAGTCATATGTATACCCCGCAACAGTTTTCACCGCCGCCGAACCACGCATTACCACCACCGCCGGCTCGCTCGCCGAGCAGTTGGCGCCCTCGTCCCAACACAGCCGAGTTGGCGAATCCCCCCAGCGTCACTGAGAATACGACCCGCTTGTTGGAAAAAGAAGATCGCAACAAGTAGCGGTCAGTTAGGTGAGTCTCTGCTTGCCGGTTTCGCTAGCCGAACGACTACGAGAATTAATTCGCCGAGAAGGCCCGATCACTTTTCACGAATGGATGAAGGCGGCGCTCTACGATCCGGCGGGCGGTTACTACCAGAGATCTGATCTTCAGCGCTGGGGCAGGAGAGGCGACTATCGCACGAGTCCCGAGCGAAGCGAACTCTTCGCTGCAACCTTCGCACGTTACTTCGCGAAGCTCTACGCGCAACTCGAAGAGGAACCAGAGTGGTCCATCGTCGAGTGTGGCGCAGGCGGTGGCCACTTTGCTGCCGGCGTTCTGCGCGCGTTGGCGGATCGGTTTCCGGCAGTCTTTGCGGCCACGCGTTATTTTGTTCAGGATTTGAGCGATGATGGACGGCGGCGTGCGCAGGAACGATTGATCGAATTCCGGGAACGCGTCCAGTTTTCCTCGGACCTACCCTCTGTTCACTGCGGGATTTACTTTTCAAACGAGCTGCTCGATGCGTTTCCGGTTCATCGTGTGATCGAGGGCGACGATGGGCTCTCCGAGTTTTACGTAAGCGTTGCGTCAAACGGTGAGTTTGAGTGGACCCCAGGACCATTATCGACGCAGCGACTGGCGGAATATTCGCTCGACCTCGCACCCGGTCAGATTATCGAGATCAATCTTGAGATTGACGATTGGTTGGCCGGGATTGCAGAGAAACTCGAGCGAGGTTTTGTCATCACCATTGATTATGGCGCAGAGGCAGATGAGCTTTACGACCCGGTGCGGCGTCCACAGGGAAGTCTGAGAGCATTTTCACAGCATGGATTCGTTGATAACGTGTTGGCCCAACCTGGCGAGGTTGACATTACCGCGAGCATAAACTGGACACAGGTGAAGAGGGTTGGCGAGCGGCTCGGATTAAAGACGATCGAGTTTGCTTCTCAAGACAAGTTTCTTTTGAATTCAGGACTACTCGACGAGTTGGAATATCGCCTGACGAGTACTACGAGCACCGCGGAAAAGGCGGCTCTCACTACGGGTGCGCGCGAGATGATCTTGCCGGGCGGTATGGCCTCGAGTTTTCAAGTTTTGGTGCAGGAGCGAATGCGACATGCCACGTGAGTTTAAGCTGGTTGACGTTTCTCACACCGTTGAGCACGGGATGATCACTTACAAGGGACTTCCCGCGCCCGTCATCAGCGAGCATCTGAGCCGCGAAGATTCGCGCAGTCGCTACGCGCCCGGGACCGAGTTTCAGATTGGCAGGATCGAGATGGTTGCGAATACAGGCACGTATCTCGACAGTCCTTTCCATCGCTATGCGCGTGGCAAGGATTTAGCCGCGCTTGATTTGTATTCACTCGCCAATCTGGACGGTGTTGTCGTGCGCGTGAGCGAACGCGAGATAACCGAGAACCGTTTTAGTGACATCGAAGTAAAGGACAAGGCGGTGCTGGTCCATACGGGCTGGGACAAGCATTGGCGCACCGAAGAATACTCGAGTGGCAATCATCCGTTTCTCAACGAGGGCGCCGCGACTTATTTAGCGAAAAACGGCGCGGCTTTAGTCGGAATCGATTCGTTCAACATCGACGCCACCCACGACGGCAATCGCCCCGCCCACTCAATCCTCCTCGGCCATGACATTCCGATCGTGGAGCACCTTTGTAGATTGGAAGATCTTCCTGACAGCGGCTTCAAATTCTTCGCCGTGCCGGTGAAGGTGGGCCAGTTCGGGACGTTTCCAGTGCGAGCGTTCGGAATCGTGTATGCCGCGTAACCTATGTTCAGAGTTCAAGCTTTAGCTTGCTGTAACGTTCCTCGTGAGTTGCTTTCTACTCTACATTCGGCAAACCGTGGGAACGCACTACC
>JAICGZ010000244.1 GCA_025922875.1 Pyrinomonadaceae bacterium
ACGGAAGGCGATGGCGACTGCAACTGATCGAGTTCGTCGGGCGACACCGGTATTGCGGACAACAAACCTTCGATTTGGATCAGCGGCGTGGCCACCGAGTTGGCACAATCGACTCTGATTGTCGACGGCAAACGAACGAAATAATTCGGTCCGCTTGAATAAACCTGCGCTCCCGATTCCCAAAGGTTGAGAATTCGCCGTCGAGTTTCCGCAACCCCGATCAGATCGGCGTTGAAGAAGAATCCCGCGGCCTCGATCCGGCCTCGATGCGCTACTTTGCGTGGGCGCAGATCTGTCACTTTTCACCCTCCACGAAGTAGCGACAAAAATCCACGCCGCGCCGCACCGAATAGATGATGATTTCACCGTCGACAGTTGAGTACGCGATCATTGGCCAGCGCTGGCAGAGCGTGATGTGCTCAATGCGAGCGTGAGCGCGAAGAATTTGTGTGCGCCAATTACGTCCATTCAGAGTAACGGTCTGGTTATCGTCCTCAAGCGCGAGCAGACCGGGCTCCATGTGAGCATACTCATCAGCCAGTACTCCTACCACCTTCGCACCGCTTGGCTTAACGAGGACCTTCTGGTCTTTTTCACTCATTACAAGCCACTCAAATTCGGTTTGTTCGAGTGCAATCACTCCAAACTCCGGATGCGACAGTCTTGATGGTGGTCCAATGAACGCACGCAGAGCCTTCTCTTCTAACGGCGTCTTCCTTGAAATATTCGTCCCGATCGAAACGACGCGAAACTCATTATCCGGCCATTCATTACCGACGTAGACGAGTTGAGAGCCCAGCATGTTCACCGCCAGAACATTGGTCGCAATCAGTTGGACCGTACCCGACAACCGCTTCGATCCGATCGACTTAGGTTCACCTTTCAGTCGCGAGAACCGAAACAAGGATCCGGCCCCGTCCAATGCCGCGGCTTCACCGTCCCAAGGCAAAGCGAAGCACGGCATTAACGGACCATCATCTGCAACGGAGGCGAAGAACGTTTCGCTGTTGTAACCGGTGTAATTACCGGGCGGTAGGTTTGGCTTCCCCTGCCGGCAATACTCGAGATGTACAAACCGATCCTCAGGCGAGATCAAAGCGATAGCCCGGCCCATTCTTCCAACCGCGCACACGGATCTCCAGGTGCGAGTGTGATAGCGCTTCGGTTGTCCGTAGCCCGCTCGTGGTGAGTTAGCAACGTCGAACGCAGTTATGCCCCACGGCGCTGTTCGCGTGAACAGTTTTGTTCCGGTCATATCGAAAAGGAGTGCAGAACCGGTGTAAGTTGAACTTGCGGTCTTTTGGATCGTCGGAACTGCCGCCTCAAACGGATCGCGCAGAATGCGCGTACTAATCTCGTTTTTGGGAAGTTCGAGAGTTACTTCCAACAACTGTCCGGAAGCGTTATTGGACGAGAGTTTAAGTTCGTGCCTTTCCGGTTCAAGGACGTCTTCAACGTAGAGCCTTGACGATCGTTCGGCCGTTTTAACTCCCGACAATCGCTTTCCGCCGATTAGCCAAACGTCATCGAATCCGCTCCAGCTCGACAGTTGCTTCTCCCACGCTGTTACCTGCGTGTCGCTAACCTCGTAATGACTGCGCGCTTCCAGAAGACTCTTGATGTTGCCGGCATTCACCTCTCGATAGACCGGCGTTTCCGGTTGCTGCAACACTCCCCAGGAAAAACTGGAACCTGCCGAATCAGCGCGGTTGGCTAAAACGACCAGCGCCGCGATGTGAGCGACGCGCGGTGATCCGAGCTGACTTGGACCAGCATCGAAGAGTGCCAGCGACGCTCTTGTTCCCACCGGCGATGAATGCGCGCGGTTGAGAAAGAGGTGTTCACCCATCACGGCGCGCCGCATAAACTCGTCTTCGAGTTCATCCGCGAGCATCCACTCGGACAGTAAGAGTCGTTCGTAAGTTCCGCGACGATTGAGTCCGTCAAAACCGTCGGGTTCGCCGGTGATCTCATGGAGCAGTGGTTGTGGCGAACCAATCAGCATCGAAACACGCTGAACGATTGGATCGAGTGCCAGACTTACTTCCGGCGGAAAGATTTTGAGATAGCCCGACCAGTGTGCGAGCGGTGGCGGAAGGTTCA
This sequence comes from Pyrinomonadaceae bacterium, assembly GCA_025922875.1. Classification (GTDB taxonomy): domain Bacteria; phylum Acidobacteriota; class Blastocatellia; order Pyrinomonadales; family Pyrinomonadaceae; genus PSRF01. The sequence continues at coordinate 2,104 of JAICGZ010000244.1, forward strand.
TAAATCAGCCTCCAGCCATTTGATCAGGGAAGCTCGTGCAAGCGTTCGGGCGTCTGATAGAGGAACGATTGAAGGTGGATCCAGCAACAACGCACATGGACCATTTTGCTTGTGCATCAATGCCAATGATCGTTCGAGCAACGCGACCGGCACCGACGGCTCGAGATTTGTCGGCAGCAATAATGAAGGCGAGTCCGTGTAGCGTCCCAGGTAGACCACTCCATCAACCCACGGTAAGTGCTTCTCTTCTCCAAGAATAACGAGGAGTCCGGGCGCACCCACGGCTTTGTAGTGTGAAAGAAAATCGGAGTCGCTCAAGAGGCGATGGGCCAGATTGGTCGCACCCGCTGCCCGCGCCGCAACTCCGATCGGAGTGAGTGGAGTAAAGCGCGGCCGCCATGTCACTGCGATAAGCGGGTTCTGAGTTTCTAGCTCGATTGTCCCAACACCTCGATAATTCGCACGCGCAACTCGATCAATTCAGCGGGCATTTGCTCCGGTACGAAACCGGCGTCGATTTCCCTGGCGATTCCTTCCAGTTGCAGACGCCACGCGCGGTCTTGTTCGGCGTTCGTATTGTCGGGACGCTCGCTCAGGATCTGTCTTGCTGCCTGGGCCACTCTGGTCGCGCGGGCGAGTGGACCGAGCGACGCTTCTTCTGCTGCGATCGGAAGTGTCGCGTTCTCCGTAGCGGATAGCTGGTCACGCAAACTATCGCGGCCAAGACTCTGCTGTTCGCGCGTCGGCAGAACAAAGATGAGCGGCCAGAGATCTGCCTCGGTTGGTTTGTCGCGCCCCGCCATGAGCGCGGCAGCCGCGATCAACTTCTGGGCTCTAACGGCACGGCGATCGGTGAGAGTGATTCCGGCGCCACGTAGGGTACGAATCGCTTGGGCCATAAGCTGTCGTACACCTGACATGTCGGCTTTGCGCACTGCGCCTGTCAATACTTCAATGTCGCTCAACCCCGCAGTCGGCAGTTCCACCGGCTGGTTGAGGGACCAACCACTTTCGAGCAGTTGTTCCAGCATTGGATCCGGAATCGGATCGACAAAACACCGGACCAGGAATCGATCTGCGAACGCTGCCAGTGCCGTATCTTCGGGCAAACTGTTTGACGCACCCACACAAACGCGCAGCGGACATCTGACGTTGGTGTGGCCGCGGCGAAACACGCGCTCGTTCAGAATGCCGAGCAATGTGTTCAGAATTGCCGTCGAGCCTTGAAAGATCTCGTCGAGAAAAGCGATGTCAGCTTCAGGCAACATGCCGAGCGTGTCTGTTTCAACGAGACCGTCCTTCAGTTTGTGAAGATCGACTGGACCGAAGATCTCGCTCGGTTCAGTGAAACGACCTAACAGGTACTCAAAGTACTGGCCGCCGGTCGCGCGGGCGATTCGTCGCACGGCTTCGCTCTTCGCCGTTCCTGGCGGTCCGATGACGAGTACGTGCTCTTCGGCGACCGCGGAAAGCGCAACCATTTCGACGAGCGCTTCACGCTCCACCAAACCTCGTGTCGCAGCGGAAATGACAGCTCGAAGCGACGCCGAAGCTCCAACTACAGTTTGATTAGTGGACATAAATTCCTGACCAACGATTCAGGTTAAGGTGAATCCCAAGGAAGGATTTCGTTACCGTTTGAAAGGACACAACCGCGAGATCGCTGACGAAATACACACCGTAGCTCATCCGGGATACTACGTGAAGGATTAAGTTAATTACAACAATTAATTGAACACCAGGCGCTGAAAAGAAATCGCAGGAGAAATGCAACGTAAATGGAGAAGACGTTGCGACATCAGATTTGTAGAGTGGATTTTGGCCCCCTGGCGGATCTGCAAACAAGGGAAGGAGTTGTTCAAAGTGAAAGCACGTGCTTTGTTCCTTTGTCTCATCGTCATCGTGATAGGAGGTTTCATGACGCAAACAGCAAGACAATCCGATCGGGGCGCGACAGACAGCCAGAGCTTTGTTAAGGGGTTGTGGGGAGTTCGATATCAGGTTAAGGACGTGAGTCGCTCCGTGAAGTTCTACACCGAGCAGCTTGGTTTAAAGTTGGACCAGCAGAATTTGCCGGCTTTCGCGCAGGTTTCAGTCGGCAATCTAAAACTGATTCTCAGTGGACCAGGCGCTTCGGGTTCTCGCAAGATGCCCGATGGCCGTCAGCAAGAGCCCGGTGGATGGAATCGAGTAATTCTGCAGGTTGACGACCTGCCTGCTCGGATTGAAACGTTGAAAAAGGCAGGACTGCACTTTCGAAACGAAATGGAAGTCGGCCCAGGTGGGAAACAGATCCAGTTGGACGATCCCGATGGCAACCCGATCGAATTGTTCGAACCGCCCGCGCGGTAGAGTCGTCGTCCTAGATCAGTAACGCTAGGGTGCGATTCGGATCGTGCCCTGGTTGCTGGATTGGCCGTGTGCCTTGATCAATACCTTGCACGTGCCGGGGGCGAGGGTGTCGGGAAGTCTGAACCTGATCTGGGTTAAGTCAGTGTTTGGTACTGCGCTCACGTCGGTGGCAGGCACGTCAAAGTTTTGGTTATTCGCGTCGACGAGATTTACGACCACGTTAGCTGCGGTCTCACCCTGATTCAATCTCAAGTTCTGCGCGAAGATCAGAACCAGCGTGTCCTGACCCGCCGGGAAATTAAACCAGCCGGCGATTCGCTTAACGGGGAACGGATCTCTGGTGAATAACAACGAGTCGATAGCGGCTGCCTGCTGTGGTGCGGGGCCTGATTCCTCTACCACGAGCAGAGTGTCGTCGTCGAGAATCGTGCCTACGCCTTCGCCGTCCGCGATAGTCGTACCGAAGGGTTCGCTGAGATTTACAGTGAACGTTTCATTCTGTTCGAGGTTAATGTCGCCAAGTATGGCGACGTCGACGGTGCGAGTTACCGTCCCGGGCTGAAAGATAACTACTAAGTTAATAGAGTTGTAATCAGACGCCGCCGTTGCTGTGCCGGCTGCTGTAATTGCTCTGATCGCGATTGCCTCAACACTAGGACCAGAGAGAGTCAACGTAAAGGTCGCGTTTTTCGTACCGGAATTGCCTTCAGTAATGCTGATGTCATTGATACTAATCGTCGGTCCGTCATCATCGATGATGAACCCGGTTCCCCGGCCCTTGTCGATGGTGGCGTTCTGAACATTCGAGATATCGAGAAACAACGTTTCCTGCGCCTCATCGACAGTATCGCCGGTGACGAGGACTACAACTGGTTTCTCAACTTCTCCTGCCGCGAAACTCAGCGAACCCGAATTGCCAGTGTAGTCGGAACCAGCGGTCGCGGTGCCGTTTGACGTGGCGAAGGAACATGAAACTGTCTGCGAGCTTGCAGCCGAAAGTGCGACGACAAACGTCGCCTGCGTCGTACCGGAGTTTCCTTCGGCAACGACGACGTCGCGCACAGAAATCGTCGGCGACTGCGCGGCGACGTCAACACTCGTCGCTAACAGTACGAACGCGGAGATCAGCAAAAGACTAATCCGCAGAGGAAGCCGAACAGAGCAGTTACTATTCTTCATAAGTGTAATGAGGTTTCGATCGTTGTTGAGTTCGAACGCTTTGCGACCCTGAGTACCGCCGCATCGTAGCGCATCACACACAATCCCGCCATCCGTTTCTGGGAGTCCCATGGTTAAAAACACCCAAAAAGGCCGTACTTCCAGAACCCGCGATCAATCCAGGGTTAAGTAGATCAAGGCTTTGGCCCGATGAGGTACAAGCGGTGCGCCGTGGCGAGGTAAAGTGCGTCGCCCACCACGGCAGGGCGCGTATAAAGCGGAGCGTCCATCTCGATCTCCGCCAGCAACTCCTTGCGCCGTCCGGCACGAAGGACCGTCATGAGGCCTCCGGAGTTCCCAACGTAAAGCCGGTCGCCGGCCAGCAAGAGGCATCCCCAGATAACATCATGTGTCTCGTGCTTCCATAGGTGGGCCCCGGTTGCCGCGTCCAGACAATGAACGTTTCCGCCCAGGTCACCAATGTACAGCAGACCATCCTTGACGATGGGCGTTCCCACCACGCGGCCCACATCACGCGACGTCCACAGCACTCCGCTTTTCGTAACGTCGCCTTGACCATTCGGATCGATCGCATAAACAAACGAAGGTCCGTTGTAGTGTCCGGGAGACTGGCCCATCGCAATGAAAACACGGCCGCCGGCGAAGACCGGTGAAGCGATGATAGAGCCGCGCGAAACGACACCGGCGCGCGGCAGCAAGCGGGCGTCTTTCGGGTTGCCGTCAAATCGCCAGAGTTCCTGTCCCGACGCTGCATCGTAGGAGCGCAACCAGCCATCTCCTCCGCCGAAGAGTACTTGCATGCGACCGTTGACGTTGGCTGCGACCGGACTGGACCACGATCCGTGCAACACCTTATCGCCTGCTCCGATGGCGCGCCAGATCAGTTCACCCGAGTGCTTGTTCACCGCGATCAAACTCGGAGCGCGCGGTGAAGGCACGCGCGTATGACCTTCATTCTGGCCGTTGGAAGTACTGACCAGCAGCAGATCACCCAGCGAAAGCACTTCGCTGTTGCAGGCTTCATGCGGGAAGACACCGAGAGCGGGCATATCGAGTTCCCAGATGATGTCTGCGGCCGTTTTGTCTGTGAAGATCTCTTTCAGGTATGGACCATCGTTCTCGCCATCGCCAAAACCTCTCGTGTCGAGACAACGCAGTTGACACTCGGCCGTGACGTAGTACAAACGGTCGCCTTCAACGTGAGGAACGCTCGTCGTCGAAGGTAACAGAAACTCTCGTAGACCGCGCTCCACTCGCGGCGACACGTCCTGCCAAAGGAACGCGCCATCCGTCGCTCGAAACGCCATGAGCACGCCCGAATCATCCTGAAAGGCAGGAACCATTTTTCGCGTGTTGTCGGCGCCGACATAGACCACGCCGCCGGCAACGACGGGAGTGCCGTACACCTCGTTTCCCAACTCCACGCTCCAAACGATGTTCCTTCCGGTCGTCGCATCCCAATCAACAGGAGGATTACTGTTCTCGACGACCGTCGTTGCGGGTTGGGCTGTAAGCGAAAGCCCGGGCACACCGGGCGACATCGCGGACTTTCCGGATTCGAATCCGGCGATGCGATTCAACGCCCACTCAACTTCGTGACGCAGTACCGGATCACTTGCGGCTGCTCTCAGCGCCTCGCGTGCTGCGTCTGCCTTCGGCCCGATACTTCCAAGCGCGCCAGCCGCGCAGATGCGCACGTAAAGAAACTTGTCCTGCAGAGCTTCGATCAACTGCGGCACCGCTGACTGCGCCGCCGGACCGATGCTGGCGAGCGCCTCGCCTGCCGCCCAGCGAACGCCGGGAGTCGGATCGCGCAAAGCTCTCGCGAGATCTTTAGTCGCCGCTTCCGCCTTCGGACCGATGGACGCCAACGCCTCCGCTGCGTAAATGCGAACGTGTGGTTCCTCATGCGTAAGGGCCTTAACCAGCGCTGGTACGGAAGGACTCGCGCGGGGGCCCAAAGCGCCCAGCGCACGAGCGGCATCGGCTGCGACCATCGAATCGTCGTCTCTCAGGGCGCGTCGCAACGCTGGTTGAATCGATACCGTATCGGGCACAAGGTCGATGAAAGCATCAGCGGCAAACCGCCGAAAGGAGACCTCATTATGGCGAAGGAGATCGAGCAGCAGCGGGATGGCGGGCGGACCGATGCGACGGATGATCTCGAAAGTCGCGAGATGCAGATCTTCGTTGTCAGTGTTGAGGAACTGTCGCATCAAGGGCAGCGAACGCCTCGCATCCTGGACCAGCACGGCTTCGGCGTTTGCGCGGACCTTCGCGTCACTGGACATCACGCGATTCGCCCATTCGCGGACAGAGCTTCTCGAGAGATGTGACTTGTTTTGACGCGGCTGAGTGACGGAACGCTTCGTCTGAGCGATTGCCGCCAGCGGCAGAGTACAAATCAGCGTGCACAGGAACAGGTGTCGCATGGTCGCAGTAAGACTGACGAGTATTAGATGCTCGCCGGACAGTTCCCGCTGCGATCACGGTTTCGGGCTGCTATTACCGGGTGACGGCTCGGTTTCCATATGCACCCACACGTATTCGCTGTCGTCTTTGATCACCGTGCTCGTGCTCTTCGCATTCTTGATGAAGATCCTGGTGAAGTACTCCTTGTAATACCAGACAAAGAAGATCGAACCGAGGGTGGGCTTTTCCTTCTCGGTGTAGGTTAGCCAAATCTCTCGCGGAGGTTTCGCGTTGAAACCACGGAAATTACCCTGAAAGTAACTCTCGTCCTTCGTTATCTTTTCAGCCGTCGCATCGATTGTATAGATGAACTCTCCACCGTACACCGCAACGTCATTCGTTTGATACGCCGGAAAGAGCCAAACGTTAAAAGTCTTATCGTCGTTGCGCTTTATGTAGGTGTTGTGCGTTGGTGAATTAGCAGGGATAGCTTCGACTAGTTTTTTCTGCGCGAGTTGGAGAGCTTTTGCGTAGGCGATCAGAAACTCCTGATCGATCTTGTCAGTCGTCCTGGTGATCTTCCCGGCATCATCGACCACAAAATGAAAGACTTGATCGAATTTGGAGTTCTCGAGCTTTCCGTAGACTGCGTGCCACGAACCTTTCGGATCCTGAAAACAAAACCATTCTCTTCCGAGGCGTGCCAACTCCGACTTGTCGCCGGCCATAACGAGATCCGTCGTCTTCCAGGCCACTGTGTCATACCTTACCAGCCATTGCGCGACCTCAAACTTCTTACTGAAGTCGTCAATATCAAACTTGGGTCCGGCTGTTTTTGGGGTTTGGGCCAAAACAACTAACGGCAGGAGCAGCAGTGATACGAGTCGAAGGTATTTCATAGAGTCGTTAAGTGAAGCGCTTATACGCCTGGGAATTGGTCCAAGTCAACCAGAAACAAATTCTCACAAATTCGCATAAATAATTAAAGGACGTATTGCGGACAGCCGTGGGTACATGGCTGGCGGCCGCAGGTCTGAAAGCCCCGATTTCTCACGCTTCACGCAAAGGAGAGTCAAATGAAAACAACCAATCCATTACTGAAACGGCGCACTTTGTACCTTGCCGCGGGAGTGCTGTCGATCAGTCTATTGCTCTTGGGTGGTTCGGCATGTCAACCAACCGCGAGTCCCACGAATTCCTCGGGTCAAGCTCAAAGTCCCGGTGAGCAGTTGGTGAAAGCCAGCAAGGACGCCGGGGTGAACATTCATCCGGAAGAGGTGTTCACTTTGTCGCGCGGGACCGAAACGATTACCGGCGCACCGATCGCTGGGTGGGAGCAAATTCCAGCCACCGCGCACGCAAACGGCGTGGAGATCGGCTATGCGTTTATTTCTTCGGAGGAGCCTCGTATACCTGCGGGCTACTACCGGCTGAAGGGTTTTGTCCAGGCTAGCCAGGTCGGAAGGACCGAAGGGCGAGTACAACTTATAGACCAGGGAGGCAAAGTTGCGACTGAGCTACCATCGCAAGTGGAGATTCACTCGCTAACTGTGCCGGCGGAAGCAGCCAGGTCCAGAAGTTTCGTGACCGCGCTTACGGAAAATTCGCGGAGCGTGATCTGGTTTCGGTGTCCGAATGGAGTGTGCTTTAGATTCGACATCATGCGGCCTCGCTTACTCGCTGCAATTCACTAACGCCTGAACACAAAGCCGCGCAGCGTTTATTTGGAGCAGGATTGCACCCTGCTCCAACTAATCGCCATTATTCCTCCTCGCGTCTGTAGCAGGTCTCGGCGCCGGCGTCGTTCAGGCAGATGAAGTCTTTGCCGTACTCATCGGTCTTGAAACGGAATTCCAGCGATTTTTTCGTCGGAGTCTTCGTCTGCGACCTGTTTGAATTCGGGAAGCACGAATACGTGTTTTTCCAGAAGTCGCGCGAGGGGTTCAGAAAGATGGTGGTCCCGTCAACCAGGTAGCGACCGTTGATTTCGTTGAAAAGGCTCGTGGTGCAACCAAACATCGTGGATTCCATGTAGCCTACGAATGTATAGGTGCCGTCTGCAGCAAACTTGTAGGAGAACGTATTGCCGCGATTGTTCTTTGTCTGGCCGGTAACGGTGTTGACCTCGTTGATCATTCCCACGCCGCCCGTTTTCCAGTAACCAGCAACCGAACGCTGCGCGCTTACTGTCACCCCCAGCGATACGATGATCCCGAGAACCAAAACAAAACCAAGTATCAACTTCGCCATACGTTTCTCCTCTGTCAAGTTAT
>JAICGZ010000245.1 GCA_025922875.1 Pyrinomonadaceae bacterium
AGCGTGGATCAGGTCGAGGCGATTACGGGTTTCGATTTCTTTTCCAACGTGTCTACCGGCATACAGGCCGTCATCGAGGGAACAGTCGATAATCAGTAAGCGTTAGAAGCTCGGCCAGAACAACCTCGCCAGAAGACTGAAGCCGTCGCCTCAGCAAGGCGTAGTGTGATTATTGTTGGCCACCGACCAGCAATCACGCGTAGACTAAGGCGGGACCGCGGAGCTTTCGAGGCTTACTTCATGGTGAAACGGTTTCTTCCTCCCGCTATTGTGGTTTTGGTCTGTTGCGTGGCAGCCAGTCGCGCCGACGCCGCGGTCTTTCGTGACCGAGCCTCCTTTAATGCTGCCTCACAGAATCTAAATCACATCGATTTCAATGCTACCCCGAACGTCCCGGACGGTTTGGGGTTTTTGGAGATTGATGGCGTCTTCTTCCATAACCTCGGTGCCGGGGAGGAAATCGTCACCGGCCAAAATGGCAACAAGCTCCTGTTCGCACGGACCTTGATCGAGTTTGTGCGTCTAACAATATTCCTTCCACCGGGCACGACCGCTGTTGGGTGTGACCAGTTCAACATGCCGATGATCTTATCGATCTCCTCCGGCGAGAGCGTCACGATGAACGCGTCGGACAATTCGACGTTCGTCGGCTTCGTTTCCGATCAGCCCATCCAGTCGTTGGTAATCACTCTCGACTTTCCGGAGCCGACTCCGAGCGTGCTGATGGACAATCTCTCCTTCGGACAACGACGAGCCGGGAATGAACCACCAGTGCCGCAGTTACTCCTCACTAATACTGGACGCGCGGTCGCACTAGAGTCGGTGATGACAACGAATGAGCCGTTCCGCGTTCCAGCCTCGCACCCTATCGCCGCTGACGGTCGAACGAGGATCACGCTGTTTGTAGTCGGTGTTTTGCTCGGGCCGGCCGATCTGCAGTTTGTGACGGCCCAGGCGGAGGACTCGCAGCAGCGTTTGTTCGACTTACCTGTTGAGGCAACAGCGCGAGCAAAAAGCTTGAGCTGGATGTCGGAGGTAATGGTTCGTCTTCCAGACACGCTCACTGGCGCCGGCAATGTGAACGTCAGCGTCACGGTCCGCGGGGCGGTGAGTAACAAAGCGCCAATTCTAATTAATTAAGTTTCGTTCAGCCTTGATATGGAGTCTCCGTCGAAGAAGAAGCCACGGTTGACGATCACCGTGAGCATCTGCGGTCGTAAGAAATGTTTCATCATCAAGCGTAACGGTCTTTTCGACTGGGAGTATGGCTGCACGGATCCGGACGGAAACACGGTCACCTGCTAGACCACCAATCGTAATTCGGGGTGTTAGACCATCGTGGGGAATCTCAGTCAATTCGTCTGAAGTTCCCCAACCTCGAAGAATCCCCAACTTTTCTCGTAAAGACTTTCCTGTTTCGGATTATCATCCCTCTTCATGGGGTTTGAAACGCTGATCGGCGTGCTTAGTTTCATGGCCACACTGCTGCTCGTGTTGGTGGGCCTCTTGAACTTCTCGATCTTCCGGAAGCAGCTTCGCATTGCCAAGGACCAGATCGATACCGCAGTACGCCAGTTGGAGATTGCTCAGAAACAGCCCGATCTCTACCTGATCCCACGCGCTGTCACTGAGACCTCGAATCATCTGCGGCTCTTTGTCGAGCACCCGAAACTGCGACCATATTTTTACAGCGAGGCTGAGTGGCAGGCGGGCGATGAGGTCTCGTTGGATGAGATCAAAGCGACGGCGGAGCTCATCCTCAATAATTTCGCTTCCGCCTTAATGCACGCAGCGGCCTTTCCGGAATACCCGGTTCGCGGCGTCGATCGAATCATCATGTTTCACCTTCGTCGCAGCCCCGCGCTGCGCGAGTTTCTCATCGAGAACTTCGAGCGCTTCCCGTTCACTGGCTTGACGCTGCTGTGCCTCAAGAATGAAACGAAAGAAGAAGTCGAGGCAGATCTTCAGCACCTGATTCAAGACTCCGATGTAGATGAGAGAGAGATCAACCGCCGCAAGGAGTTGTTACAACTTTACCGGAGTGGCGAGCCGCGCGAGGCAATCGAGTACACGTCGTACAGTATGAAAAGACGGCGCTAGCCGTTGTGAGGGTTGATATGAGGAAGCGCTTAGTAACGACAATCGTGGTCCTGTTGATGTTCGCGGCGGCGTCAATGAACTTCGCGCAGCCGGCGGGGCAACAGCGTCGGCCCAATATAATCTTCATCCTCATCGACGACTTGCGCTGGGATGAGTTGGGTATCACCGGTCACCCGTTTATCAAAACTCCGCACATCGATCGGATTGGCAGGGAAGGCGCGCTGTTTCGCAATGCTTTCATGACGACTCCGCTATGCTCGCCGTCACGCGCCAGTTTCCTGACCGGGCAATACGCGCACAGGCACGGCATAACTGATAACGTCGATCGATCGGTCGCGAGCCACAAACTGATCACGTTTCCGCTGCTGTTGCAGCAATCAGGTTACGCGACGGCCTTCATCGGCAAATGGCACATGGGGAACGACGATTCTCCGCGACCGGGTTTTGATCGCTGGGTGAGTTTCAAAGGACAAGGTTCGTACATCGACCCCGAAATCAACGAAGACGGCAATGACGTGAATGGCCGCGGATACATCACGGACCTGCTGAATGGATACGCTGTTGAGTTTATCAAGCGACGCCGCGACAAGCCGTTTCTCATTTACCTTGCACACAAAGCGATTCATCCCGAAGTGATGCAGCATGGCGACGGCAGTGTGAACCTGGCCGAAGCCGAACGCTTCATACCCGCTGAACGACACCGCAACTTGTTTGTCGGAAAGAAAGTTCCGCGGCGGCCCAACGCGATGCGTTCGCCGGCAGGAAAGCCCGCATTGCAGCGAGCGATCAACGATCTCCCGCCTTTGAGCGCCAAAACTGCGAGCTCGGATGAGGTCGTGTTGGGCCGTCTGCGATCACTGATGGCGATCGAAGAAGGAGTCGGCGAGATTCTGAAAGCGCTCAAAGAGACGAACCAGCTTGATGACACGGTCGTCGTTCTGGCCAGCGACAACGGTTACTTTTACGGCGAACACGGGTTGAGTGTGGAGCGCCGGCTGGCGTATGAAGAATCGATCCGTATGCCGCTGCTGGTGCGCTATCCGCGGGCGATCAAAGCGGGCACGATCCGCGATGAGTTTGCACTGAACATCGACGTCGCTCCGACGTTGCTGGACCTCGCCGGTGTTTCTCCATTGCCCACGGCGCAAGGACGTTCGCTTGTCGCGCTGTTGAAAGGTTCAGGAAGCGAATGGCGACGGTCGTTTTTGATCGAGTACTACTCGGACAAAGTTTTCCCGCGCATTCAGAAGATGGGTTACAAATCCGTCCGCACCGACCGTTGGAAATACATCCACTACGTCGAACTCGACGGCATGGACGAGCTTTACGATCTCAAAGCCGACCCTTACGAAATGAAAAACATCATCAACCGCCCGGACGCGGCCCGACCCCTCGAGGAAATGAAGCGGGAACTCGAACGATTGCTGAAGGCAAGTTAGCTTGAACGCGTCAGGCAAATTATGTGTCTGCGCTTCTCAGTAACTTCTCGATGCGCCGGTCCGGTATGAGCCATATCAGCGCAACGACCACATAAATCACCAGCGAGATCCATTTCCACCAGAAAGCCATCGGAATAGCAACCGCGTACAGCACCGGCGACAGCTTGCCTTTCCAATCGCGTCGGACTGCTCTTTTGACTATGGAGCCGGGACCCTGCGACGCGATGATTAGTTGCTGGAGTATAAAATAGGCGAGCCCGGCCATCAGCAGCACCAACCCATACAGCGCTGAGGGTGCAGGTGCGAAGTGGTTCTCACCCATCCAGCCGGTCGCGAAAGGCACGAGCGACAGCCAGAACAAGAGATGCAGATTGGCCCACAGGATCGTCCCTGTGACCGTTTGCACTGCATGAAGCATGTGGTGGTGATTATTCCAATAGATACCAAGATAGACGAAGCTCAAAAGGTAGCTGAAGAATATGGGGATCAACGGCACGAGAGTCTCGAACCCCTCGCCGTGGGGCACCTTCAACTCCAACACCATGATCGTAATGATGATGGCGATCACGCCATCACTGAACGCCTCGAGTCTGTTCTTTCCCATGGAACGTCGTGGTCCTTTTTAAGGTCCACTTTTACTAGACTGCCGGAGACATGGCAACGGAGGATCATTATGATCAACAATCCAGGCTCCATCACCCTAAGAACAAAGTTGTATGCTGAAACGTGAAGACCCGAACGACCTGAAAACACTCGCTAAGGATCTTCGACGCAGTAAGCCGGAAGGATGGTCCGTCGTTCTTGGGTTGGGCGAGATTATTGTACGGCCGAAGCATCGTGCGACCGGTAAATTCAGCATTAGCTTTCACCGAGGCGGAGTTTGTTCTGCGGCGTTCTTCTCGCGGGAACTGAATTATTGGAACAAACGTAAGTATTTCAACTCTGACGTTTCGCTTGCTGCTTCCCTCAATGTATGGATGACGTCCGCAGCGGCTGAGCCCCTGAAACGTGAAAAGAGTGACTATGAGTATTGGAGCTCCACGGACAAATGATCCTCGTATTTCGCCGCACTGGTCAGAGAAGGTATTCAGTAGAGGCGCAACGCCCGGGGCTTGCTGATCTGGTGATGGATCCGGCGCCGGGTTACGACAAGCTGATTCCGCACGACATGATGCATCTGGTCGTGGAGTCTCAACTCAGACTCACTCGCGGTCTCTTTGGACAGTTGGCGGCGGGTGGGGATGCTGGGACCTTTCATCTTCCGCTTAACGTCGACAAAAAGTCGCGCGAGACGGCGCGGGCCAGAACTCGTATCAAAGCTCGCGGTGCGAAACTGTTGCGAGAAGGACGAGACGAATCGGCCCTCTCTGAGCGAGCCACTTACATTTGCTGGTACGAATGGCTGGCTGGCTCTCAATCAACCGAGCTGAAAAAACGTGCTGCTGCGATGGCTAAGAACGCAGCGCAAGTCACTAATGCCGGCGGCGCGGCGGAATTGCGTGCGCTCGATCAAAAGAAGCTCAACAAAATCTTCAAACACCTGGATGAACTGAGCTCTCATTGGTCCAAGCTCGAAGTAGGTGAGAGCATGGCCGTACGCTGGCCCGACTTAGCGATTGTTACGCGATGAACCGGCTGGCACTGTAGTTCTCGCGCGACTGTTCCTCCTGGATCGAACCGTTCGAACAATGAACTCCGTTCAGTTTAAAGTCGTGTGGATAGACGATGACGGCATGTTTCAGTTGGCCGTGCGAGCGACCAGCTCCAAACACGCGGCATATCACGAAACATATCTCTACCCACAGGACTTGGAAGCATTCGCCGCCGGGCTAAAGGACTTCCCACAAGGCGCGGACGCGGAAGTGGTTTTGGAATCCGGAGCCACAGATCCGAAGTGGCATGACTATTTTCGGATGCGAGCTTTCCTCTTGAAACCCACCGGCTACTCTGCTTTGGAATTCGAATCCGAGGTGCGCGGCGATCCCCCAATTCGCGCTGAAGCCCATTTCTTCCTCCCCGGACTGCCTGCCGATTTCAATCGCCTGGGCGCAGAATTGATCACATGGTTAAACGACACCGCGGAACCGTTGCTCTTCGAGTGGAAAAACTACTGACAAGCAAGACTTGTTAATGCCGAAGACGGCGCTGTCGTTTAATAACTTGAGCCTGACGATCCAGGCAATCAACTCTTAACAGCACACACATATGCTTCAAGATTTACGCTACAGTCTTCGCAGTTTATTGAAACGACCCGGCTTCACACTCGTCGTTGTCGCGACGCTCGCGCTGGGGATTGGCGTCAACGCGGCAATCTTCAGTGTATTCAACATCCTGCTACGTCCGCTGCCGGTCAAGCAGCCGGAGTCGATTGTGCGCCTCGAGTTCGAAGACGGCCCCCGGCGAATGGACATCCTTTCATTTCCCGCCTACGCCTATATTCGCGATCGCAATCAATCGTTCTCCGATGTCCTGGCCGTTTTCCAGGATGAGCGTTTTCTTCTCGGCGAAAACAGACCCAACAGCGACCCTGAAGAAATCGTCGGCAACTTCGTTTCGGACAACTACTTCGCGATGCTTGGCGGCAGCTCGCATCTCGGACGCTTCTTCACAGCCGAAGAGAACAGTGTTCCCGGTCGAGATGCCGTCGTTGTCTTGACTCATGGGTTCTGGGAGCGGCGCTTCGCCAGTGATCCGCAGCTTGTGGGCAGCAGCATCAAGCTCAACGGAAAACCATTCACCGTTATCGGAATAACGCATCCGGAGTTCGTCGGCCTCAGACATGAGATGCCCGACGTCTGGATGCCACTCTCGATGCGCGCCGCGATGTCGACGGACCGTTTTGAACATGTCGCTCTTGAAAAACGCGACTGGTACGGCGGACGCGACTTTCCGTGGGTCAGCGTCTTCGCGCGTCTAAAGCCAGGCACGACCGCGGCTGAAGCGCGCGCCGAGATGAATGTGCTGTTGGGCCAACTCGACACTCAATCGAGCACTGACCGCAAACCCGTAATCGCCGTCGACCCCGTCAACGATCTTAAAGTTCCCTTCGAAGCGTGGATGCTTATCGGCATGGTACTCGGAGCCACCGCTCTAATCCTGCTGATCGCCTGCTTCAATATCGCGAACATGCAACTCGCGCGAGCGATCGCACGACAGAAGGAGATCGGCGTGCGACTGTGCCTGGGCGCTAGTCGTTGGCGAATAGTTAGACAGCTACTGACCGAGAGTTTGGCGTTGAGTGTGGTGGGCGGTCTCGCTGGAGTGATGCTTGCCTGGTGGAGTCTGAACCTGTTCCTGTCCGTGGTTTTCGTGCGCTACGGTGGCGCAGAGATGCTCCGCGTCAATATCGATCTCACGCCTGACTGGCGCGTCCTGTCTTATTCCTTTGGGCTTGCGTTACTGAGCGGACTCGCTTTTGGTCTCGTTCCCGCGTTGCGCGCGACTCGTCCCGATCTGATTGGAATGGTCAAGTCGGAGGGCTCAACCGCAACTGGACGCTCAGCGCGATCACGATTGAGCGGCGCGCTTGTTGTTGCTCAAGTTGCGATCTGTTTTGTGCTGCTGATTCCGGCCGGACTCTTACTGCGCAGTGTCCAACTCAACCTGGCAACTGATCCGGGATACGACGCAAAGAACCTGCTGTCGATTGATTATAGTTTGGAACTGAGTGGTTATGACGCCGAACGTGCGCAGGTGTTTCAGCAGCAACTAATGACGCGGCTCGCCGCGCTGCCAGGCGTCAAGAGCGTCAGCCTCGACCGCGAGTTTAACAACCGCGGCATCGTCACTTTGCTGGACCACGGCGGGAGTGGTCCAAACCAGTACTCCAGCGTAGAGCTGGAAGGAATTCCGTCGACGTATCTTGACACAATTGGTACGCCGCTCGTTCTCGGACGCGGGTTCACAGCGGATGAAGTGACCGCCCGGGCGCCGGTGCTGATCGTCAGTGAATCGACTGCCCGTAACCTTTGGCCTGGCCAGAACGCGCTCGGAAAGTCATTACGCGTAGAACAACCGTTAGGCGAGGGCGCGACCGAAATGATCTTTTCTGCGGCGCAGGTGATCGGCGTTTCGCGCGACAATCAGATTTATCGATCCGGAGAAACACCGTCGTTCATGGTTTATGTTCCGGGCGCTTCCGCGGGAGAAATGGATACGCGGCTGCTGGTGCGTACCACGACTGACGCTGCGACGCTGAAAGATCTTGCGCGCCGTGAGGCTTATGCCGTCGAGCCTGTGCTGCGACTGCTCGTCAGAACGTTCGAAGAGAGAATCGCGAGAGAACAGGCCATCATGTCGGCCGCGTCACACGGAGCGACTGCACTCGGTGCGTTGGCTGTCACGCTCGCAATCATTGGGTTGTATGGTGTGATGGCGTGGACCGTGGTCCAACGCACACGCGAAATCGGAATTCGCATGGCGCTTGGGGCACAGGCACACAACGTTCTGACTCTCGTGTTGAGACAGGGCATGAAGCTCGTCGTGATTGGCGTTGTCATTGGCGTCCCGGCGTCGCTTGCCGTGGCGCGACTGTTATCGAGTATGTTGGTTGGACTGACGACAAGCGATGCGCTCACGATTGGACTCGTTACAGCGCTGCTCGTGGGCGTAACTCTGCTCGCGTGTTACTTGCCAGCGCGTCGTGCAACGCGAGTCGATCCGTTGGAAACACTCCGCTACGAGTAAGAGAGAGGCCTTTACCGTCGCGCGGGCGGGCGAGGCAGCATCTGATCGTTCCATTTGTCGAATTCTCTTGTCAGTCGCTGCAGGACGTCCGCATGCGTTCGACTAAAATCTGCCTGCTCACGTTGATCGAGCGATAAATCGAAAAGTTTGCGAACGTCGCCATCGCGAACGTATTTCCATTTGCCGTCGCGCACTGCGTCCCGCGAATAGATCCGCCAAAAGAAGGTGCGATCAAATGCTCGGCTTGTACCTTTGATTATGGGCAGCAGATCGATTCCGTCCAGCGCCTGATCAGCAGGGGCACTTGCTTTCGCGGCCGCGAGCATTGTGGCGGTCCAATCCATTGTTATGGCCATCTGGTGTGTTACGCGATTAGCGGGCACGACGCCGGGCCAACGAACAATCGCGGGCACACGAATGCCACCTTCAAGCAGATCGCCTTTTTGTCCGGAGAATGGCCACAGATATGAGAACCGCTCACCACCGTTGTCACTGGTGAAGATCACCAGAGTGTTTTTATCAATGCCGGCAGCTCTGACCGCTTGCATCACCCGGCCCACGCCGTCATCCAGGCTTTTCATCATCTGGGCATATAACTTCAGAGATCCGCCTGCGGCCATCTTCGTCGGTTCCGGTGTTTGAGCTGTGAAGGAGATTGTTTCGCCGCCCTTTGGCGCCTGCCACGGCCAGTGCGGAGCGGTGTAATGCAGACTCAGGAAGAAAGGATTGCTGCGCGCTTTCTTCACGTAATTAACTGCACGTTCCGTGAGTAGATCGGTGAGATAACCATTGCGCTCCACGGGAGTCAGATTCTCGTACAAGTCGGGAGTGCCGAGTCCGTTTTTGTGTAAGAAGTAGTCGCCTGCGCCTGCGAGGATGCCGAAGAACTCGTCGAATCCATGTGCGTTTGGGCCCCACTCCGGACGGAAGCCAAGATGCCACTTCCCGATCAGCGCGGTGTCGTAACCACCTTGCTTCAAAAAGGATGCAATTGTCGGATGGTTTGGCTCCAAACCAACATTCGAGTTGGTGGCGATTAGTGGTTCTTCCAAACCGATTCTGAATCGCGCCGGGTATCGGCCGGTGATGTATCCGCATCGCGTGGGTGTGCAAACAGCGGACGCGGAATAGGCATCGGTGAACTTCGTGCCTTGCAAGGCCAGCCGATCGAGATTCGGAGTGGCGTAGTCAGGTCGCCCATAACAACTGAGATCACCCCAACCTAAGTCATCAGCCAGAATAAAAATTATGTTGGGCCGCAGTTCCTTCGCACCGGAGGAACGTGGCGCGGAATTCGCGACCGCGGACGAGCCGGTTAATAAGGTTGTACCGACTGCAAGGCGTTGGACGAACTTCCGGCGTGTAAGTTTCATGAACGAATATTACAAGCAAGCTCCAGAAAGGAACTACAACTAAATCTTGATAATCGAGTCTCATTCATTCGTGCGTTTCACCTCACGTTTCGCGGTTCTCATTTTGCTGTGTCGCAATTCCGGCAGGTGCTCAAGAACCCACCTTCAAAGTTTCCACTCCCGAAGAGATAAAAGCGGATTTCAGTACGATCCCGTGTGAAGACAGGAAGCGGCTGGAGAGTTTACCTCGCGTACCGGCTTAGTTCGGCGATGGTGGTGAGTCTCGACGAATCACCTTGCGCCGCGTTCAAGGATTGAGCGATACGGAATCCGCAATCAGTGGTTTTATCTTCTCCTCGAACTCCTCAGGCAGGATGATACCTTCAATGCGATCCTTAATGCGGCCTTCGCGATCGATGATCACGGTGAAAGGCATTGTTTCGCCAGAATCGAACAGCGCCCTGGTTTGTTTAGAGCCTACGAGGATGGGGTAGTTTACACCGATTGCGCGAGTGAACTGCCGCACTTTCGTCAGGCGTGTAGGTGGGTATGTGATGCCGAGCACACGTAGACCCTGGCTTCGAAATTGACGCTGCCATTTGATCAGGTCCGGCATCTCGGCGCGACATGGCGGGCACCACGTGGCCCAGAAATTCAGTAGCAC
>JAICGZ010000246.1 GCA_025922875.1 Pyrinomonadaceae bacterium
GCACCGCGTTCGATCTGTCGCTCGGGAATGGAACCCGGGAGTTTCGAGCCGCCGCCGGTTTGCCAAACGACTTTGCCGCTGGCGTCAGTAATAAAAGGATTCAACCAGAGAACCTCTTCCACCGGCGCACCCGAACTCAGATGAAAGCGCGACTCGAGCGTCACGCCGCCGATCTTTTTCGACCGAAACACGAGCGGCGTATACAGCACATTATGCGCTTTGAATCGGCCGGAGGAATCAAACGGCACTCTCGCGGCGGTCGGGTTGTACGGTTGCTGGTGAATCGGATGCTCGATGCTGAAGCGCGGAGTATCCGCGTGCCGGATCAGCATGTAACCGAAGTTCTTCACCGAACCCTGACGATTCGTGATCGCGATAGTCCCCCCGCGCGTCCCCGCGCGGCTCGCATGAGCACTTCGTTTCGCGTTGAACGTCTCATCGAGACTGCGCGCGTACTCAGCGCGGCGCAAATCGACCAGCAGTGACGAATGCGGATTCAGATCGTATGGAAGCTGTTTCACCGTCGCGCCGAATTGATCGTAGAGTGTTACCGCGCCGCTACTCCGTTCCGAGTACGGATTGAAAAGACTGTAGACGCATTCGTAATCGTCAAGCGGCGGGAACGGCATCGAGTAGAAAAAACTGTCCGGGCGTTGCCACTGCAGCGGATCGGGATTGGCGTGCACGTTGGTAAACGAATCGCGGCTCTTCCAGCGCACGAACGCAGAGCTGAAGAGATCGCTCGCATGCGTGGGGGTGCGCGTCCTGGGCCGCAGGCGGATCTTCAGGCCACCCCAAAAACTCTTACGTGGTCCAACGAGCTCACCGACCGGGATGACGGTTGTGCGCATCGCCTCCGCGGTCAAGCTTCGCGCCAGACCATTCTCGCCGAGTGGATGACCTTCGAAGTCGTAAAGATAAACCTGATACTCAGTTGCGTCCGCGCCGTCTGCATAACCCGCTGCGCCGATGAAGTTGTCGGCGGTCAGCACGATCTCAGAGTCAATTCCGAGGGCAGCGTCTTGAATGATGAAAGGGGCACAAACGTCCAGCCAGCAGGTGCCGTTGCTGATCGGTTTGACGACTTGAGTGTTTTGTTTACCGAGTGTTAAGGCAGGGTAAAGGGCCGAACCAACTGCCGCATTGGAAATTAAGGAGAGAAAACTTCTCCGCTCGAGAGTTTTCATCTTGGCCTCCGGGGAGGCTGGCGAGGAACGAGTTGCGAAGCCAGGCTCGACTAAGAACTGAGGAGAGCAGATCGAAATCTGCTCTCCCCAAAACAACAGTTGCAGTCAACTCTGTTAGAAGTTGAATCTGACAACCAATTGGACCAGACGGCCGCCGGGATCATTCGTTGTCGAGATGTCCTGGTAGGCTGCTGTGTAACGTCCGAAGGTGGCAGCGCCAAAACCGCCGATTTCATTAACGTCATTGCTGGCGTTGCCAACGAGGAAGTTAATGTTGTTAAAGGCGTTCAGGAATTCGCCACGCAATTCGAGGTTGGTGGTTTCCGTGAAGTTTACCTTCTTGACAATGCTCAGGTCCGAACGGAAGAACGCTGGTCCTTTGAGAACGAGTCTCTCGAACCCGCAGCCGCCAACGAAAGATTGCTGGCAGTTGCCGAATCCCGCCGGAGCGATGAAGCGGCCCGTTGGCGCACCCTGGGTAAAGGCTGCACCAGCCGAAGTAAAGGTGATGCTGTTTGCCCTGAACGTGTTCAGGCGAATGTCTTCCGGCAGGAAGAACACGTTGCCACGAACAATGCCGTCGGCATCTTTCTGACCGCGATAAATACCAACTGCATCCTGAAGGTCGTCCTTTGTCATGCCCACGAGTTGCACGTTGCCGAACGAGAAGGGTGTTCCACTCTGAATGCGGATGTTGCCGTTGAAGCCCCAACCGCCGATCAGCTTGTCGACCCAACCATTGGCGCCGGAGAAGAACTGTCTTCCACGTCCAACCGGAAGCTCATAAATGAAGTTGGCCTTCACGCCATGGGTAATATCGAATGGCGCATGGTTCTTTTCGAACGACATGTCACGAATCGTAGAGGGTTGGTCAAACACGGCGGAACTGCTCGCGTAGTTATTGACCAACGCTTTTCCGAACGTGTAGTTGAACTGGGTCAGCAGACCTTTCGACATGCGACGACGAAATTCAAAAGTCACCGCGTCGTACCAGGTCTGGCTGCTGTTATCAATCAGGAACGCGCCACCGCGCTTGCCAGGATTGACGACCCAGAAATTGGCCGGAAGGCCGGCGGCAATCTTGTTGGCGGCGAACAAGCTTTCGTTCGCAGTACCTGCAAGGATGCCCGCCATTCCGAAGTAGCCAATGCCCGAGTTTCCGCCGCCGCCGGTTTGCGGATTAAGCGGATTCAGGAAGTTGAGCAACGTCGTATTCGCGAAAAGCGAGTTCGAATACAGCGAGGCGCAAGAACCACTACCAGATCCTGCAGTGCAGTTGCCTGCGTTAGCCATCGGCACACCACTGATGTGCGACAGGAAGATTGGCAACGGCGAGGTGCCGGTACCAGGACCAAAGTAGCGGAAGTTGAATCCGCGATTGTTGGCCAGGTTCGCCAGCACGTTTTGCTGTGCGAGACGGAATTCATTCAAGAAGCCGTTCTCGATCACGTTCACTTCGTTGAGATCGTATTGTCTCCACAGATTGTGTCCGCGATTGCCAACGTATCGAACTTCGATGACGTTGTTCGAGTTGAGTTCTCGCTGAATACCAAAGCTGAACGAATCAACACGTCCAATCTTGAGATTGGGCAGGAATTCGTTGATGGAGTCGGTGATACCTCCCTGATTCGGGTAGACCGGCTCCTGCTGGAAGGTTGGACCAGCCGGCAAACCGTTCCGGATATAGTTTCCGAAACTCAGCGGGAACGGTGCTCCGGTGATGTTTTGTGTCGCACTGATCGTGCCACCGGCCAACTGCGCACCACTCGCCGCATTAGCAGCATAGAGGCTCTGGAATGTGTTTACGCCCTCACGAACGTAAGCGACCGAGAAGCCGCCGCGTAGCACCGTTCGGCCTGATTCTCCAAACAACGTTTTCATGAAACCGCCGTCGAAGTTCGGGCTGTAGGTGACGCCGATGCTCGGAGCGAAGCTGTCGTACCTTGTGTCGTACGCTGACGAGCCTTCGTTAAAGAGCACGAGGCTGGTTGGACTGCCGGTCAGTGTTCCGGGCTTGAAGAGGTTACCCTCACCCGACACACCATACAATCCCGCAAAGCTCGAAGACCGTGCATAGGTGTCGTTGCCCGGAATAAATGGTCCCTGAACTTCCCAACGCAGGCCGAGCGTCAACGTGACGTTCGGACGAATGCGCCACGTGTCCTGAGCGTACGTGCCGTACTCGGTTTGTTGAGCACGACTGATCAGGTCGCCCTGCAACGTGTACTTGTTCGTGTCTTCGCTCAAGCGCGCATTGCGAGTGATGGAAGAGATACGACCGGCGAGCGTTGAGTACAACGAAGCCGCGTTGCCTTGCTGACCAATATTCGACAAGGGGGCAAACGCAGCGAAGGCTGTCTGATCACCAGCGAGCGTGCCGCTGATACCGAAATTCACAGTCGGAACAACCGTGACCAACTGTTGCCAGAAGTTCACGCGCGTGATGCTGGCGCCGAAATTAAACGAGTGGTTGCCCTTGGACCAACTGAGGTTGTCAGTGAATTGCTTCACCGGCGAGTTGCGTCGTTGGGGACCGGTAACGATCGTGGCGTTCGACGCACCAGCAGAGCTGATAGCGAGACTGACGCCATTCTGATTCGCAAACTGTCCTGCGTTGACTTGCGGGAAGAACAGTACCGAACCGCCAGTCAAACCAAAGCGTGCTTCGTTCACGATGTTGTTCGTGACGGTCCAACGCCAGGCAGTCGCGTTCGAGAAACGGTTTGAATCCTGGCTGCCAAAGTTCGGGAAGCCGGGGAACGCCGGGTCGACGCCGTTCAGGAAGTCGACTACCGAAGTGAACTGCTGGTAGTTCCAAATGTTCTCGATGTGATGCTTGTCCGTGAGTTTGAAGTCGAAGCGGACAGTTGGGAAGCGTCTGGTTTGGCCGCCGGCATTGAAGAAGGTGGCCTGCTCGATGTTCGGATTGCCCGTTGTCTGGAAAACTGCGTTCACGCCTTGCAGTGAACTGCGAATGTCTCCGAGCAACGCGCCGATGGTCGGATCCGTGTTTGCAATGAGACCGCCCGCTGCTGCCAGCGAAAAAACATTGGTGGAGCAGGTTCGAGTACCACCAACGGTGCAGGTGGTAAATGAATTCGGGAGTGGGTCGTAACAGTTGCTTCCGTTGTTCGGGGTCGCAACCGTCGAACACGGCGGAAGCGAAGTGGTGAACCGGTGGATGCCGGACTGCGCTGCAGTACTGAAAATGTTTCTCGTACGCGGCGGGCTCTTTTCCGGCAAGCGATACTCTTCGTAGTTAACGAAGAAGAACGCTCTGTCTTTGCCGTTGAACAATCCTGGAATCGTAATTGGACCACCAAACTTGCCGCCCGGCTGGTTCAATAGAATGCGCTGTTGCGGCGCTTTCTTGGTTACCGGATCCGGAGCGAGGTCGCGGTTGTTGAACCAGTAGTTCGCATTCAACGCCGGGTTGCGGTGATACCAGTAAACACCACCGTGATAATCATTGGAACCGCCTTGCGTGACGAACTTGATCTGGACCGCACCTTCGGCCGAGCTTTCTGAGCCCGGGTTCGAAGTCGAAAGTGTCACCTCGCTAATGGCGTCCGTGCGGGGGCGAACGTAGGTAAAGAAACCATCGCTCGATTTGAGTAGATTGTCCTGAACATTGATACCGTCGAGGGTGATGTTCAGTGCGCCTTTCGGCAAGCCGTTTACCGAAGAGGTACGCGGACGTCCCGGGGTCGTAGTGCCGGGCAGCGCGAGCACGAGGTCCAACGCATCGCGGGAAGCAGTTGGCAGGTCGGTAATCTGACGACCGGTCAACGTAGTACCGACGGTTGCCGTCTGCGTTTGCAGCAGCTCGCCACCGCCGACTACTGTCACGATCTCATTGGCCGCGCCGATCTCTAATTCGACGTTAATGCTCGAGGGCTTGCCAACGTCGATCTTGATATCGGTAACTGTCGTTTGTTTGAAACCGCCTGCCGTTATGGTGGCCGTATACAGGCCGGCGGTCAGAGTTGGAATTGTAAATGTGCCGTCTTCCGATGTCTGCGCAGTAAACTCCTGGCTGGTCGCCTTACTGACGATCTTCACAGAAGCCCCGGCCACAACGGCGCCCTTCGGGTCCACAATGGTTCCCGAGAGAGAGCCGGTCGAGCCCGTTTGAGCGAAAACGGGAACTGAGCAGACGCCTAGCGCGAGGAGCACTAGTAAAAACGTCCGTAAACCGTTTCTCATCACGTAATCCTCCATAAAAGTTTTGCCCTTGCCCGGCAAAGGAAGGCTTGCCAGGCAACTCGTTCTAACGAAGAAGCCGTATACCTCTACTGCTGTGACTGGTAAGAAATGGAGTGCCCAGATACCAATTTGGGCCGGTATGCTCGCAAAACTAGCAATTACTGAGCCAGCAAACTCTCATATAAAAAATACGAGTTTTTGAACGATCTCTCGAACGGAAGCCCGCCTAGAATACAGGTTTCTGGATTGCCGTTCAAATTCTTGGACTGGTAAGCGTGTTTTTCGGCCTTTTTCGGTGATCCAGCCCCAAACCGGAACAGGTCATTTCACGACTTCAAATTCGAAGTGGAGTTCCTTGCCGCGGATGATGGTTGAGAGATAGAACTCCCAAAACTTTCGGGTGAAGCGAAACGATGGCCACCGCTGATCGAGGTTAACGAAAAACTCCAGTCCCACCGCCCGCCAGAGATTCGCCAAACTGACGTGAGTCATCAAGGGTTTCAACTCCGCCGTCGTGTAGAACGGAAACGGTGTGCGTGCGGGAATGAAGCAAGTGAATGAGTAGCTGTTGAAGTGGTTGCGATGCGTCGGGTCGGTCGCCCAATCCGGATTCGAGTAATGAGGCGTGACGATCTTGAGTCTACCGCCTGGCTTCGTGATGCGATGAAGCTCAGTTACGAACGCCAGCACGTCAGGCACATGTTCGATCACATGACGACAAATGATCTCGTCGAATTCGTTATCACCAAACGGGTAGGGAAAGACGCCGAGGTCGTGGATGACGTCGGCATGACTGCGCGGGTTTGCGTCGATACCGATTGCGCCGGGAAATTTATTCTGACCACACCCGACGTCCAGTATTCGTCTTTCAGCAGGAGTGGAACGATCGCCGTTGCGCATGCAATTAGTTTTTGTTTAAGAGTAGCGCAGCTAACTCTTCGAGACTGACAGCGTAAACCGGACGGCCGATCGCCTGGGCCACTTCATCGATCCTCATACCGTCCAACATGATCGCATCGTCACTCTTCAGCATCTGTCGTGGTATCAAAACAAACTCGCCGCTGATCTTGTCACGCGCTGCGAGCAGATCGCGTCCAGTCAACAGACCTGCGACTGAAACATCACCACCGAAGTAAGTGTTCTCGAGCGGCTCGACGCGAAGTTCAGTTAGGAAACGCGAGTTCCATTTGTCGATCAACTCCTGCAGCACTGGAGCGAAGAGTGTGCCGGTGAAGATCGTCGCGGCTTTTTTGTTCACGTGCTCTTCGCGTTCCAGTCGTTTCGTCAAACGAGCGAAGTCGTTTTCAAACGCACGGACCATGCCGACGCCGTCTTCGATCTGCGGATAGTTGCCGTAGTGCGATCGACCGGGAATGCGACGGCCGGCGCGCAAATAAATTTCGTCACCGAGCAGTGCGAAGTTTGTTCCGAGTTGCGATCGCAACTGCTTCTGAATCGGAACGATCTGATCGATCACTTCACGACAGAATTCGGGAGTCACTGCCGTGAGTCGCGCATCGGTGTTGTAACGCGTCAGACCCAACGGCACGATCGCGACACTCGTGATCCGTGGATACTCAGCCGCAAGATCGAAGATGGTCTTGCGCAACACTTCACCATCGTTGATGCCCGGGCAAAGGACGACTTGCGCATGGACCTCGATCCCCGCGCCGAGTAGTCGTTGCACCTTGTCCCAAATGTCGGCTCGCTGTTTATCGACACCGAGCAGGTACGCACGAACTTCGAGATCCGTCGCGTGCACTGAAACATACTGCGGCGACAGACGCTGTTCGACGATTCGTCGCATCTCGTCTTCGGTGATCGAAGTCAGGGTCGTGTAGTTGCCATATAAGAAAGACAGGCGGATGTCTTCGTCCTTAATAAATAGCGACGGACGCGCGTCGGCGGGATTGCCGTTGCAGAAGCAGAAGATACAGGCGTTGGCGCACTGGCGCGGGACGATCTGTTCGAAAGTGAGCCCGAAGTCTTCGCCTTCGGCGCGCTCGAGTTCGACTTCCCAGTCGTCTCCGCTTTTCTTGCGAACTTCCAGAACGAGCTCGGTTTCGCCTGCTGTTTGAAAGCGAAAATCGAGATAGTCGCGAACGACGCGGCCGTTGACCTTTATTATGCGGTCGCCGGCTTCGAGCTCCAGCTCTGCGCCCAGGCTCTCCGGAACAACCTCGGATATCTCGACCCCGCGACGCCGGATGTTTGTTACTGCTGGTGTTACTGCGAATTCGTACATGACGGCAAACGGTGACTATAGCAGGATGGCCGTATCCTGGAAAATCCGTGTCATTAATAATCTGATGTCTTTCGGTATTCGCGATTCTTCAGAGCAACTGCCCCTGCTATGAAAAAACCCCTTTCAATCATCTTTTTCGCCTGTTTCGTTCTTATTTCTTCGGTCGCTGCGTTTGCCCAAAACACCGAAATCTACCGCGTCGGTGTCGGTGATGTGCTCGACATCCGTCTGCTCAACTCGGCCAACACGAATTCGACGTTGTTCACGGTCGTCGCCAACGGCGTCATTGAACTACCGATCGCGGGGGGCGCGATCAAGGTCGCCGGACTGACTACGGAAGAGATTCAGACTCGTATAGCAGCCGAGCTCAAACGTCGCGCGGTCGAGGAAAACGCGAAGGTGTCGGTCGGGGTGCGGCAGTATGTGAGCCATGCGGTCACGGTTACGGGACTGGTAGTCCATCCGGGAACGCGTTTTCTCCGGCGCGAAGAGGTGCCGCTTTATGTTGTGCTGGCGGAATCGCAGTTGAGAGCCGACGGGCAGCGCGTAGCGATCATGAGAGGCGACCGTCCGGCACAAATACTCGACCTGCGCGATCCGGCGACGCTGAACACGCACATTCAGTCAGGCGACGTAATCACGGTGAGCAGCCGTCCGGAAGAGTTTTATTTCATCGGCGGGCGCGTCAATCATCCCGGGCAGAAACCGTTCACTCAGGGCATTACTTTATTGCAGGCAATTCTCGCGTCTGGCGGCACTCCGCGTCAGGCAAGTCTCGTCGAGATCTCTCGCGAAGGGACGGACGGCCGATTAGTAACCATCCGATTCGACGTCAAAGAGATCAAATCCGGCAATCTGGAGGATCCCAAACTCCTGGCCGGTGATCGCATCGAAGTGGGCCGCTGAAGAACACTCCTTGTAGAGATCCGTGTAGCGTCGAGCGCGAAACAGTAGTGACTCCCATTGCCGTCAATGATTTAACGCGTAAAACTTCCTCTAATTTCATTGACAATCCGGCCCCTGTTTGTTAGTTATGCAGGGCGATACGCGCCAACCGCTGACAACCCAAAAGTTCTTAGTTGAATTGTGCCAACTTCATTAGGGGACGAGTACAAATTCAATGAATAATAAAGTTAAGCCTGCAGTTATTGGCGGAGTAGTGCTGGGCCTGCTCTCTGCCATACCCTTCGTCAACCTGGTCAACATCTGCTGTTGCCTCTGGGCCATTCTGGGCGGCCTCCTGGCTTCACATCTCTACGTGAAAAACTCGACGACGCCGGCCAACGCCGGTGACGGAGCGATCGTCGGCGCCATCGCCGGCGCGGTCGGTGCCGTCATCTACCTGATACTTGGTATCCCGCTCGCGATCGTCGGCGGAGCAGCCATGAGGGAGGTGATGTTCAACATCCTCACGAACATCGACCCCAGTCAGGCGGAGCTGATTCGCCGGCAAATGGAAGCGCAAGGCGACAACATTGCAGGCATCATCGTTCAAAGCTTGATCGGCGCTGTGCTGCTGATAGTTTTCGCAGTGCTCGGCGGCCTGCTCGGCATTCCGCTTTTTGAGAAGCGTAAAGGTGGAACGATGCCGCCACCGCCGCCAGCCCCTGGTGGCGCACCCTACGCGGCCTAACAATTTATTTAGATCGGAATCTTAAACCTTCAGGAGAAACGAATGTCTCAAGATTGGACTCCCCCGCCCCCAGCCGGAACAACAAGCAACGTCCCTAACTATCTCGTACCAGCCATCATTTCCGCGATCTGCTGCTTCCCGCTCGGAATCATCAGCATCGTCTTCGCTGCACAAGTAAACGGCAAAGTGGCCGCGGGCGACATCGCCGGAGCGCTGAACGCTTCGAAGATGGCGAAGATTTTCAGTTACGTCTTCATCGGACTCGCACTTCTCGGATGGGGCGGCTACATCATCATCTGGGTCTTAATCGGCGGAGCTGCGTTCCTGGGCAACATGTAAGGCGGAGTGCCTTGCAGTCCAATTCATACGTAGTTTCCGAAACGCTGCCGGAGATTTGAAAACGAGATGACCAGATACTGCACTAAATGCGGCGCCATCAATGACGACATGGCCCAGTACTGCACGAACTGCCAGGCCCCGCTAACGGCGATCGGTGGCGGCGGTAGTGGGTATCAACCTGCAGGGCCTATTCCTCCGGGCGCGATGACGGATTGGAAAGCGCTCGGGGCCGATAAGAAAGTGTTGGCGGGTGTTCTCGGAATTCTTGTCGGTGGTCTCGGTATTCACAAATTTATCCTTGGTTACACGAACGAGGGGATAATTCAGATCGTGATTTCGGTTTTCACGTGCGGCGCCGGTGGCATCATCGGCATCGTCGAAGGAATTATCTACCTCACAAAATCCGACGAGGAGTTCGTGCGGACATACATTCAAGCGAAACGCGGCTGGTTCTGATCTGCGATGTACCGGCGTTCAACGGTCCTGGCAATTTGGATA
>JAICGZ010000247.1 GCA_025922875.1 Pyrinomonadaceae bacterium
ACAGAGGAGCCAGTGCCTGCGCCAGAACCACTCTTCAAGGTTTATCCTCGGCTGAGCGACTCGGCAACACCGTTAGATCCAGACAAGTCGCCGGCGCTGTTTAATTAACCTGCTTTCCCGTTACGTTTGCGCGCTCTATTACTCCCCATCGCCACGATCACGTCAAATTCATCCTTGGTCAACGGCATGACCGAAAGCTGAGACTGGCGAATGAGTGGAAGTTGACTCAGACGCTTGTCGTAGCGGATGGCTGCCAGCGGGACTGAAGTCGCTAAAGGCTTCACTGGTTTCAGATCAACCGCAACCCATTGCGGATCGTCGGCAGTCGGATCAGGATAGGCGCCTTTGACGACCTCGGCCAAACCGACAACTTCTTTTCCTGTGCCCGAATGATAGAAGAGAACCTTGTCTCCGGGCTTCATGGCGCGCAGATTATTTCTTGCCTGATAGTTTCGCACTCCTGACCAGTCAGTGCTGCCATCATTTACGAAGTCTTCCCAGGAGTACGTTTCAGGTTCCTGCTTCACCATCCAATAGCTGTGCTTGTTCCTGGTTGCAGCTTTCATGAAAGTGACCGTTATCTTCTACAATTGGACCTTAGACCATCTCAGACGGAGACGAAACATGATCAAAGAGGGATCCACTGCACCTGCATTCAAAACCAAAGACGCCAACGGCGAAACTGTTAACTTAAAGGACCTTCGCGGGCAGAAGGTCGTGCTCTATTTCTATCCTAAAGACGACACGCCCGGATGCACAAAAGAAGCCTGCTCTTTTCGCGATGCTTTTTCCGAGTTTAAGAAGAAAGGTATCACTGTGTTGGGTGTTTCTCCAGACAGCGAAGCGTCTCACAAAAAGTTTGAGACGAAATACAAACTCCCGTTCACTCTTTTGGCCGACACGGATCGATCGATCGCGGAGGCTTACGGCGTTTGGGGAGAGAAGAAGTTCATGGGACGAACATATATGGGCGTCCATCGAACCACCTTTTTGATCGATGAGAAAGGCAAGATCAAAAAGATTTTCGAGAAGGTTAAGCCTGAGGATCACGCCAGTGAGGTCCTCGAAGCTTTTGCTGACTGATGAGTGATTTCCAATTGCCGATTGCCGATTTAAGGAAGTCCACAATTAGCAATCGGCAATTGGAATTCGAAAATGGAGCTAGGCTGCC
This sequence comes from Pyrinomonadaceae bacterium, assembly GCA_025922875.1. GTDB lineage: Bacteria > Acidobacteriota > Blastocatellia > Pyrinomonadales > Pyrinomonadaceae > PSRF01. The sequence continues at coordinate 1,172 of JAICGZ010000247.1, forward strand.
ACCCAGCCGCCGATTTTTTCGGGTTCACCCTCAGGATTTCTGCCAGGCATTAATCCGGGCAAGCAACTAAACGAACTCGGCACGTCGCGTTTCCGCGCAGGCAAACGTGGACCATCGTCCAAAGTAGTCTCTGCCGTATCGTTCAGAAAATACAAGCGTGTATTGTCTACGATCTGCGTTCTGATTTCGTGAGTCCAAAGAAGAAGGTTAGCTAGCGCGTCGCCTATCTCGTCTTTTCCGAGCTTTGTTTCCTGGGCAATTTCACGTTGCGTTCGCGAGCCTCGGCGGATGGCGTCGCGTACGCGCTCCACGGGAGACAACTTGCTCATGGCCTTCGACGGATATGGACTGCTGGATGAATCGGCGGAAAGGAGCTCGGCAATATCAACCTGCTGGGCGATATATTTCTTGCGGGCAGATTTGTATTCCTTCAAGGCACGACGGCTTTGTGTGACTTTATGGCGAATACAACTCTTGCAATAGAGATTGCGTCCATCTTTACGCGCACGGCAAATTCCAAACTCAGATATCGGCAGATCTTTTGAACAAATAGGACAGTGTTTTATGTCGGGAGACAACTGTATCTCGGTCATCTTTTGCGCACTCCACTGGGCATTAGATTCTTTGCTGTAATGTGTATTCGGGCAACACTACACCTTGATCCGTCACTTACTGCATCCGGCAAAGACGTTTATTTTTGAGTTATTGTTTTGGCGAAGATCCCAAGGGGGCGACGCCTAGATTGCCTTGCGCAACTGCCGCACGAGTCACGCCCCACACCACCCTGAGTTCATTTCGTTGAAGGGTTTCCGGGCCATTGCGAGAATAAAAAAAATGGGAGCTAGTCAACCTTCAAACGATTTCAATAACAGGCCGCTGATCAACTTGTAATTGGCAATCAATGCTCAGCGAGGGATTCGCATTATAGTGATCGACATTAATTTTGCAACATCTTTTTCAGATTTGTTTCGGCTGGAAATCAACTGCTAAATTTTGTCGAACAATCGATACTCAATGTCGCTTCTTTATAATCGCAAACAACTCAGAAACGAGAGGATACGTGATCACATCATAAACATGATGAGGTCAGACTTTGTGTCTGAATTGTCAATATGTACGATGAGAGACACTCAATTTTCTTTAGAAAATCGACTGCTCTTAAGACCTCTAAAAAGCGTTCGCCGTATGTTTGACGCAAGTAGTTCGTATTCGTTTCGCGTGGTCCTACAATTAGTAGACGAAGGGAATTTTGCTGGTCCAACTTGTTAAAACGGTCACTCAGAGTCCGCGTGTAATAACACTTAACACGTTCATGCGAAAAGCTTTTTGAGCGCGCCGCTCACGTGTGCAAAATGTTCTAAGTGTGCGCTTTGTAACAGCTTTGTAAAAACTGGCTCCTGATTTCCACAAAGATTTCCTCAGGTTCTGTGGAAAACCTGTGAAGCAAAAATCTTTCATGTACGACTCGCGCGATCTTTCAAACGGTAAACGAACTTGAGTCCAGACCAGGTCTCATCGATTGCGCAGATCTTTACGTCAACCAGACCTGCAGCGAGACCGATTTTCTGTACGCACTCAAATGAAAGATCAGTAGCCACTCCTGAACTCTTCTTCGGCCAGGCGATCCAGATCATTCCATTCGTCTTGAGCTTTTCAGCAAGGTTAGCGAAGTCTCGAGCAAGTGCACGCTCTGACAGCACAAACAGAAGAACGATGTCGAGCGACTTTGTTGTGCGCTTTACGAACTCTACGTTGTGCGGCAGTTCTCCCAACTCGAATTGAAAGTCTTGCGGTGCATTTACTAATGCGACTCGAAAGCCTTCCTTAATACCAAGTTTCTTTGCTAACGGCGTTGAAGAGTATCCAGCCATGTCTCACCACAATCGAAGAAGTTTCCACCACATGAAACCTACTAAACTCCAGATAGCGATAGTCACCAGAGAAGTAATCAGCCCAAGCCACCACCAGGTTCGTTGGGTCGTATAGCCGGCGCCAAAGTAGATCGGCGCGGGCGTGGTCCCATAATGAGTGAGTGAGGCACCGAGATTAGAAAAGTAAGCCAAAGAAAGTACCGCCAGGTAAGATGGAGTTCCGGCAGCGAGTATCACAATCAAAAAGGGCACATACATCGCCGTTACGTGTGCAGTAATACTGGCAAAAACGTAATGGGCGTAGAAATAGATCAACAGGAGTGATGCGAGAGCCAGCCACCATGTCCAACCCGTCGTCAAACTGGCTGAGGCTTCCGCGAATCTCTTGGTGATTCCCGTCTGGCCCAAAGCTTCGGCCATACGAATCAATCCACCATACCAAATGAATACGCTCCAGGCTGATCTTTCACTGATGAGATCTTCCCAATCCAGGACCCCGGTAATCAGGAGCACACTGATTCCGACAAGAGCAACGGCAGCATAGTCAATCCCATGCAGCTTGCTTGTCATCCAGAGAATCGCCACGAGGCCAAACACGAGTAGCATCAACCATTCGGACCATTTCATACGGCCCATCATGTTCAATTCGTTTGAAGCGAGCTCACTGGCAGCCGGTGTGTGTCTTATTTCTGGGGGAAAGACTCGATATAGCAACCATGGCACGAGCAAAAGGCTCAACAGCGCCGGAACGATTGCAGCGATGGCCCAGCGCGCGTATGTGATCTCAATCCCGGTTACTTCCTGAGCGAAGCGTGCAATGATGGGATTGGAGGCCTGGCCCGTCAAAAACATCGCACACACGATGACGTTACACTGGTAAACGCTCGCCATAAGAAAGGCTCCCAGGCGACGAGCTGTCGGTCCGGGTCTTGATTCGTAAGCTTCAGCCAGGCTCTTCGCAATGGGAAAGATGATTCCGCCGGAGCGGGCGCCAGTCGACGGTATCACCGTGGCGAGCACCATCTCAGTCGATCCGAGGGCATAGCTGAGTCCGAGGGAATGCCGGCCGATAGCTTTGATAAACAGGAAAGCAATACGTCGTCCCAGACCGGTCTTGATCATTCCTCTTGAAATGAAAAAGGCAGCCAGGACTAGCCACACGACGGGGTCCGCGTAGCCCGTCAGGGCCTCGTTGATCGTCAGAACCCTGAAGACCGGCAGCGCCGTAACTCCCAGTAAGACAACGGCCGCGCCAGGAATTGGACGAACGATCGATCCGGTAATCGTCGCGGCGAAGATTGCAAGCAAACGCCAGGACTGAGGAGTAATGCCAGTTGGAACGGGGATCAGCAAAATAGCTGCAGCGACAAAGAGCACAATTCCCCATCGCAAAAGTCTGCTGCGAAATGAAATTCTATCGGCGGGTTCGTTTTGGGATGTGTCGGCGGGCAGCGATAATGGTTGTTCCACGCGATCGTCCTTTGATTGGGCGACACAACAGCTTCGGGATACTATTCCCTTAGACACTACTTACTCAAGAGTTTTTAATCGTTTAAATCCGATTGAGACACGGGCCACGTAAGTATTTGGCGAACCCGACGACAAATAGAGGGTTCTAAAAAAGCAAGGTTCAAATGGTGGAAAAGTCAGAAAAGGTTACCGACAAACAGCTTTACTTAAACCGGCGGCTGTTCATGCGTGGCGCAGTTCTGGCGGGAACGGCGACCGCCAGCGCGCTGCTTTATCGTCGCCTGAATCCGCCTCCAGCTGAACGAGTTGAAGGCGAAAAGCTCGCAGGGGTCGAGAAGGCGCCAAAAGAAGAGGCGCTTAAAGCAGGCTACGCAGTAACAGATACGTTGACGCCGTTAGAAGCCATTACCAATTACAACAACTTCTACGAGTTTGATACTTCGAAGAGCGGAGTCGCTTATGCGGCGAAAGATTTTGTTACCAGACCCTGGGCCGTCTCAGTTGAAGGTTTAGTAAACAAGCCAAGGGTTTTCGATCTCGATGAGTTACTGAAGTTTCCGCTGGAGGAACGCATCTATCGACTGCGCTGCGTTGAAGGTTGGTCGATGATAATCCCCTGGATTGGTTTTCCTCTCAATAAGCTGTTGGAGATGGTCGAACCGGCGTCCATGGCCCGATATGTGGCGTTTCAAACTCTTCTCGATCCGGAGCGAATGCCTAACCAGCGTACCGGAATACTTGATTGGCCGTATGTCGAAGGACTTCGTCTCGATGAAGCTATGCATCCGCTGACGATCATGGCAACAGGAATGTATGGTGAAGCGTTACCACCGCAGGACGGGGCGCCAGTAAGGCTTGTCGTGCCGTGGAAATACGGGTTCAAAAGTATCAAGTCTGTCGTGAAGATAACGCTTACGGCCGATGAGCCGCCGACAACATGGAACCTGCAGGCCCCTGATGAATATGGTTTTTATTCGAATGTGAATCCAAATGTTCCGCATCCTCGTTGGAGCCAGGCCACTGAACGAAGAATTGGTGAATACGGACGCCGCGACACGCTGTTATTCAATGGCTACGGTGAGCAAGTGGCTCATCTTTACCAGGGAATGGATTTGGTGAAGAACTTCTAAGCACATGGCCTTTCCTAAAGTCGTCGTTTTCGTAAACTGTCTAGTGCCGCTCGTGTTGCTCTTGTGGGATCTTTACCATAAACGAGTTGGTCCAAATCCGCTCGAGTTCGCCACGAGAACAACAGGAATGCTGACGCTTATATTTCTCAGCTTAACTGTTGCGGTCACACCGCTGCGGAAGATCTTCGGCATAAATTCTTTAGTGAAAATCCGCCGAATGCTCGGGCTGTTTGCGTTCTTCTATGGCTCGCTGCATTTGCTTACTTACGTTTGGTTCGATCGGCTCTTCAATTTAATAAGCGTCGGCCAGGATGTAGTGAGGCGACCGTTTATTCTCGCAGGCATGACGGCATTTGTGCTGATGGTTCCGCTGGCGATCACCTCAACCAACAAGATGGTGAAGCGGCTTGGAGGAAAACGCTGGGCAAAACTGCACCGGCTTGTTTACTTGGCAGCGATTGCGGGAGTGGTCCACTTCTGGATGCTCGTTAAATCTGACACGCGCCTTCCGTTGACGTTCGCATTTATCTTGCTGTTTCTGCTCGGATACCGAATCTTCGTGAAGTACGCGCCATCTCAACCCTCGACCGGTCCAGGTCTGTTTCCTCGCGAGTAATTAGTGTTTGCGGCGCTTTTCATCGTAAAAGACAATGCTGAAGGCCAGAACGAAACCGGCGGCAGCAGCGAGTATGAAAAGAATCATCGCCAGTCCGGGATAGCCAAAGATTCGAAACGATGTCTCAACGCGCATCAGCATCGCAGCGCCAACAATAAGAGCAGCGACTACGAGACCGAGCGTGATGCGATTGGCCACCTTCTGCAACCCTTCAAGCACGACCTTTTCATCGATCGCGTCAACCTTGAATCGCAGTTCGTTGTTTCCTACAGCGTCGAGGATCCTGTTAACGCGAGTCGGAAATTTTTCAGCAAACTCTTTTAGATCAACGACACCTGATAGCAAATTACTCGGAGCAACACTTTTGAGGATGTTCCGTTGCAGTATTTCATTGGCGCGTTCGCGAATGATGATATTGGGATCGAAGTTTTCATCGAGCGTGTAGACCACCCGATCGAGGTTCATCAAAGCCTTCGCGATCATTGTGAACTCGGCAGGCAAACGGAACCAACTGTCAGCGGAAATTCTGGTTATTTCAAGCGTCACCTTTCCAGCATTCAGGCGACTCAGAACCGCGTCGGAATTGTCAGCTACAAGATCCGTGATCCGTCGTTCGAAAGAGGACCGATCAAAGCCTTCCTTCGCTTCACCCATCCTTATCGCGGCTTGAGCAGCCATCTCGCCTCTTCCCTCGCTAATCGCGAGCAGAAGTCTCAACAAGTTGTCCTGAAAACTGCGCGTTACGCGCCCGACCATGCCAAGGTCGAGCAACGCGATGCGATCGTCCTCGGTAACAAAAACATTTCCCGGATGGGGATCGGCATGGAAAATACCATCCACCAGAAACTGTTTGAGATAAGCCCCAAACAACTCTTCCGCGAGCAGGCTTCCATCGATCTCGAGAAGCCGCAACGGATTGAGCGCGGTGATCTTTTTTCCCGCGATATATTCCATCGTCAAAATGCGCGAAGTCGTGAAGTCATCGATAGCTTCAGGAATGACTATATCTTCAAACTCGGCGAGGTTCTCTGCGATGGTGCTTAGATTGTTCGCCTCGATTGTGAAGTCGAGCTCGCGCAGAAGACTTTTGCGCAGGTTGACAAGCATGTTTTCAAACTCGTAACGCTTGCCGAGTTCGGTATGCTCGTCCAAAAAATGTCCGATCTCTCCGAGCGCCTCGAGGTCGCCCACTATGAGGTCGCGAATATCGGGTCTTTGAACTTTTACGACTACGGCTCTGCCATCTCGCATGTAAGCCCGATGTACCTGGGCCAGCGATGCCGCCGCGAGTGGAACAGGATCAAAATCCGCGAAGGCCTTCGACAATCTGACGCCGAGTTCGCCCGAAACAATTCGTTCCACTTCTTCATATGGGAACGGCTCGATCTGATCCTGTAGTCTCTCGAGTGCTTCGAGGTAAGGGCCAGGCATCAGATCGGCGCGAGTGGATAGTAACTGTCCCAACTTGATGAAGGTTGGGCCAAGCTTTTCGAGGTCTTTGGCGAGATCTTCGGCAGAAGCAGTCTGTGATTCCGCCGCGATTTCATCAGGCAGAACACTTCCTTCGAGCCCGGCCGCACTGATCAGGTCGGAACGTCCGTACCTGATCAGCAGCATGGCGACATCTTTGTAACGCTTGAGTCGCTCTGGTTTTAAAGAAACTACCATTTCAGAATGCCTTCACCGGTGCGCGGTCCAAAATATTTAATTTGAGACTTTGTCGCATCCGCAACGGAAGTATTACGTAAGGGTCACACACAGAACCTGGTCGAAACGGTTGATGTTACTGCGGCGAAGTGGTTTTTACAGGATTTGTTGCTGCACGATCGATCGCTTCGCGCAATGCTTCGGCGCTCAAGGTTCGCAGTTGTATCCCATTTATAAAGATCGTCGGCGTGCTTCCGACACCGTACATCTCTCCGTCTTCGATGTCTTTTTTCACCTCAGTTGCGTAAAGGCCCCGGTCCAATGCCGCGTCGAAACGAGCGCGGTCCAATCCGATTTCAGTTGCATACTTCTTCAATGATGGTACATCGAGCGCTTTTTGATTCTTGAAGAGTAAAGCAATGTATTCGAAGAACTTTCCCTGAGCATGAGCAGCATTAGCAGCTTCCGCTGCCTTGCGCGCATTCTCGTGCTGGTTGAGTGGGAAATCGCGAACGACAAACCTGACCTTAGCTCCATACGATTTTGTGACCTCATCCAGCACTGGATGCATCGCGGCACACGCAGGGCATTGATAGTCCGTAAACTCAACGATTGTTACCGGAGCGTTGACATCACCTCGCGATGGATCGTCATCGACACTGATGTTCTGAATCGGTGGAGTCGGCTCAGTTATCAACCACTGTATGTTGGCGCCTTTGCGGAGTTGCGTTGAAAGATCTTGCTCGAGACGCTGTCTGGATTCATTCTGCAGATAGGCCGCTATTTGATTGCGGACGCTATTCAGATCTCCGGCGATGCGCGCCTTGTTCTCAGAGTAAAACTTAGCGATCTCCTCTTCAGTTGGGTTACGAACTTTATCGCTAATCTGAGTTCGGATTATCTCTTCTGGTCCAACCTGGCGGCGGTTTGCTTCCTCTAACAGCAACATGTCGTCAACTAACTGATTTGACCGTCTCTTTGCTGCTTCGAAAGTCTCGACTTTCATCTTATAGATAATCGGCTTTAGTCTCTCAAGGAGAGCATCTGCTTTCAACGGTTGGCCGGCGATTGTTGCCACCACAGAATTATTGTTGAGGGCCGGCGAATTTACATCAACTCCCAGGACCACTGGATTGGTCTTCCGCAGGCGGCTCACGAGTTCGTCGGCAAGCTTGTTCTCGGCTTCTTCGCGAAGGTAAGCAGCGACCTGTTGATTGGCCGTTGCCGGGTCTACACCTTCAAATTGTGAACGATTGTCGTCGATGAATTTCTTGATTTGTGCGGGACTAATTGCAGGCACGCGACTACTTACTTCGAGTTCGTACAGACGATGAGTATCAATACGACGTTTCTTCGCTTCGAGTTGAAGCAGCATGGTATTGATTTGTAGGTCCAACACACTCTTCCGTGCCGCCGCGATCTTATCTTCAAGGCGTTCGAGTTCCTGGCGTAACGCGGGCTCGAGATCGGCTGTTGTGAAGGTTTGCCCGTTCACCGTAACCAGCGAAATAGGTCCGCTTGGTCGTTGCGCAGGCTGAGTCGGTCCGGTTTGTTTTGCAGTTTGCGCCAGGACCGGAGACCACAGCAATACAGTGAAAAGCAGGATGGCTGTTTTAGGTTTCATCGGTTGACTCACAGGTAGGAATGATAGGAGAACAAATCCTTTGAGCACAAATAAACATTGGCGCTGCCTTTTTTGAAAGCAGCGCCATAAAAGATGCCCGATGGGGACTTGGCAATCAATGATTACGAATGATGCTGCGTCGCCGGCGTTTTACGGGCGTTCGAATGGACAAAAGATCGCTATGACGGCCGTTGAGAATAAAAGCCAGTCCCTGATGTGTTACACCGAGAAGCCGGGCCGCTCGCGTAACACTGCCTCCAGCCTCTTCAAGCGCGCGACGAATCAAGCTGCCTTCGTAGCGAAGTACTTCAGCATCCAGAGAGAAGCCGGGTCGCATCGCTACGGATTCTTGTGTTGCTTCGCCGGCATTGATTAGTGCAACAGAGAGAACGCGGCGCGCACATTCACCCAAGCGAGTTTTGAGGTTCCGGTTCTGCGAATTCGAGAGCAGCGTTTCAGCCGTGCGGTAATAATTTTGCAGCGTGTCTGCTGAGAGGTGATTGCTCAATTCTTCGATGGCCGTGATTGC
>JAICGZ010000248.1 GCA_025922875.1 Pyrinomonadaceae bacterium
ACCTCACTCTCTTCTTAACGGTTCGGTCAATAGAGCGCTCCTGGTAACTGGGCACTTGTCGTGCGCGGAACAGGGGTGGCGCGCCTTAACTAACCAAACGCATCGATGGACGAAGAATGTTTCTCGCGCAAAGGCGCAAAGCGCTGCCGCGTTTCTATGGGCTTTCTTTGCGCCTTTGCGCCTTTGCGCGAGAGATATTCTCGGGTAGAGGTACTGTTCGGGCAAGGCCAGTTCACCTTACTGGGTATGGTTATTGACCTGGCCCTGAAGGCGGCGTATAACTGAGGCCGCTGAGCCAAACTCACATGATAATTGTCACCTGACTAACATTCCTGCGACAGGTAGAAAGAAGGCAGTCATGCCAGGACCTAAGTACCTCGCGTCCACAATTTTCATCATCACAGTCGGTGTCCTAATCCTTGCAACCACTTTAGCGAATCCACAAGGGGGTGGTAATCAGCAGAAGAATGCTAGAGAGGAAAACCCAGACTTTAGTCGATTTCCTATCGCTGATTTTCAGGCCCCGGACCCTGTGGAACCAGCCGTAAAAGCTGCTCGCGAAGCCAAAGGCCGGAAGTACAATGACAAGCACATGCCTCAGATTTCGGACGACACCTACCAAATCTTCGCTGGCGCAGATTGGGACGTTAGGCTTCCGGCATTACCGGTAGAGCGAAGCGCGGCGGTTGTAATTGGAAGAGTCAACTCGGCTCGCGCATACGTTACGCCTGACAAAACCGGAATCTACTCTGAGTTCCAGGTTGCTACTGACACGGTTATTAAGAACGATCTTAATAACATGATTAAGGAGGGCGCTGCGATCATCGTTGAACGGAGGGGTGGAAGGGTACGCATGCCTTCCGGCAGAATCGTGATCTCTTGGGTAAGTCACCAGAACATGCCTCGAGTCGGAGGTCGATATCTCCTCTTCCTTACTCATCAGTTCGAGACTCCGAATGACACGCCTAAGGACTTTTACCTGCTAACGGGCTATGAGTTGAGAGACGGTCAGGTTCATCTCTTAGATGACACACTACCTGGTCACCCGATAAGTCGCTATGGCGGTACGAGCGAAACAACCTTACTAAGCGACCTTTTTGATACAGTCGCAAGAACTTCAAACCGCTCCAACTAAGGCGGGCCCACAAAATGAGATTTCTGAGCTTTTCCAGTTTCGGAATGGCCATCCTCCTGCTTTTCCTCGCGCTTTTGTTGATTAATAAGTCAGTTCAGGCTAACGATTGCTGTCCTCCACCGCTACGTATACCGCAAGCAGCCCGCTTCCAGCAGAACGCGCAAGTTACTGTCTATCTTGATACGATCTCAGGGTTCACTGGCGAAGAAAGGCAGGCAATAAAGGCGGGGCTCGAGGATTGGAATGATGAATCTAATAATAGCGGCGTCAAATACAACGTTGTAGAAACGGCTAACCCGCCACCACCCGGAGGGAATAATACAGTCATAGCCAGGTTTGTTAATTCGTCCGGTAGCAACGACGCGCAGATGAACTTGTCGGACCAAAGAAATGCCAACGGAGTTGTTACGAATGTATCAGGTACTCTAACATTCTGGAACAACATTAGAAGTGGTACGCCGAGTTTGTTGGCCGGTTTTCTTCGAGCAACAGCTAGGCATGAAGGCGGACACGGCATTGGCTTGGAGAACTCCGATACTAATGGTTGCGCAGAGGGCAGCAACATTATGTGGCCCTCACGCAATCAAGAAACCTTTATCACGCCATGTGATAATGCAGTAATCAAAACAGACCCTGTGTATCCCAGCCCGACCCCGACTCCGACCTCGACGCCAATGCCGCCATCCTGCTTAGATGAGGGCTGGATCTGTGGTGCGGATAGTGACTGTTGCAGCGGCTCGTGTAATCCCGTTAGTAACACCTGTGGAACCCCCGGCGGTTGCACGCCAGAAACCTGCCCTGGACAATGCTATGACGGGCTTTGCACTCCGACGCCGGTGTTAGTTGATGTTCTTGGGAATGGCTTTAACCTTACGAGTCTGGCGAATGGAGTGAGGTTTGACCTCAACGTTGACGGAAAAGCTGAGCGTCTATCGTGGACGTCTGTTGGCAGTGATGACGCATGGTTAACATTGGACCGTAATAACAACGGCGTGGTTGACAACGGCTTGGAGTTGTTTGGCGAGTTTACTCCGCAGCCAGATCTTCCAGATGGTCAACTGAAAAATGGATTTCTGGCGTTAGCAGAGTTCGACAAGCTAATCAACGGCGGAAACGATGATGGGTCAATCACCTCAGTTGATGCTGTTTTCTCATCCTTGCGCTTGTGGCAAGATGCAAACCACAATGGAGTTTCAGAGGCATCCGAGTTAAAAACTTTGAATGGGCTTGGGTTAACTACAATAGAACTTAGTTACAAATTGTCGAAGAAAACGGACGAGCACGGTAATCAATTCCGATATCGAGCCAAGGTTAAAGACGTACTAGGTTACAAAGTTGGTCGTTGGGCTTGGGACGTGTTGCTCACTGCCCAGCCATAAAGCCTTGTGCATGGGTTAGCTTCTTGGATGCTTCACGTCAGGCCACAGCGATCCTTATCAGACTTGCGGGGAAAGACTTTCTTTTCGGGATGCAAAGAGCCGGGATGGTGCGCTTAGCGTGCGTTAAGATTAACACCTCGACATTGGCCTACTTGAGTGCGGTGCAACTACGTGGTCGAGCCAGACTCTCTCGTGGTGTTAAGCGCGCGCGTGTAGGCAATCAAAGCTATAGATGCCGCTAACAATAGCGGTGAGGAATACACACCAGGCATGAATTCTCGCGTGTAAAGTGAACCGGCGATGTGGAGTAATCCGTTCATCAGCATGAAGCCGGCGAATACATAAGATATCGGACGCATGGCCCATCTTCCCTTCCAAACGAAAAAGGATGAAGCGATCAACATAACTATCGCAAAGATTAATAGTGACAGCCAGATCTCAAAGGTGAAGGTTGGCAATAAAAGTGATGGATAGCGCTCGCGCATTGCGCGAACAGTTGGGTTGTACCACTCCAGAAAACCAGTCAAGGCCTCATCAGCGACATGGACCACCAGGGCGCTGCATAGAGCCATCCAGGCCAGCCAGTGACGCCGGTAACGACTCTGGCGAGAAATGTTCAAAGCCTCTGCCCTCCAGAGCCCGAGAATCAGACTTCAACGTCTCACAGCCGGCGCAACATCTCGGGAGGCAATGCCTCGAAGAGTTTGCGAACGGCATCTTCAGAGAGTCTCAAGTCAAGGTGTTTAAAACTAAGCACCACCTCATCCGCTTCCATATCGAGGGTTATTGATTCCTTCTCGGGAAGTGTAGCGTGAATGACGACCTCTCGCTTATCCGACAAGTAATCAACCTTCATAGGGTGTTTCTTTTTTGGAGCAATCTTGAACTCCAATGTCTCAATCTCCAGTTCGATCTTCATCATTCGCTTCCTCAAAAAGGATTCTCAAGTGGAACGCGGGATTCAAAAGTATGCACCGGCCCAATTGGCAAAAGCCAACACTAAATGGCACAACACGTGCGCGATCATGGCGGACTCGAGCCCTCTTTTCCAATAAAGGTAGCCCGCGATTACACCAAAAGCAGAATTCGCAAAGATTACGAATAGCACCAGGGGAAGAGTAAAAGCATCAGGTAACAACATGAAAGCTACAGGCAGATGTCCAGCACCAAAGACTACTGAAGAAAGTAGAATGCCGAAAACAAAATGCGCCGCGGTCGGAACGTTCCGTCCTTTCTGTAGCACACGCCAGGTGGCCCACACAGTCAACGTCATAAAGCCCCACCGCAACAGCAACTCTTCGGTTATGCCGCCATAGAGAAGGCGAGTTGGAAGTGGAACGAGTTTGGAAAACTTGCCGATACGATCGATTGCGCCAGCCGAAAGAAATGGCTTACTCATCAACGAAATCAGAACGATACATAATCCTCCTATTAGTCCCCCTACCACACCCGGTACGAATTGTGACCTCAGAGATGTAAGGACGTTGCCTCCGGCAGCTAGTGCTTCTGCCGCAGGCGCCGATAGACCAACTCTTGGCGCCAGTGCGATGCCAATCAAAACCGCGACGGTGAGGATCACCGCCGGTTGGACCAGGCTTAGAATTTTCAATGTGGGCGTGATTGCCGGTATGCTGGTTGTTGCGCTTGGAATCAACACCGCGAGCGAAGACAGATCGATCAGAAGAATGGATACGACGCCCATCAGTCCGAGAAAGAATAGGATAAAAAACAGTCGGGTTTTGGTGAAGTGACTCATGCTGATGTTGCCGTCTTGCGAAGATCTCTGCGGACAACGGTTGCGGATGCCTTGGTGCCGAGATCTCCAGAAAATCGTGACGCTAACCTCCTCCGAACACAGTTTAGAAATAGTTAGCAAACAATTAGGAATTAGTTAAAGACTGTACCTTATTGCCTCACTTATAGTCCCCACCCGTAGGAGTTACTCATCAGTGCCGATTGACGGCGCTCGAAACCGCTGACCGGATCCACTGATAAGCAACGCGCCCAGAAAGTGGTTCTGCCCCCGACCCACACTCCATAACAACGGTCATTTCAAAGCTTTCCAACGTGTTGGAAGGAGAGGTACCACTATGTCTACAAGAAGAAAGAATGCCGCTCGTTTTTTTCCCCTTTCTCTCTTGGTTGCATTTCTGTTGCCAACTCTTTGTTGCTTGATTACGGTCAACGCCGACTCCCAGGTGGATCAAGCTAACAGCGCCGCAGACCTCCATATCGCAGATAAAGTTTCTCCCCTTTTGAAACGTGCAAGACGCAGGTCGAACGAACCAGTCTCAGTAATTGTGGAACTCCTCAGTCCTATCAGCGCGTCACTCAACGCGTTCCTGAACCGTAGCGAAATCCAACGGGGGCGAAACATGGAGACCCTCAGGACTTTCGCTGTAACACTTCCGTTCGGAATGGTTTCTGAGCTGGCGTCTTTTCCCGAAGTCTTTCATCTCTCAACGAATGAAGTTGTGAGGTCCTTAGGACACGTTTCAGCCACAACAGGCGCGGACGCCGGACGATCCGCGGCTGCAAGCGCGGGCCAGGGCGCGATCGATGGCGCCGGTATTGGCATTGCCATTCTGGATTCAGGCATCGATCCCAATCACGTGCAGTTACGCACCGCCAACAATATTTCCCGCATAGTGGCGAGCGTCGATTTTACCGGAGAAAATCGTGTGGACGATCCGTTTGGACACGGCACGCATGTGGCCGCCGCAGCAGCAGGAAATTCCAATGCCGGAGCTGCATATACCGGGATCGCACCCGCCGCTTCTTTATTTAATGTCCGCGTCCTGGACAGCAATGGCCAGGGAACCGTCGAGACAGTACTCGCCGGGCTCAACTGGGTCGCTGCAAATGCTCGCACTTACAACATTCGCATAGTGAACATGAGCCTGGGAGCGCATGCCGTGGAGTCTTACAAGTATGACGCTATGTGCCGGTCCATTCGCGGACTGACGAATTCCGGTATCGTTGTTTTCGTCGCAGCCGGTAACGATGGCAAAGACGTTAATGGCGAAAAGATCTTCGGCACCATTCATTCGCCTGGTATTGAACCCTCAGCCATTACCGTAGGCGCCGTTAACACCTTTCAGACGGATGTGCGCTCGGACGATGGCGTCGCCACCTACAGTTCACGTGGTCCCACGCGCAGTTACTGGGTCGATTCGGCAGGCGTTCGTCATCATGACAACTTGCTTAAACCGGATTTAGTAGCGCCCGGCAACAAACTGGTGTTCGCGGAAGCTTATAATAATCAGCTCGTGACCTCTTATCCCACACTGCATGTCGCAACTCCTAATGAAGGTCCGACCACAAGAATGATGCAAATGAGCGGGACTTCGGTAGCGACACCAATTGCGGCCGGCGCAGCCGCTCTTATGCTCCAGATGAATCCAAAAATGACGCCCAATATGGTCAAAGCGTTTATGGAGTACACAGCACAGCGCTTTGCTAACTTCGGCGATGTGGAACAGGGCGCCGGCGCACTGAATATCGAAGGAGCAATGAAGCTCGCGGGTTTGGTCCGACAGGATCTCGTTTCACCGGTTCAAGTGGGAATATCTCTTTTGACTGGTCCACCGCCTAATTCGTCTTCCTTCGGCGGAAACAGTTTTTCCTGGGGCGGTAAGATCCTCCGTAAATTCAATACCATGTCCGGAACGAGCTTGATTACACGTTTGCAGGGATCGTACTTCACCGGAGAGCTACTCGGCGACGGTTTCCTACTTTCCGATGGAGTGATCATCAACAAGGGCGCACTCTTCTCAGGAGGAGCACGGATTGTGGGAGGAGGTACGCTCTGGACGAACGAGGCCTTCCGCGCAGACGGCCTACAGGTCACGCCTGACACACTGCTTTCCGATGCGGTTAAGATTTCAACCGAGGCGATAACTCTGGACGGATGCCTCGTGTCGGACGAGTTGATGAACGGCGAGGGTAGCGTTCAAGGTGCGGGAACGTACGAAGGTATACTCCGGCCATCAACGATACTACTTTCGACAGGCGAGGTAATCACCAACTCTTCTTTCATTGCCCCAGGGCAGTTGAAGGGTGACGGTCTTCTGATTGGCGATGGCCAGCTCGTCGCCAATGGAGTGACAATCTCTGATTCTTTAACCGTTTCTGACGGCATCATCTTCGGCGATGGAATTATCTTCGGAGATGGCATCGTTTTGACAGATGGAATCATTTTTGGTGACGGGATCATCTTCGGCGACGGGATCATCTTCGGTGACGGGATCATCTTCGGCGACGGGATCATCTTCGGCGATTGAATCTTTCGCTCGATGAGAATCCAACGCTTAGGAACAGTTGAGTCTGAGTAGTTGGATTCTCATCGCTGATGATAGGAAGGCACTATGACAACCCTCGGAAAACATTCAAAAGCCTACCCGCTGAAACGTTTTCGGGAGTTTGCGGGCTGGAAAGAAAACCTCAACAACGCCAGGAAAGTCAAACAGGAAGTCAACGGAGCAGTCGTAGAAGTGCCAAGAGAGTTGGACGAATCAGATTATCTCTACCTGCACGAGAATTTTAACGTTACCGACGGCATCTTCTATGACGAAAACATTATCTTCAGCGACGTCACTCCGGCATGGATTGATTTCTGTGAGAATGTTCTCGGCGTAAAATTTCCGGACGACGAATCCGGAGAAAACAATGGCCACTTAGAAGGCTGATCAGGCAGGAAATCCCACCCGCTTCAATAGATCCTGATATTCGGGCTCGTCGCGCAAGGGCCTGAGTTCCGGGCTAACCTTGAGCCAGACCAGCCAGTCATTCCGTTCTTCATAAAGCTGCTCGAGTATCTCAAACACCGGTTTTTTCTGTCCCAACCCTAAGTGGATCACCGCCATACTGTAAGGGGAAACATACTTTCTGACGGAGATGTCTTTCAGGATGTTCAGCAGGTTTTTCGCTTCGGCCCGCTGGCCGGCCAGTGCGTGGGCGTAACCCATGAAGCCGAGCGCCATATAGGCCTCGTGGTCCAGCTTGTAAATACGCTTGAACTCATCGATCGCTTTCGTCAGTTCGCCCTGTTCAATGTAGGTACAACCGAGAACGAAGTGGGTGGGCATATAATCCGGTTCCAGCTCGAGAGTCTTCTCCAAATGACAGATAGCGTGTTCGTACTCGCCTGTCAGGAAATAATTGGTCGCGACATTGACGTGGATCTGCAGAGAGAATGGATCAAGTTCCAGGGCTTTGTTGTAGTAGACGGCGGACTCCTCAAAGCGACCGAGGTAACACAGATAAGAGCCGTACCGCTGCAGGGCAGAGATGACAGCCGGATTTAATTCAAAGCACCGCTTATACTCGCGTTCAGCCTCGACCCAATCGTGATCGTAGTAAACTCTCACCAAACCTAATGATGAATGAGCCTCGACCAGATCGTCGTCGATCTCCACGGCCTTCAGTGCGGCTGCTTTGGCTTTGGGCATAACTTCACGCGGTGGGAAGTGGATGTTTGAGAGTCTCACATAGGCGTCCGCTAATCCGCTGTAGGCCAGGGCGAAAGATGCGTCAATATCGATCGCTTGTTTGAAAGTTTCAATACTCTTCAGTACCCATTCCTTCGTGTACCTCGCCCAGAAATAGCGCCCGCGCAAGTAAAGATTGTAAGCCTCGGTGTTTTCGGTATATCGCTTGGCGAAGCGTTTCTGCTGGTCGGGATTCAGTTTGAGCTTTAAGTTTTCGACGATGGCTGCGGCGATCTCTTCCTGGATCGCGAGTAGGTCGGAGCACGTGCGTTCGTATTGCTCACCCCACAGGTGCGAACCGTCGGCGACCTTTACAAGTTCGGCTCTGATGATCAGTTTTTCACCTAATTGCAGGACGCGGACCAACGTCACGGCCCGGATATTGAGCAGTGTACCGACTTCCTGCGGGTCAACCTCTTTTCCTTTGAAGCGAAAAACTGAACTGAAAGACAGTACGCGGAGGTGGCTTATCTGAGAAAGCATGTTAATGATGCTTTCAGTAATTCCTTCCGAAAGATATTCGATCTCCACGCCGCTGCTGGTGCTATGAACGGGAAACACCGCCAGAGAATCAAGGGGCGCCTCGGTCAGAGTTGATCGTTCTACTCCGGCGTCCGTCGCACTCGCCGCGGCCGCAAATGCTCTCTCCCCGGAAATCTCTTTTACGTTTGCAACGAAGCGATAGCCGTGGCGCGATACGGTCTCGATAAACTGTTGTCCAACACGATCGTCACCCAGCTTTTTCCGCAGTATGGACATACTGACGGTAAGGTTGTTTTCTTCCACAATGGAGTTGGGCCAAATCTCTCGCATCAACTCATCCTTGTCGACAAGTTGACCGCGCTTCTGCACGAGATAAAGCAAGAGGTCGAAAATCTTGGGCTTGAGTTGAATCTGCTGGTTATCACGCAGGAGACGGCGCTCGGCACCCTCAAGGCGAAACCCGTTAAACTCATAGATTTTTTTCCCAGTGTCTTCGTTCATCAAGAGGTTGTGTCTTGCGGCTTCCTACTACCGCTCTGGGCCAGCGATCTAAATACACCTAGGTCACTACAATTCGACACTCGTTCCTCTATCAAGGCAACTTGGAATAATTTGCCTTCAGCGATCGCGGCAGGGGACAGCGAGCAAGCCATCTCTGGGGATAGTTGCTGCGCGAAGGGGTTGCAGTGCCGATCATAAGGGCAACATTGTGTGAAAGGCAACAAATAAGTCAGGAACATTACTCCAATATTTCGGAAGCAAGTTGCGTCATCGCACGACTTATGGGATTTCGGGAGGCAGTTTTCTCGAATGTTTTTAGGGGTTTACGTGTTAGGAATTAATTAGCAAGTAATTAGTAAGGAGTTAAAGATTCGCGCCCGCTAAACCTTGTATTGTTTGCCCATCAGTTGGTCTTCCCAAGTCATTTCGGAGGGTGTTGATGCAAGGAAGTTGAGAGGCGTGCAATGAAGTTCACAGATGAAAGCGACGAACCCTGCTGGTATGCGATTCATACACACCCCCATCAAGAAGAGCGTGCTGACGCTAATCTCAGGACGCTGAAGATCGATACGTTTGCGCCGAAATTAAAGGAGCGCCACTTTCAACGCTACACCGGCAAGCTCTTTTATAAAACGCAGCCGTTATTCCCCGGATACATTTTCGCCCGGTTCGCAGGTCCCACGATGCTGGCCAAAGTCTCTTTTACGAGAGGAGTCAACTGTGTTGTTAACTTCGGCGATGGCCCGGTTCCGGTTGAAGACGAAATCATTGAACTCATTCGTAGTCGTGTCGACAACGATGGCTGCTTCATCAGGAAAGAAAATTTTAAATGTGGCGATAAGGTGACATTCACCAACGGTGTTTTCAAAAACTTAACCGGTATCTTTGAACGAGAAGTTCAAGCGAAGAACAGAGTGATACTGCTCCTTGCGACGTTAGGCTATCAGGGCCGAATCGAGGTTGATTCCGAGCTCGTGCAAAAGGCTAGTTAGAGAGTTAGAGAGAAGC
>JAICGZ010000249.1 GCA_025922875.1 Pyrinomonadaceae bacterium
AACCGCGCTCGCTCACTCCGCGGAAAGGCGATGGATCGGTTCAATGTCTTGTCGCGGAGAACTTCAAAGCCTCGTTTCATGATCTGATTTTGCTCGCTATCCTCGATACCTTCACTACCTCCTCCTGCCACCGCCACCGCCACGGCCACCGCCACCGCCGCTACGACCACCGCCACCGCCGCCACTGAAACCTCCACGGCTGGCTCCGCCATGGCTCCCACGCGAACCGCCAACGCTTGAAGCACCTCTACTGCTGCTTGCGCGCGCGCCGCTGCTGCTGTATCCGGAATCTCCAAAGGCGCCCCGATTCCCAGAACTGCTTCCCACGCTGCGGTTGCCAACCCGATCTCCCCCACTTCTACTGCCGCGGTTTCCCGGGCTGCTGGATCGATCATTCGCACGAGCTCCACCGCGACTTGAAGCACGCTCTCCAGCCGCGCTGCCGCCGCGATTGGCGGCTGCACTTCGGCTCCTTTCACCGCCGCGATTACCGACGCCGTCGCGACCGCCGACTCTGCTACGGTCGCTTGCTGTTCCCCGGTCGACGCTGCCGAGATTTCCGCCCTGACGGTCGAGTTGTTTACCAGCGGCCCTCTGACGATTGGCTAGTGAATCACCACGTGCTGTCCCTCCGAATCTGTCAGCAGTACCTCTGTTCGGATAAGGAGCTCCGCCGCGATGTCGCGGGTTATGTTGCCACTTGTTCCCACCACTGATGTTTGCGCGGTTGCCGCCGCTGATGTTGGCGTTGCGATTAAAGTTGTTGTTGACGTTGATGTCGATGTCGTTATCGCCCCAGCCGCAACCCCAACCCCAACCACCACCCCACGCAGCTCCGATAGCCACACCAACTCCGAATGAAATAGCGCTTGCTGCAACCACGGCTCCAGTCGGATAGGGTGGATAGTAAATCGCAGGGTACGGATAGACCGGGGGACCGTAGACGTAGACTGGATCGTAGCTCGGTACGTACACCACCTCCGGACTTGCCTGCTCTATTACGATCACTGTTTTGTTCTCGACGACCCTGGTCTCTACTCTCACCTGCTCGTTAGACTTCAACGCACCTGTACCCTGGGCCTTTTGCCGCATACGTTGTATAGCGTCCATAACGTCACTCTGCTGCGCCAGGAAAGCGTTGCCCAGGTCAGTGGTCCATTGAATGTCGTCAGCTAATCGTTTCACCACCTCCGGCAACGCCGCCATGGCCTGAATGCTCGCGTCCCATGGTTGTTTCGAGACTTCATTCACCAGAGCCTTGTCTTTGAGATTATTGTTCTTCTCGAGCCACTGCTGAAGCTGGATGATTTCGAGAGGATAAGTCGAGGCTACCAGCACCTGGCTTATGAGTGGATCGGGATACAAGGCAATCGGCGCCACCAGCGAATCAAGCTGAGATGCGGGAATTATTGCGGGCTGCTGATCGGCGGAAGCGTTTGCAGATTGCTCATTAGCGGGAGTCTGAGCCGCCTGTGGGGAATTAGCCGACTGTGGGGACTGCGGCGTCTTGGAACCGCAGGAACTGTTCCCTTGGACCAGCAGAGCCAGACATAGAACCGCCGTGAATGTTCTCAATTGGCCCTGCTGAAATGTTGAGCGAAATGATCCTGCTTCCATGGAGATGTTGAGTCGGGTGTTTACATTTTAGACAGGGGAGCGAGACCAAAATTCAGAGCCAACAATGAGATAAAGTTACTCGCCAACTTGAAATCTAGCGCCACCACTCTTTGTTCTTAACTGTCAATTCTGACAGGATGCGATTTGCGATCGCATTAACCACCTCGATTTTAGGAATGGTTCCGCCAGGAGGGACGAGCTTTGAACGCTAAGCGCTACGAGGTCGATTTTTTGCAGGTTGCATGTATAACGTCGCGTCGTTTGTTGATCGGCGCGCGGCCCATAAGATTGGCGATTGTCGCGTCACTGAGGCCATCTGTATAATTTTTTGCCTTCGCTTCTAAACCTAAAAGCTTTTCTCCGGTCTAAATTGAAGTAATAAACGGACGTGAGCCGTACCTTATTAAGGAGGAAAAGATGAAAAGTAGACCCAGACTGTTCGCCTTGTTTCTTAGCGTCGGCTTATTAATTCAGCGGAGCAAGCTTGTCGCACGCACAGCCCGCACAAAGTCTCACCGTCAGCAAATACGGAACTCTCCTGGATATCGTCGATGCAAACGGCAAGAGCCGTTTCGGCAAACCTACAGCCGATGGATTCGAGATGAGTTATCAGTTCAAAGGTAAGACGATCTCCGTTTTCGCCAGCGGAGATCAATCGGTGAGCGGGTTAATCGCTGGAGACCTCAAGACTGACAAACAATCAGCAACTGCGACCACCAGAACGAGCGATGGAGCGATGGAGATCACGACCTATTTCACTCTGGATGAGAAAACGCGGAAGCTGATCATCCAGCGCGCATTCAGAAACATCTCGACAGAACCAGTGGCCGTGCAGTCGATCACTGAGTACGTTGCCCCGGCGCTCGTGATCAGCGGGGAACAAAAGGAAACCGGCGACAAACTAGCTCTGATGGCTCGGAATCGACTGACGCGGCTCAACCCGAACGATTGTCAGGCGGCAGACTGCCCAAAGACCCCGCCTCCATGCCCTCTGCCCTGTCCGATGATGATAACGTTCGACCTGGCGCGAATGACTATCAGGAATAATCGCGAAACTGGCCAGCCGGAAATGATCTCACTTCCCGTGCAAGGTACTTTCGAACTGGCGCCATCGGTGAGCAAAACTAAAGAGCTAAACAATGGCGTCTTTATAGTCTTATATCTAGACGCTGCGCCGCCAGGTGAGATACGCTGAGCCAGGTAGATAGTTCACCACCAGTCAGAAGGTGCTCGCGAGTGAGGCACTCCACGATTCATCGATCATGGTTGCTGCTCTTCTTTTGCCTTCTCTTTTTGCGCACGTCAACCGGTCAAACAAACTCCGGAGCGCCATCGCCAAACGAGCAGTATCGCCGGGTCTTGCGGTTGATGGCGCAACGGGACTACGAACGTGCGATCGCCGAGAGTAAAACTCTCATCGAGCAGTCGCCAAACTATCTCAATTTTTATTTTGTACTGGAGTCGGCGTCGAGCGAAGCGGGTCAGTTGGAATCAACGCGCGCCTGGCTCGACTCGCTGCTGGCGCGCACTCCACCGCAATCAGCCGCTTACCTGGGACTCGCCGTTTTCCGTAGCATGCAACGCGATTACGCTGGAGCAGTTGAGAACTACCAGGAATATCTTCGCGCTTTCCCTGATGACGACGTCGCCGCAGAGTTGATAGCGGTTAATTATCTCAACCAGAAAAAAGGCGCGGAGGCTGAAACCTTTTTCAAATCTCTACTCGCTTTACAGCCAAACAGTGTAACGGGCCATCAGGGACTGGGCGTTCTCTACGCGTTGGATCGGCGCGCCGATGCGCTTGGGGAACTTGATCGAGTTATCACTCTTAAGCCTCAGAACCTTGTCGCTTACTCTTACAAAGCATACGTTTTGGCGAGGGATGGCCGTTATCCCGAAGCTATCGCCGCACTTCAAACCTGCCAGCGTCTGCTGCAAGCTACTCCGGACGATTTCCGTGAGCGAATAATTCTGAACCAACTTGGTGACGCGTATCGGCGTTTGGGTAACTACCCTGAAGCAGCGCAGATCTTTGACAGGACCATCGCGCTGGCCCGCGCCTCTGATGACTTGCGCAGCGAAGAGACCGCGCTGACGCAACTCGCCTCGCTCCAATACAGTCAGAACAACTACCTGCAAGCCTTCGAATATTGGCGTCGTGCATTGGACGTGTCGAAAGCAATCACGTCGCGAAAGGGCAACGTCCCTACTTATCCGCAACGTCACATCGGCGGGATTGGGGACGTGTATTACAAGTTGGGCGACTTGGCGACAGCAGAGCAAACTTATCTCGAGGCGCTCAAGCTTTCAGTGACAGCCAACGACGATCCCAATCGATCGAGTGTGCTCAAGAGTCTTGGGGATTTGTACATGGAGCAAAGCAAGTTGCCCCAGGCACTGACCGTTGTTGAGCAGGCATTGGCGATTGGCGAGAAGCGGAAGAACCTGCCGAATCAGCTAGGCGCACTGAACAGTTTGTCTGCGCTGTATCGACAAATGGGTAATGCGCCAAAGGCACTCTATTACGTCGAACGCGCTTTCAAATTACTTGAAGGCCGCAGTAATCCGGTTTGGGAAGCCGAGTCGTGGAACAACCTTGGGCTGCTGCATCTCAAACTCGGAGAGCTCGGGAAAGCTAAGTCGGCTTTGGAAAAAACGCTGACAATCGATCAGCGGACCATAGCACCCAGCATCATCTGGCAAGCGCAATCAGGTTTAGCTGATGCCTACTTGCAGCTGGGTGAGCTTGAACTCGCCAACCAGCACTACCAAAAAGCTATCGAGATGATCGAGAGCGTACGCACCAAGCTCGGTGGCGAAGAAGAGAAGGCTGGGTTCTTTCAAGACAAGGTCGAAATCTACAAAAAACAGATCGCGTTGCTGCTCAATCCGCGTCTCAAAGATACAAAATCGCAGAACGCCGCACAGGCTTTTCACTACGCGGAGCGCGCCCGTGCTCGCGCGTTTCTCGACCTGTTGACCGAAGCGAGGGTCGACGTCGAAAGCGGCGCTCCTGATCTAACGAAACGCGAGAAGGAGTTGCAGCAACGTATCACGCAATTAACCGCGCAGTTGATCAGGGAACGTTCGCAGGACTCAGGCAAACAGGACAAAGCCAAAATCGGTGAACTGGAAAAGGGCTTGAGTCAGGCTGACATTGAGTTGGCGGATTGGTTGCGGGAATTGCGCCGGCGCAATCCTCGCTATGCAACCTTGAAGTATCCTGAGCCGATCAAGCTCGAGGCGGCGCAGCGCCTGCTTGATGACCAAACGGTTCTGCTGAGTTATTCGCTTGGGGAACGGCAGTCGTTTCTGTTCGCGCTGACTCGGAACAGCTTCCAGGTGAAGCGCCTGCCGGCGGAGGCGACGCTGAGCGAGAGTGTGCACAAGTTTTTGACGGCCATTACCGACAAGAATGCCGCGCCACTTGAGTATCGGCAACAGGCCGTGAGGCTATCGCAGCAGTTGTTACAGCCGGTTAGCACCATGCTTACCGGCAAGAAACTATTGATCGTTGCCGACGGAGCCTTGCACCGTTTGCCGTTTGAAGCTCTGTTGTTGCCGCAAGCGAATGCGCGAGGCGACTTGCGGAAGTTGCCTTATCTGATACGGCGCTTTGCGATCAGTTACGCGCCGTCGGCGAGTGTGTTGGCTGAGTTGACGAACGAGCAGCGACCGACCGCGGCGACGGCGCAAAGGCAATTCATCGGGTTCGCTGATCCGGTATACGAACAACCTACAGACAGTTCGACGGTCTCCACGTTGCGAACCGCGGGCGCTGCGCGCCTCAATTTCCAGCCTCTGCCGCACAGTCGTGAGGAAGTTGCGGGTATTGCCAAGCTTTTTGCTGATGATGATCGCGAACTATTCTTCGGCGCCGATGCGAGCGAGGAAAATGTCAAAGCTCCGGAGAGATTGAAGCACTACCGGATGGTCCATTTCTCAACGCACGGCTACGTCAATGAAGTGAGGCCTCGTTTTTCGGGGCTGGTACTCTCGCTGCCACGAAGCAATCGACAGGAAGACGGGCTGCTGTCGGCCTACGAGATTTTCAACCTGAAGCTGAATGCCGACCTGGTCGTGCTTTCCGCGTGCGAGACGGGGCTGGGGAAAGAGATCAAGGGCGAAGGAATGATGAGTTTGATGCGGGCATTCATGTATGCGGGCACGCCATCAGTCGTCGTCAGCTTGTGGAATGTCAACGACGAGACTGCGGCTGATTTGATGATCCGTTTTTATCGGAATCTGAAAGCCGGGAAGAGTAAGGGAGAGGCGCTACGGCAAGCGCAGTTGGAGACGATCAACGACAATGGGTTTCCGTTCTTCTGGGCGCCCTTCGTCTTAGTCGGCAAGAGTTAAGTGGTTTTGCTATTGCACAGAGAAGCATTAGCGGCTCACCGTCACTGATACCGCATACTCGCCTAGTTGCTTTCTGTCTTTACCACCGAACAATCGCAATTGGTACGTGCCCGTGTTCAATGCCGCTGTGTTAACCCGCCAGCTCAAGGCGCCATCATCGCCACCGGGCCGGAGCCCTGAAGCCTGCAACACGATTGTTCCGCTCTGGTCGGATAACTCGGCCGCATATTGAGGAAATTCGTAAGGCTTGCTGATTAGCAACTTGAGTCTCACCGCCTTGGCCGCACCGCTAAAGCGCACGCGCAAGTTGTCTTCCGAACCGCGTTCGGAGGCGAGCCGGACGGTGTAGACCGGCACTTCCAGAGCACCCTGCTGAGCGAGCCGCTCCTCAAGTTGGTCGCGTTCGGCTTCGGCGGCGAGGCGTTGATCGCGTTCCTGCTGAAGCTGGTTGCGTCCATTATGTTCGATTTGTGATAGCCGCTGTTCGAGTTCGCGTTGTTTGCCCTCCAACACCATCGCAATCTCTTGTGACTGTTGCCGCGATCGTCGCTCATTTAGTAAGCGCACAGTTTGCCAAACAAGCGCGCCGATCGAGATCAGCAAACTTGCCGCCAGCGCGAGCGTGGCGCCCGAGAGAAGCTTCTTGTCGCGCGAACGACGGAAATCACCCGCTACGACAGTTGCGGTTTCGCTGCTGCGCTTCGAACTATCGCCCTGTACTTCTGGCCAAAACGACCGCCAGGCGTTGTCAGTCTCAGCATCAGTGATCTTTGGCTCATCATCGCGCTCGGGTTCGACAAAGTCGCGTGCATTACGAAACAACACGAGGCACTGCTCACACTCAACCAGATGGGCCTCCGCTGCCTCGCGTTCCGCGGCCGGCATCTCGCCGCGGCAATATGCGATCACCTGCGCCTCGGTTAAGTGACGATCATCGTTACTACCCGATGTGCGATTAGCGGCTTTCATATAAGCGCGAAACTCATCTCCGTGTGTCATATAGCCCCCGAGCTTCAGACTTTGATCTCCTCAAAGTAGGAGCTCAACTGCGCGCGCAATGCTTTCTGTGCCTGATGCAGATGCGCTTTGACCGTATTCACCGAGATACCCATCAACGCTGCAATTTCCGTGTACGACAGATCGTGAACTACTCGCAACTGCGCACAATGCCGCATCTGTTGAGGCAGATGTACCAACGCCTCATGAAGTTTCTCCAGCTTCTCTTTTTCCAATGCCACCGTGAGCGGATCTGCACCAGGGTCAGCGAGCCGCGCGGCGATCGAGGGACGATCATCGCTTTCGCATTCCTCCAAAGACAGCACCGTGGCCGAGCGTTTCTGCGCGGCCCGGTTTTCGATCAGACTGCACCAAACATTATGCGCAATGGCGAAGAGCCAGCTTTCGAACTGCTCCTCCTGGCGCAGGTCCTTCAATCCCTTATAGACGGAAACAAACGTCTCCTGGGTGAGATCGCGACAAACCTCCGGATCGAATCCTTTGCGCCGAAAGAAACGGAGTATCTGAGCGTAATGGCGATCAAAGAGCCAACGAAAGTTGGCTTCGACATTTCGCTCCTGTTTGATCTCACGAATTAGCTGAACCGGATCTCTGTCAGGAGAGCTCACGGCCGCGAATTATACCAGCGACCACCGCCGTAACCGGGGAAGATTTCTCCCGCCTGTGCGGGAAATATTTTCCGCCACACAAAAATTCTGCTCAATCGCTAAACCCTTTCGGTGGCGATTCGGACTTAGGCAATGGCTGATTAAGCCTGGCTTTTTTACCTGAGCTTCGCTCAACGAAAGGAGTTTGAAATGTTAACGCTCTCTAAAACTTGCAACCTTGCATCGGCGCGCGTGATGCGCCACGCCTGGCAATTGCTCTTCGCCGCCTCTCTGTTCATGGCCTTTGCCGTTATCGGCAACGCGCAAACTATCGTGCATGGTAATCCCGGTGGCCGAGACCGCTGGGTTAGGACCGGCATTCGCGTCGAAAACGGAACGCTGATTACGGTCAGCGCAACCGGAATCGTAAACGTCGGCCCTCGTGGCTCATTCGGTCCGGAAGGAACCACTGCGTTTCCCGACGATAGGTCCATACGTTCCCCAAGCTTCCCAGGCGACGTGGTCCACCTATATGGACTCGTAGTTCGTCTCACGTCGAGCCCAACCAATTCCGAAGATGAGCTGCACGAGGACTATGCTTACGGCGCCAGCCGCACCATCTGTTCTCGCGCCTCAGGATGGTTGTGGCTCGCAGTAAACGACAATTTGCCCAGCGATAACTCAGGTGAGTTTCGGGTTGATATTGCCCTAAGTTCCTGCAGACCCAGCGATCCGCGCGTGCGTGCGACTCGCATTCACGTTTCGAGCGATGCCAACATCAACCAGGTAGGAGCCGAGGTTTACGTCAACGAGAGAAGCGTGGGCCTGACGGGCAGCGACGGCATGCTGGTTTTGCCCGAACTGCCGAGCGGCTCTCGACTCATGGCGCGCTTGCGAATCTTCGAAAACCCGACTTACCGCGCAAACCACCGCACCGGCAGCACACGCGACTGGAATTTCCGCGTTTATCAAACGAGCGTCGCAGTGAATGCTGACGGTTCTCTCACTTCGCACGTTATCACCGATCCCACCGCGACGCAGGAACTGCGCGTAACCCGTAGCAACTCGCTGGTCGGATTGCACATCGTGGCTTCGGTCGAATGGGATGCCTCACGAGCGGAGTTGCAGCGGTTGCGCGACGAACAGCTCATCCCGATGTCGCAATTTCTCTATAACGCGACTGACGGTCAGTTCTTCGTCGAGCAGTGGGATCTGGTGGACGACGCAGGTTACTGGGACGATACAGACTTTCGCATCTTTGCGGATCTGGAAATCCGGCCACACGTGAATCTTCGCACCGGCGGTTTTCTCCACAGCGGCCTTGGCACCTGGGCCAACATGCGTCGCGATCCGGGAACTACGGATAGCTGGTCGTCACCGATCACTTATGCACACGAGTTTGGCCACTACGGCTTCGATCTCAACGACGAGTATGCAGACGGTCGGAGCGAGGTATTCTGTGCCACTAACCTTCGCGGGAGTGGAGATTTTGGAAGCAGGAGAGCCAGAGCTTCCTGCATGATGTACAGCCAGTTTGTCGCGGGCAAACTCTGCTCCGGTCATGCTGAGAACCGTCACAGGAACGGCACCAGCCAAGGCGACGAAAACTGCTGGCTACATCTGGGAGGTCAGTACCGGGATACCCGCAGTGGCTTTATCAACAGCTGGCAGATCGGGACGCCGGACTCGCGCGGTGCAATCGTCGGAACCTTGCCGAGTCTGCCGGCCGAATGGCAGCCGCGTGTGAACATTGAAAACCGTTCCCGCGCGAACTTGTGTGAACCGTTCACCATCGTGGTGACGAACAGGGATACGGGCGCGCCACTGGATAATGTCGCGGTCTGGCTTCGCACCTCCTATGGACAGAATATTCTCCAGGGAGTATCGGGTAGCTACGAAACCGGGGGCGGCCGCAGGAGTTTCGGCGGTGGAGTGCTTCCCTTGACCGGCATCCATGTGGGCGACCGGATCACAGCAGGAGGCGGCGTCTACGTGGTGACGAGCGCGGATTGTGGAGCGACGTCGCGCCTGGATTCAGGTTCGATGAAATTCCTGACTGTTGCAGGGACGACCGCTCCGCTGTTTTCTCACGCAACCGGCAAGGATGCCATCAAAGCTACACAGGAAAGGTCGGTGCGAATGCCGTTTGCCCCTGAGCCTTTTACGCTCACGGCGAGCGTGGAGCCAACTACCAAAGCCGGACAAGTTCGCATCCGCGTGCGCGCTTCGGACCAGCTAAGAACTCCTCCCGAACTGAGAATTAGTCTCACTGGAAGTACGAACGCGCAAAACGTAGCGATGAGTCTCGATCAGGACGGGACGAGTTATACGGGCACGACAACATTGCCCGCAAACACCAAAGCGAGCTTTGAGGTGAAC
>JAICGZ010000250.1 GCA_025922875.1 Pyrinomonadaceae bacterium
AAACAGCAGGTAGAAATAGATCGGTGTCCCACCGAACGGCGAGCTCGACATGTTGTTCTTATAAAGCTGCCCTGCAAAAAGATAACCGGAATGTGTTAGCAGTTGTTCGCCCATGTAGGCGTTCATGTATTGCCAAACTTCGGGCAGCAACACCGCCGGGCTCGCCAGTATAAACACACCGATTATCGTGAGGAAGAACCAGCCGGGAGTTCTGCCGCTCGGCTCACCTGGCACCGCGGAACGCAGGTGGAAGTTGTGATGAAAGAGCATGTTGAGACCGAGATAGTGAGGAAAGTATTTGGAAGCGATCATCAGTCCAAACGCCACTGCACTCGCCGCGTATCGCCGGCTTCTCGCGTGGCTGTTTGCAGGTGAGATCTGTTTCGCACGCGCGAAAAAATAGAAAGCGAACAGCATAAAGAAGACGAGCAGAGAGTCTTCTTTGCCGATGCGATTGTGTGTGATCGCGTTAACGCCGAAAGCCCAGAACGCCGCGGCGAGCAATGCGTGCCATCGATCGAAGAACGCGGCGGTTAGCAAAAACAGCGGTATCACGGTCAAAGCGCCGATCAAAACATTGGGCAATCGTAACGCCGCTTCCTCGCTGCCTGCCGGGACGCCGCGCAGAGACGCCCACATCAGAACCTTCATCACCATCGGGTGCTCGGAGTTCAGGGCGAAGTCGCCATGCTCGTAAGCGTGTACGGCATCCAATTTGTTCATTTCATCTTCGGCGAAACCGATCGCGCCGAGCTGGGTGACGCGAAGGCCGAAGCCGAGGATCACGAGGAGGGCAAGACTGCCGGCGATCGACCAGTCAAGAGCACTAACCAACCCGAGGCGCTCGATTCTCCAATTCGCCGTGTTTACCAACGGCGCTGAAGAACTAATTTTGAGATTCCCGGCCACTGCAACCCCTATGACCAATTTCCCGCAAAGGCGCAAAACAACGCAAAGATCGCAAAGAAGCAACTGCTATTGCGTATTTCTTTGCCGCCTTTGCGCCTTTGCGGGAAACGTCTTCATCAATCCTTGTACCTGTGGATTGTTAGCTTAGACCAAAATGCTTTATGGTAATAGCCCTCATAGCCTGTGTCGGGAATTGACTGCGATTGCACGGAAAAAATGGCGCCAGGATGGATAACTTAGTAACTTCGAATATTCGTCAAAGACCGATTCGCACACTCGTCAGCGTGGCGGGCATCGCTTTGGGGGTGAGCCTGGTCATGCTCTTCACCGGGCTCGCTCGCGGTATGTCAAACGACTTACAGCGGCGGGCGACAAACGTCCGCGCGGAGCTGATCTTCATGCGACCGGGAGCGGTGCAGCTAACCGCGACTACGGCCAATCTCGATACGCGATATGTGGATCGGTTGAAAACTATCGAGGGCGTCGAAGAGGCGCTGCCGGTGATTCGTCACTTTATCCAGGGCACGGGAGGCATCGGCATCGAGCAGATCGATGGTGTTAATTGGGATGCTTATGCGCGGATGAATGGGATCAGCATGGTCGAGGGACGAGGGCCGCAAAACTCAAATGAAGTCGTAATCGACGAGAAGAAGGCTCGCGATAACAACTATCATCTCGGCGACGTGATCAAGCCCTTCGGTACTGACGAGTATCGCATTGCCGGAATTTACTCACCGGAATCCGGCGCGCGCGTGAAGATGTCGCTCGAAGCGATGCAGCAAGCGCTTGAAGCGGAAGGTAAGTGCACGTTCATTTTTATAAAGCTGCGCAATCCGGATCAACTGCAGGAAGTTGCGCAACGGATCGATCAGCAACTGTCAGGTAACACGATTCAACCGACACGCGACGTGTTTACGAGTTTCGAGAAGAGCATCCCCTACTTAGGAGTGTTCCTGCGTGTGCTGGTTGTACTGGCGGCTGTGGTCAGTTCGCTGGTCGTGATGCTCGCGATGTACACCACGATCACTGAACGCACACGCGAGATTGGTATCCTGAAAGCGATGGGTGCCTCGCGTGGTTACATCGTGGGAATCATCGAGAAGGAAGCGATCTTGATTAGTGTGATGGGTTTGGTGGCGGGCTTTGCGATTTCTCTGATCGCGGGATACTTAATCCACAAAACCTACGGACTTGTTTTCGAATACAGTTGGACGTGGGCGATAGTAGCGGCGGCGATCGGGATTGTCGGTGGGATCCTGGGCGCGCTTTATCCGGCGTGGCGTGCGTCGAACCTCGATGCTGTGAACGCGCTCGCCTACGAATAATTTTTCCCGCCGAAAGGCGCAAAAGAAAGACGCAAAGCGAAGTGGCTGACTTCTTTGCTTTTCTTTGCGCCTTTGCGGGAAAATCACTCTGCGATCCCACGCAGTGAAAAGCCTTTCTTCCAGATCAACACCACCCCGATAGCGCTCCAAAAAATATCCCTGCCCTTTCGGACAATGGCGAGCGTTTCTCCGATACCTCTCGCGAATCCGAGCACCCTCGACACCTGACCACTTCCACCTTCATCAACACCCGCCCGTAGCGGAATAAACTTAAACGCCACGTTTATGATTCGATTCACTGACTCGAGAATGAAAGCCTGCGTCAACGTCGGTGGTACCGGACTGATAAACGAAAGCGTGATGAACACTTCGACAACCCCGGCCAGGTGAAAACAAAGGTCGAGTGCGAAGATCGCCAGAAAGCTTCGCTCGCTGTTCGCATAAAACCCGTAAACCCGTTCCTCAAAAGCCTCGGCTCGCGGCCTCAGTTTCGTTGTCAGATTACGAGCGACTCCACGCTCGCTAAGCAATATCAGCGCACGACTGATAAATCTCGCCTGGCGCCGAATTACGACATACGCCAACGGGATGATCACCACCGTTGCGATAAGCGCTCCGATGCTCGCATAGCGCAACGCCTTCGGCAGCGGAAAGTTAAGCAGCAGCGTCGCGGTGCCAGAGAAGATAAAGAGCGCGACTGTTAAGCCGTAAAAAATATTTTCAATTGCCAGCCCCGACAATCCGACCACCACCGGCACGCGGTGTTTAACGAACACTGCCTTTGACGGTTCACTCACCGCCACACTCACAAACGGGATGATGTTGCCGAGCGCGTCGCCCATCAGCCGGGCAGCGAAGGCATCGCGGAAAGGTAGTCGATAGGGACGCTCGATACAGCGAGTCCAGGCGAGTGCGCGAACGATGTACCGAATACTCGAAACTGCAAGGATGAGAAGGAAGCCGGCGCCGAGTCGCTGAATCCGCGAAATGATCTCGCCGACGCCTGCCCTGCTCACGAAGTAAGCAAATAAGAGCAGTCCCACGAGGCCGAAGATGATTCCGAGTGGCGCGAATCTTCGGCTCCCGCTTCGTCTCTCACTCAAAACATCGTCTGGCATCGAGGTACCGTACCACACGGCTCCGATTTTCCGGCAACAGCTATACCTCTATTGAATTGTGCGCCTCCCTGGAGTGCGGCGGCCGCATTCCAGGGAGGCGTTTTGTGCCCTTTGTCGCTTGGTATATGATGCAACGTTCCACTTAAACCCAGAACGAGCACCACATTATGAGTCAAACCCAACAAGCTGTTGCGCAACTCTCGAGCAGCCCGCTCACCACGCTCTCTGAAGACGAGACAATGTTTCGCGCGAGCGTGCGCGAGTTTGCTGAAGGCGAATTGCGCCCCCGCGTCGAGCACATGGACGAAGCCGCCAAACTCGACCCGGCAATCATTACGCAGTGTTTCGATCTCGGGCTGATGGGTATCGAAACGCCCGAAGAATACGGCGGAGCGGGCGCGAATTTCTTCTCGGCCATTCTCGCCGTTGAAGAGCTTTCGCGAGTTGATGCCTCAGTGGGAGTTTTTGTTGACGTCCAAAACACGCTCGTCAACAACGCCTTCATCCGTTGGGGCACTCCCGAACAGAAAAAGAAGTACTTAACTAAACTCGCTGCCGACACTGTTGGTGCTTACGCGTTGAGTGAACCGGCTTCAGGCTCTGATGCGTTTGCCATGCAGACGCGAGCCGTTGATAAAGGCGATCACTACCTGCTGAACGGCCGCAAGCTCTGGATCACGAATGGCATCGAAGCCGAAATCTTTGTGCTGTTTGCCAATGCCAATCCTGAAGCTGGATATCGCGGTATCACGGCTTTCGTAGTCGAAAAAAGTTTTCCCGGTTTTTCGATCGGCAAGAAAGAGAACAAGCTCGGCATCCGG
This sequence comes from Pyrinomonadaceae bacterium, assembly GCA_025922875.1. Taxonomy (GTDB): domain Bacteria; phylum Acidobacteriota; class Blastocatellia; order Pyrinomonadales; family Pyrinomonadaceae; genus PSRF01. Next base: position 4,174 of record JAICGZ010000250.1, read on the forward strand.
GCGTCTTCGACAGTCGAGTTGATTTTGGAAGACTGTCAGGTACCGAAAGAAAACGTGCTCGGCGAACATGGCAAGGGATACAAGATCTCGATCGAAACACTGAACGAAGGCCGAATCGGAATCGGCGCGCAGATGATCGGCATCGCCGCGGGCGCGTTGGAGAGTACGCTCCTCTACACGGCGGAGCGACAACAGTTTGGCAAGTCGATCAATCAGTTTCAGGGTGTTCAGTTTCAACTGGCTGAGATGGCCACGGAACTGGAAGCTGCGCGCTTGATGGTCTACAACGCCGCGCGTATGAAAGATGCTGGAATTACTTTCGTCAAAGAAGCAGCGATGGCCAAGCTCTACTCGTCGCGAGTCGCCGAGCGCGTGAGTTCGAAAGCGATCGAGTTGTATGGTGGTTATGGATACGTCAAAGACTATCCGGTGGAAAAATACTGGCGCGATTCGAAGATTGGTGCGATTTACGAGGGCACTTCGAACATGCAATTGCAGACGATCGCTAAGTTGATTATTGGAAAGTAGCCACAAAAACGCACAAAAGGCACAGAGTCAGTTATGAATGCCGATACTAAAGTTTTGAAGCTGGTCCGCAAGACCGATTCACCGTCGTCGCAAACCGAGGCACCGGAACAGGAAGCTGAGATGGGCATGTCGCCTGGTCCAACTTCCGTTCCCGCAGACGGGGAGCCTGCGCCGGAACCGCGTCCACGACCAACGCCTACACCTGTCGCAGCCCGGCCTAAAACTGAGGAGTTGCCGGATCCGAAACTTTTGATCGAGATGTATCGCACGATGTACTTGTCGCGCCGTATCGACGACAAGGAGATTCAACTCAAAGGACAAAACCGGATCTTCTTTCAGATCAGTGGCGCGGGTCATGAGGCGGTGCTTGTTGCCGCGGGCGTCGTGTTGAAGCCCGGCTACGACTGGTTTTATCCCTACTATCGCGATCGCGCGCTCTGTTTGCAGCTGGGCATGACGCCTTTGGAACAACTGCTTTCAGCCGTTGGCGCTGAAGCGGATCCAAACTCGCACGGACGCCAGATGCCGTCCCACTGGGGTCACAAGAAACTCCACATCGTTTCGCAGTCGTCGCCGACAGGAACGCAACTGTTGCAGGCTGTTGGTTGTGCCGAAACGAGTTATCGCTGCAAGCTCATACCAGAACTGCAAAAGCGGATCAGCAGTTTTCACAATGACGAAGTGACTTACGTTTCACTCGGCGAGGGCACAACCAGCCAGGGAGAGTTCTGGGAGGCGCTCAATACCGCGTCGAACTTGAAGTTGCCGGTCGTGTTCCTCGTGGAAGACAACGGGTATGCGATCAGTGTTCCGGTTGAAGTGCAAACTCCGGGTGGCGACGTGTCGCGATTGCTCGAGAATTTTCCGTCGCTGTATATCCAAAGATGTGATGGGACTGATCCGATCGAGTCGTTGGAAACGATGCGGCGCGCGGTTGATTACTGCCGGCAGCGAAAAGGTCCGGCGCTGGTCCATGCCAAGGTAATCCGGCCTTACTCACATTCGCTTTCCGACGATGAAAAGCTCTACCGGCCTGATGAAGAACGCGCGAGTGACGCCGAGCGAGATCCCGTGAAACGTTTTGGCGCGCTGCTAATCGACGAAGGCGTAATCGATCAGGAAGGACTGCAAAAGATCAAGGACGAAGTTGATCGTGAAGTAAACGAAGCCGCGGACAAAGCGCTGGCAAGTGAGCAACCTCCAAAAGAAACAGCGACCGACTACGTCTTTTCAACCGAAGTGGATCCTTGCGCTAAAGAGTTCGACACAGAAGACGCAGTCCAGCTTTCCGGAAATGCCGGAACGATGGTTGACCTCATCAACCGCTGTCTGGAGACGGAGATGGCGCGCGATCCTCGGATTGTTGTATTCGGCGAGGACGTTGCAGACTGCTCGCGCGAACAGTATTTGGATACGGTGAAAGGCAAGGGTGGCGTATTTAAAGTAACCGCCAATCTTCAGCGGAAGTTTAGCGGCGCCCGCGTTTTCAATTCGCCTCTGGCGGAAGCAAACATTGTCGGGCGTGCTGTCGGCATGGCTACGCGAGGGCTGAAACCCGTCGTTGAAATTCAGTTCTTCGACTACATCTGGCCGGCCATGCACCAGATTCGTAATGAGCTGGCGCTGATGCGTTGGCGATCCGGAAACGATTGGAAAGCGCCGATGGTGATTCGCGTGCCTATTGGCGGTTATCTAAAAGGCGGCGCTGTCTATCACTCGCAATCGGGTGTGTCGACGTTCACACAGATTCCCGGTTTACGGGTGATCTATCCATCCAACGCGCTCGATGCCAATGGCCTTCTTCGCACAGCGATTCGCTGTGACGATCCAGTGCTGTTTCTCGAACACAAGCACCTCTATCGACAGGCGTACAACAAGTCGCAGTATCCGACTGACGAATTCATGATTCCGTTTGGGAAGGCAAAGAAGGTCCGTGAAGGTAAGGATCTATCGATCATCACTTACGGCGCACTGGTCCAACGTTCGCTGGTCGCGGCGAAGCAAATGGAACAGGAAGGTGTCAGCGTAGAGATCATTGACTTGCGCAGCCTTGCTCCATTTGACTGGAACGCGATCGCGGAGACTGTGAAGAAGACCAGCCGCGTGATCATCGCGCATGAAGACTCGCTCTCGTTTGGCTACGCCGCCGAGATCGCCGCGCGCATCACCGATGAGCTGTTCGAATATCTCGACGCGCCAGTCAAACGCGTCTGCGCCCTGGATACCTTCGTCGCCTACGCCCCTCGACTCGAAGACGCCATCCTCCCCCAGGTAGCCGACGTAGCCAAAGCCATCGCGGAATTGAAAGCCTACTAGACAGGATTTGCAGGATTTTTCAGGATGAACAGGATGAATCCTGTGATCTTGAAAATCCTGTAATCCTGTCCTCATACCCATACAGGCGTGTATTGTTCTGTTTCGCAAAATTCCGCCATTTCGACAATTTCGGCCCAAAACCTAAGGGCATAAATGTTGCCCCAAAATCCTCACGAGATACGCCTGTGTGCGTCTCCCCGACATCTGTTCCCCCACCAGAGACAGTTAATCGCGATTAATTAAACACAAGGGAGGTACAACTGATGAGCAAGCACGTTTTGAGCGTTCTCGGCGCTGCGACGCTGACTCTCGCTATCGCCGCTGTCGCTCTCGCACAGACCACAACGACGACAACCGTTACACAGACAGTCCAAAACCCGGATGGAACCTACACGATAATTGAATATCCCGCGAAGAAAGAAGTCACACTTACCCTGAACCCCGTGAACATCCAGGGCGCCAAGGGTGTAGCCACTATTCTCCGCGACGATGATGGCACCAGAATTAAACTCAATCTTACTGACGTTCCCGCAGACCTGACTGCGCTGACTCTTTATGCTGTTGATGATAAAGGTGTAGTTACCGCTCTCGGGCCGGTCGCAATCTCAAACGGAGCAGGCACACTGGCCGCGACCACCCCACTTTCAAGGTTCATGTTGATTGCTTCGCCAGAACCAGCATTGACCACATATGATCCCAACACAAAGATAGTTTTCCGGAGTGCCGTGCCGGAAGGCTTCGCGGTTATACCTTTGACCAGTGCGTCGGGAGAAAGAGTTTCGGCAACGACAACTCCAGGTACCACAACGGCCCCAAGCACCACTACGACGGCGCCTAGCACTACGACCACGCCGAGCACTACCGTCACGGTGCCGACTACCACGGTAGCCACGACTTACACGGCGCCGATGCTGAATATCCCTGCTTACGAAAAAGGAGACGACACCAAAATCAAGGTTGACTTCACTGGAGCACTAACGGGTGCGCGTGCGAACGTTTTTATCACTCCGCGCAAAGACGGCCCGACCGAAGTGAAGATGCGTTTCCATGAATTGAAAGATGCGCCTGCGGGTCAGAAGTTCATCCTCTGGGCCGTTTCGCCAGACAATCAGTTTGTCAAACTCGGCCAGATAGTGAACGTGGCAGGACGCAATGAAGCGGAAATTAAATCTGAAACAACGTTGCAGGACTTCGGTCTTGTCGTGACTATGGAAGGAGCCGATGCAGATATGCCGAAGGGACCATCCGTCGCCCATATCCACATCGTTCCCTAGCCTTAAATCAATAGGCGTTTGGGGCCGCTCGAAAGGGCGGCCCTACTTGTGTCAAATCCTTCACAAAAAACTACCACCTAAGTACGATCTTGCGTTAAGATGTCGTCCGCAGGAGTTGCCGGGCACTTTTCAGTCTCCCGACGGGCTCAAACTCGAGCCGCAAATCTTTTAACTGACCGCGAGATCCCCTGGCCGTGAATCCCCTTCACGAGCCGAAATCTCCCGTTTAGCCTGAGTATTGACGACATGAACCAGAGAATCTACCCCCGTCTTTTCCCCCTTGCACTCGTTTTACTCCTCACGTCCGTGGTCCGCGCGCAGGAGAGCCTGCCCGCCCTTGTCAAACGAGTAAAACCCGCCGTTGTCGCTATCGCGACCTACGATGCTGGCGGTGAAGCATTGATGACGGGCAGCGGCTTCTTCCTGAGGCCGGGTCAGGTGGTCACCAACCTTCACGTCGTTCGTGGCGCTGTTCGCGCGGAAATCAAAACGCTGGATGGCAAAGGGAAAATGTTTCAGGCGAATGGAGTGCTGGCCGTGGATGAAGAAGGCGATCTTGCGCTGCTCAGCGTTGACATGCCTCTCGAGCGCGCGCGAGCCAGTGAACTCGCCAGTGAGCTTCCTGATGAAGGTGAACCGATCTTCGTTATTGGTAACCCGCTCAAGCTCGAAGGCTCGGTGAGTGACGGGATCGTGTCTGCGGTGCGCGAAGTCCCGAACAGTTACCGCATTATTCAGATTACGGCTCCAATCTCTCACGGGAATAGTGGGAGCCCGGTTTTTAATCTGCGCGGTCAGGTGTTAGGAGTAGTGACGGTGAAGGTCACTAACGGTCAGAACATCAATCTCGCGATCGCAGCCGCGAGAGTTGGAGAGTTGAAGGCCGGCAAGCTTCAGCCGCTGTCGGAACTGGCGGTGAAGAACAAAGATGTCGCGGAATCGGCGTATCGAGCCGGGCTTGAATCACTTTGGCTGGGGAACTACGACAACGCAGTCGGCTATTTCGAGAACGCGGTAAACAAGAATCCCAAACGCGCGGAAGCGTGGGTGCAGGTGGGCTACTGCAAAGTTAAGCAGGGAAAGACCCAGGAAGCGATTAACGCTTATTTGAAAGCGCTGCAACTCAAACCGGCGGACGCGGAGATCTTTAACAAGCTCGGCGATGCTTATTACTACTCCGGACGCTTGCGTGAGGCGATTGAGTCGTACAGCGAAGCGGCGCTCCTGCAGCCTGATCGGGCGGAGACTTTTTATAACCTCGCGATCGCTTATTCGGAGAGTGGAAATCCCGGCATGGCAGCTACACACGCTCGCGTCCTGCAGCGCCTGGATCAAAAACTCTACGAGAAGTATTTGAGTGAGACGATGTAAGCCGCGGATCCGTGTTACCCGGCCTGTCCGGTAAACACGCCCGTATCGACACTCCGCGGATTGCCCAACACTACAAATCGAATATTGCGCATGTATTTCTGCGTGACGCGTTGAATGTCCGCCGGTGTAACCGCCGTCAACCGCTCGAGGAAATCGACCGAGTTGCGCCAACCGCCGCCGATCAACTCATACTGGGCCAACTCACCCGCCTGTGCAGCATTCGTCTCCTGCCCGAGATAGTAAGTAGTTAGGTACTGCGCAACCACGGCAT
>JAICGZ010000251.1 GCA_025922875.1 Pyrinomonadaceae bacterium
GCCTCTCTCGATCCGCTGTTAACTCAACAACACACTAAGTTGCCGCGGCGCATTCTTTTTCGGACAGAAGTTGATGGACTGCGTTGATGAGGCCGTCGATATCCGGCTTGGCGACGAATGCGGCGGCGCCGGCATTGAATGCTTCGCGGCGATGCATCTCATAGGCATCGCCGGTGTAGAAGATGCACGGCACCGCAGGGGTGATTTTAAGCAACGTCTCACACAACTCCATGCCCGTGCCGTCGGGTAGGCGTTTGTCGAGAACGTAGAGGTCGTACTGGGTATTCACGGCCATGCGGCAAGCTTCCTCTACCGTCGCGGCGGTATGAACCTGGTAATCTTCTTCGGAGAGGAGCATTTGCAGCATGTCTGACGTGTCGCGATGATCGTCTACACAGAGAACGCGGCATTTCGGATTGCTCAAAAGGGGAAACCTCCTTGGTAACGGGTCATGGTTTTAGCTAACTGAAACCACAGGCAAGCACTGGGAGACGCTAATTATAGTCAGGTCGCGAAAAATCCGCCACCAGAGAACACACCGTCTGTTTTAGCCTGCTAAGCAGGCTGAAAGACCTCGAACCTCTCGAACTCAATCTGGAACACGGGAGTGATTGGCGTTTTCTTAGAGATAACTAGGTATTTCGGATCGTTCAACCTTTCTTGCGGTCCAATACTAGAACAGGTGGGCAGCCCTCCTGCCCACCGCCAACCACATCGTTACTTGCCCTCTTTCGCGAAGGGTGAGCCGCTCTTCATCGCCTTCAACAGTTGATTCAGAACTTCGAGATCTTCATCTTCGGGCTCGAGCTGCCGGTACTTTTCCAGCGTCGTCGAAGCGGCACTCAGGTCTCCCAGCTTGTGGTAAACCAGCGAGAGGTTGAAATAGACGAGCGAGAACCCCGGCTCGATCTGCGCCGCGGCTTCGTAGTGAAGTTTTGCGAGCTGCAAATCGCCGGCGTCGTAATAAAGATTGGCCAGGTTGTAGTGGGCTTCGACGTGCCGCGGATCGTTCTTGAGTGAAAGAGTGAAATTGTCGAGTGCGCTGGAGAGTTGTCCGCGTTCGAGATTGAGGATCCCGAGGTTGCAATAGGCTTCGGCTACGTTGTCGCCTTCGTTAATCGCTTCAACGTAGTGTTCAGCGGCGGCGACATCTCCACGCTCGTGCAAGAGTAGCGCTTCTTCGAACGGCGTCAGCAGACGCGCAAGCCGCGGCGTCTCCACGCGAAACAGGTTTAGCTGGCCTTGTAACTCAGCTTCGATCTGCCGAATGCTCTGGCCTTGCGCGCGCAGTTCACGCACGCGCCGAAACTGTGTGAGCGCGTTGAAGTCATAAACGAAATCAGGCGCCTGCGATTGTGCGGAAGGCTGGATAATTCCTTGCTCGGTCCAGCGACGAATCGTCTTCTCGCTCAGGCCGAAGAGTTGTTTGATCTCTTTGACGGAATAGGAAGATTTGACACGTTGATAATCTGCCTTTGAAGGGACAGGTGAGGGAAATGAGATTACCTTAGTGCTCGAATCTTTCATTAGAGCTTAGACAGGATTTCCATCTTGAAAATCCTGTCAATCTTGTCAGCCGACTTTTCGTTTCTTTGCCGCCCGCGGTTTCACCAGCGTGATCTGCGGTTTCTTCTTCTCGGCCGCCTTCACCATCGGTTTGCGACTCGACGCCTGCAAGCTCTTCTTGAGCGCGCTCATAATATCAAGTCTCGGAACTTCTTCAACCGCTTCAAACTCAGTAATCTGCCTGCCCTTGATCTTCGAATCAATCAGCGCGCGCAGTGCGTTGTAGTAGTTGTCCGCGGTATCGATCTCTGAAAGCGTCGTCGTCATTTCCTGCACTAACGTCGTCGCCAGTTTCAGTTCGTTCTTGTTCAACTTTTGCGCATCGAGCTTTTGCACGCTTTCGAGGTCGGGCACCTCTTCCATCTTTCGCAGCTCGTGCGGATAGTGAAGCTTCTGCAACACCAGACCATCTTCATGAGGAAATACGGCAACCAGATCCTCGCGATCTCGCAACACGACTTTACCGACGGCAATCTTGCCGGTTTGCTTCATCACTTCACGCAACAACGCGTAGGGCTTCTCTGAAACTGGACCATCGGGACCAGCGAAGTAAGGCGCGTCATAAAACGTGCTCGGTATCTCGTCGCGATCGACGAAACCTACAATGTCTACCGCCCTGGTTGTTTTGATTTTTATTTTGGCAACGTCGTCAGGTTCGATTATCGCGTACCGATCGGGTTCGTACTGGTACCCCTTGGTAATCTGATCGTTGGTCACAACCTCGTTGCACTTCTTGCACCGCTTGTCATACCCGATTGGGCCAAAATCGTCCCGGTGCAACTGGTTAAACTGAATCTTCTCGCTGGTCTCGATCGCGTTATAGATGCGGACGGGAATGGCAACCAGCAGAAAGCGTATATGGCCCTTCCAAATAGATCTCATGTCAACCTCTCTTGATACGAACACGGACCCCGTGCCCGCGCCCGGTTTGGGAGTCGTATTATGCCATGGATTGCACAGACTTCCACAGATAATTCAACCTTGCTGGACTGCGGCGGCCTGGCGCCGCTTTGGCCCCAATAACGCAAGATCGGAACAAAGCGGCGCCAGGCCGCCGCACTCCAGGGAGGCGCACAAAGATCAGGGATCAAATTGAATGCAGGAGTGCGTTGCGCATGGCTCCGGCGGTTTGCCAACGCTGTGCAGGATCCTTTGCAAGCGCACGGTCGATGATTTCGCAAACCGGTTGTGGAATGTGAGGCGCACGTTGGCGCAGCGGAACTGGCGGTTGTTCGAAGATGGCGCGAATGGTGTCGTTGACGCTGCTGTTCTTACTCAGATCAAGCGCCAGAGAACCAGTCAACAAACTGTATGCTGTCATACCTACCGCGTAGATGTCCGACTGCGGCCGCACGTCGCGAAAATTGCGCAGTTGTTCCGGCGGCATGTACGCCAGCGTTCCCGCCATCTCACCGGCCATCGTCACGCCGCTCATGCCCGAGTGAGTAAAACTCTTAGCCAGGCCAAAGTCAGTTAACTTCGCCAGGAGGTTCGGAGATTGACCGGCGACGAGAATGTTCTGGTCCTTGAAGTCGCGATGAATGTAGCCCTGCGCGTGCGCGAACGACAACGCATCGAGCGCCTGCGCGATAATCGAGATGCCGTCCTCGTAAGTGAGCCGTCCACCCTGACTCTCGGCGAGTTTGCAGGCGTCAGCACCGTCGATAAATTCTGTTACGAGATAGACCACGCCATTGTGCGTACCGCGATCGATGAACTCCACGATGTTTTTGTGTTTGAGTGCGGCAGCGACGTCGATCTCACGCATGAAACGGCGCATCGCTTTGTCGCTGACTGCAAACTCGGGAAGCAATGTTTTTATCGCCACCGCGCGTCCTGTGCGTTGCTCGCGTCCCAGCATCACCGTACCCATGCCGCCGCGGCCCAACAGCTTGACCATGTCGTAACCCGGGATCGCCTGAGGCGAACGCTTCAGTTCGATGCGACAGTCTTCGCACAGGAACGTCAGATGTTCATCAGGCGCTGATGCCTGGGCCTGTTCTCGCCGGCCACAGTTGAGACATTCAACCATCACGAGTACGGGACGCGTTGGCAACCCGGAGTCCTGCGTTGTTTCAGAAAGGTCCCTGGTGGTGACTTCCACAACGAGAATTGTTTCGCCACACTGAATTCGATCGCCATTGTTCAGGTAGGCATCTCTGACTCGCTGCCCATTAACGAAAGTTCCATTCGTCGATCCCAGATCGCGCAGGAAAGAATGCGGTGGGTTCATTTCGAGCAGGCAATGATTGCGTGAGAAGTAGCGATCGTCAGGAAGACAAAGATGCGCCTCGGGGTTGCGGCCGATCAGAAAGCTGTCGTGTTGAGCAAAAGAAAAGATGCGGCTTTTGTACGGGCCGGCAATGACTTTCAGGTTGACTTGCATCAGGGATTCGAGCGTTCGATCTGGAGATTGTCAAACGCCACTTCGTGAACGTCGCTGGTGTAGAGACCAGCGCGGCCACGCCTGTAGTTTCCGCTGTCGTTGACGCGAGTTAAATACTGGCCGTTGGCGTAAAAAAACAGGTCCGTCGCCGTGGTTCTAATCTCCAACTGATTGGGAGCCCTGCCGGATCGAATGGCGTTGGATTTAGTCCTTTGCACCAGCGACGACTGGTTTCCATTTTTATGCATGATGATTTCATACTCGGGTTCATCTCCCGGGTAGATCAGCAATGCATAATCTTCGAGCTGCTTCGTCTTCGATTGGGCACAGTGGACCATCAACCCGAATCCTGATGACGGCACCTTACCATCGACGCTGCGGGCCGTGACTCTTACCGTTGCGTTTTCAGTGCTGTAATTGTCAGACGGAGCATACATAACCACGAAAAATCTGTCTTTCGAAGTCATGTGATATTCGCCGCCGTCGTACCAGATCCGGCCGAACTCCGAAGTGCCGGTGCCCCATTTCTTTTCGCTGAAGTCGTCAACGAGAGATAAAGGTGCAGTTGTATTTGCGTTAACGTTGGTGTTGGTGTTGGTGACGTTCGCATTCGCCGTAGCGTTACTGTTGCGATTGTCGTTGCGAACGTTCGCATTCAGGTTGCTGTTGTTCGTGTTTGCTCCAAGACTGGCGAGGGCAATGATCATCACGACGAGTCCTACACCGATAACGAGCACGGCGGCGAGTCCACCGAGTACCCACCAGATCGCATTCGATTTTCTTGGCGGCGCGGCAGTGGGCATCGGCGACCACTGCTGCTGCGGTGGCGGTGGTGGCGGCACAGTTGGTCGTGGACTGACGACGGCAGGCTCGGGCCTATAGATCTCTGTTGGCGGAGGTTCGGACGTATCTCTTGCAGGAGGATACCTGATGGTTGCGTTTGGATCAGGCGCCGGCGCGAGCGGAGTCCCGTCCTCCAAACAAAAGTTTAGCGAGAGATCGGTGTACGTGCGGTTACAAGTGGGGCAGCGCTTCATGTAGCGGCACAGATTATAAAAAACTCACCACAGGCTCAAGCTTAATAGTTGAATGAGAGGCGCCCATCAAAACCGGGCTCACTTACCTCAAGCCGTAATCGGTTTTCCGCAGCGCCCGCAGAATTTCGTTCCGGCCGGATAACTGCTGCTACAGCCCCGGCAGAACACCTCGACAGGTTTTGGCGCGCGCCAATCAAGCGACGCAGTTCCGATCGGAACGCCGCACCGTCCGCAGAATTTGGTGTTCGCGGGATAACTCTGCCCGCATCGTGGACACGTTACTCCACCAGGCGCCGCCGGTGTGCCCGGCGAACTCAGAGGCGCCGTGTTCACGTCCGAGACCGCTTGAAAAGTCGTGTTGCCGCACCTGCCGCAAAACTTGACTCCTTCAGCAAAACGCGAGTGACACTTCGTACACATCACCACGACCAACGTCGTTGAGTGTGCACCATGCTTGCTGTCGAGACTTCCTCCGCGCGACGGGGACAATTGATTGCTCGATAGGCCGATCTTGAGTTGAGCTTCGATGATCTGTTCTGCGATGTCACTGCGAATCTCGATCACGCGTTCATCGTCGGGCTCGCCAGGTTTCGAAACTCGAAGCACGTGTTGGCCCGGCGCAAGCGAAGTCAGAATCACTCGACCAGAGCGGCCCACACTGCCGTATCGCTCGTCGTCAACGTAAACCTCGGCGCCCGAAGGAGCCATGACCACGAGTCTCGAGTCACCTCGTTTGGAAGTGTCTGAGCTTCCAGACACAGCAGTCGCAAAACTCTCAAACCATTCACTGGCTGTTGCCGGACGATCGGACGTCTCTTTCGCTAACGCTTGCATGATCGATGCTTCGACCTCGGCGCTCACGTCTGAACGCAGGCTCGACAGCGCGGGTGGCGCTTGCGTCAACTTCTGCGCGATCAGTTGAGTGATGTTACCGGTGAATGGCGGCCGGCCGCCGAGCATGTGATAAGCGATTGTTCCCAGCGCGTAAATATCGGCGCGAGCATCGAGTAGCACGCCGGGCTGCATTTGCTCGGGAGCCATGTATTCAGGCGTACCGATGATACCTCTCGATGCTGGTCCACTGGCGGAAGTGACATCGGATCGATCTGCGTTGACGATTTTGGCAAGTCCGAAATCGCCGACTTTCACGAAGCCGTCTTCACCGCCAGTCTTCCGTTTCTGCTGCATCAGAAAGATGTTTGCCGGTTTGAGATCGCGGTGCAGTATCCCTTCGTCGTGAGCCGCCTCGACGCCGGCAACAACCTGGCGCATGATCGTTGCGGCTCTTTGCGGATTTACAGTACCCTCGCGACGCAGCAGGTGATAGAGAGTCTCGCCCTCGACATACTCCATCACGAGAAAGAACACTCCTTCCGCGCTTTTTCCAAAATCGTTGACGTCTACAACATTCGGGTGGCGAATTGATGCGGCTGCACGTGCTTCACGTTCAAAGCGAGCGATAGCTTCGCCTTCCTGTAGATCTTCGTCACTGAGAATGTCGGGCCGAACGGTTTTTACAGCGACGCGGCGAGTGAGCAGGTTTTGATCGCGCGCGAGATAGACCTGGCCCATCGCGCCGCGGCCGAGTCGTTTCTCGAGTAGGTATCGCGAGGCGAGCAACCGCGGACCGGGCAGAGTGTTCTTCGTAGTTGCTTGATCTTGCGGACAGGTCTCTACGCCGTCTTCATAGCAAACTTCACAACGGGGACACTCGCGCATGGGTCAGGATTTTAGCAGAAGATTTTCCCGCAAAGACGCAAAGGAAGCAAAGAAGAGAAAGAATTAACTTTGCTTCCTTTGCGCCTTTGCGGGAAACAAATTTACGCGGTTGCAAGATCGACGCAACACGCTGCACATCGCGTCGCATCGAGTGGAATCGCCGTCAAACAACGAGGACAATCCTTCGTGTTGGGCGGTGGCGGCGGCGCAGCGTGCAATCTGTTCACAGCCTTAACAATCAGGAAGATAACAAGCGCAATGATGAGAAAACTAATAACATCATTGATAAAGTTTCCATAGGCGATGACCGGCAGTCCTCGCAACTGAGCATCAGCGAGGGATGCTGGATTCTGGCCGGAGATATCGATAAAGAGGTTTGAGAAATCGACCTTGCCAAGAGCCAGACCGATAGGCGGCATGAGGATGCCTTCAACGAGCGACGTAACAATCCTTCCAAACGCTGCGCCGATCACTACCGCAACTGCCAGGTCGATCACGTTTCCCCGAGCGATGAATTCTCTGAATTCCTTCAGCATGGTTGTGTTCTCCTGTTGTTGACTAATGACAATTCTTCGCGAGTTTGAATCCGGCCTTTTCTGCGTCTGCTGTCGTTTTGAAGATCACCTTATTGGCTTCGGCGATCTCCTTTACCGGTCGGCAGTCGCCGGGATAAAAAGTTTTAGATTGCTTGTCACCGATGATTTGTTCTTCAGTGTCGCCGGTGGTGACGCCCGCTTCTGCGAGAGCATCTTGTTCTTCCTTGGCTTGTCTTCGAGCTGCCACGGTATCTTCTGCTGCGATGTCCAACAGTCTGAAGCTTGGACTACCCGCTACGGTCTGCACGAACAACTGAAAGTCAGCGCACCGCAATTGTTGACCTTTGGCTCTGTGTGACGACCAGTTCTCAGGAACTTGCAGTGACTTCGAAATCAACTTCACGAACTCTTCGGCTGTATGGGCCTTGAAGGTTTCGTCGAAGCCGATCCAGATCGAAGTGAGCCGCTCGTCGAGCAGGTCGAGCGATATGCTCCGCACCCCTTCAAACTTTGTTTTATCAATAGTGGGATCGAAATAAGGATTGATCGTTGTTTTCGAAACGCCGAAAGGATCTGTGCGTCCGAATTGAGTTTGAGGAACGCGGGCTTTTATCTGTTCCTTCGTCATGCCCAGCCGAAAACCCAACAACTCAGGCGCGGCGGGAAGTTCAGCTGATTTCTTCGTGCACTGGGCAGGCGCAGATTGAGCCGGCAGGAGGATCAAGAGGGTTAACAATGTAGCTCGCAGCATGCGTGGGATTATACGCCATGAGGTCGTCAAGCGGCCTCCTTGGGCCGGACCAGGGAACGAATAATTCCTTCGAGAGTTGCAGGTTCGAAGGGAGTCGAAACGTATTCATCGCAGCCCGCGGCGAGTGCCTGCTCGCGAAACTGATCGGCGCCATAAGCCGACACAGCCACAATCGGCACGTAGTGGACTGACTTCAGATCGCGTATGCGACGCGTAGCCGAGAGTCCATCGAGCTGCGGCATCTGCATGTCCATGATGATCAAGTCAGGCGACTCAGTTTCCGTCTGGTTGATCGCCTCGATCCCATTCTCAGCTTCCACCACACGAAACCCCCTGCGCTCGAGCCACGTGCGAAGGAGCAGACGGGTGTCGGCAAAGTCATCGACTACAAGAACGGTTCGTGGAATGTTGGTCGCCGTGCTCATGCTACATCCTGAGATTACGGGGGACCGTTGGGGGTGGCCTAAGGCTAGCAGAAAACTGCCCATTCGGGAATGATGCAGTTGCTATAGGGTAGTATCGGTGTTGTCCGTAACTACCAGGTCTTGCCACGCCGATCCGAATATCCTTAACAAGAATCGCTCTTCCAGTTTTTTTGACTCCAATAGCTCCGCGGCGATAGGCTCGTCAAAGAGCCTGCGGAAAATTCGCCGCAGCGTTGCGTCTCGAGTTTGTCACCTCGACCTAAGTCCGCTGTGAGATGGAGATTTCTGAGTGCTGTGACGAAAAAGAATTTCACCGTAGGCGTGGGCGATGTTTAAAGAATACGCGCTCCTCCCTGAGCTCCTCACGAAGTAACCATGCCGCCAGTGTCCCCGAAGTTGAGCCATCTCTCAAGGATTTCCCATTTGCCAAGGTAAACGCCACATGGATCTGAGTATCTACGCATTTCCTTAGCGTATTCAGGTACGGGCTTTCGTGTTTTCAACCATCGTTTGTGATGATATTGAACGTGTTTGGCAACCACCTCGCTTGGAACAATGTGATAAGTCGGAAGTTCATTAACACTGCCGAGATTCACAAATACATAAAAGTGGTTATCCGAATAGAAGTCTTCGCACTTCTTACGCAGTTGCCACACCTTTCGCTTGGACTGGTTTGTTTTACACTGAATAGTGGCCGACCGAGACGCATTCTGATTTGTAACGAGAATGTCGACGCCAGGAGTATTGCGAAGGGTAATCGAGGAGATCCAGCCTCTTCGAGAGAGTTCAGCAGCAACGAAGTATTCTCCTGCAACGCCACCCAGGTTGGGTCGCAGTTTTGATTTGAGAACGGCGGTTGTTTTGATTACTGACGAAGCGGTGGATTTCTTCATGTGTTTTATTGAGGCTTAAAGCCCGCAACGGAGATTCTGCTGTACGTTTACTCTGCTCGCAGGCACTTGAGTTTGCTGAGGTGATATCGAACTAACCATTCGCTACTGATGGTTGATGGTACCCGCGGCAGGGGTCGAACCTGCGACCTTTCGCTCCGGAGGCGAACGCTCTAATCCACTGAGCTACGCGGGCTTGAAGTTGGAAAGAAAAGATACCACATCTGCTGTTTCTCGTTGTAGGGCGGCGCTCCCCTTCAACGACTAGTGCGTCTGCTTAGGGTAAGAATTCCGCTAAAAGTTCTCTGGTAAGAGATTGGCTAACGCGCGTGGAATTAGGGCTTGTCTGGTTGATCTGCGCTTCGTACCCCTTGAAGTGCTCTTGCGAGCTCGGTGGCACGTGCGAGGCTAACTGACTCATATTCTTTGTTCTCGTACCTCCGGGGCTATCCCCAGAACTCACGCTGGATTATAGGTAGTATGCAAGGATCACTGCACAGGTCGAAACGACCAACGCTGCGGCCACGTAGAAACCCACATGGACGTTTTTGTTGGATGGAACTTTCCTCAGGAAGTACCACCAACTGATCGAC
>JAICGZ010000252.1 GCA_025922875.1 Pyrinomonadaceae bacterium
ACCGTGCCATTCTCGTTGCCGGTCGCCTGCGGTACCACGTAACCAACCAGCCGCTGCTCGCCGCCGGCTTCCGTCCGCGCTACTACCACCGCCTCCTGCACTGCCTCGTGACGGCTCAGTACCGCTTCAATCTCGCCTAACTCAATGCGATAACCTCGGACCTTCACCTGCTGGTCTATCCGGCCCACGTACTCCAACTCTCCATCCGCACGCTGCCGCACCAGGTCTCCGGTCCGGTACATGCGCCCGCCGCTTTCACCGCTAAATGGATCCGGCACAAAGCTCAGCGCCGTCTGCTCGGCCTCCTGCAAATATCCGCGCCCGACTCCCGCGCC
This sequence comes from Pyrinomonadaceae bacterium, assembly GCA_025922875.1. Taxonomy (GTDB): domain Bacteria; phylum Acidobacteriota; class Blastocatellia; order Pyrinomonadales; family Pyrinomonadaceae; genus PSRF01. The sequence continues at coordinate 336 of JAICGZ010000252.1, forward strand.
ACCCACATACAACTCTCCCACTACTCCTCGCGGCAACAGCGTCAACGCTTTATTCACCACGTACAAACGAGTGTTTCCCAACGCGCGTCCTATCGGGACCCGCACCGTATCCGGCGCCACTTCCCCGCGCACTTCGTAATGCGTTACGTCATCGGCGCATTCCGTTGGTCCATACGCGTTCAGCAACCGCGTCTGTTGCGCTCCAATGGCGGACCAGCGCCGGCACAACTCCGGCGGCAACGCCTCGCCCGTCACAATCAGCCAGCGCAACTGCCCCAGCCGTGCAGATCCACTTACTCCCTGATCACTTCCAACCTCCAGCTCTTCCAGCAGCGCGCCCAGCATCGACGGCACCGTCTCCAGGACCGTCACTCCGCTCTCCGCCACCAATCGCAGTAACGCTCGCGGATCCAGGCCAACTTCGTCGCTGACGAGTCGCACTTGTCCCCCGACGAGCAACGCCGCCAGGAACTGCCAAACCGAAATGTCGAAGCACTGCGTTGCTGTCTGCGCCACACAGTCGCCACTCGCCAACTCCAGTTCCGCCACCTTCGCACACAGGTGATTTACCATTCCCGCTTGCGTGATCATCGCGCCCTTGGGCACGCCAGTCGACCCCGACGTATAGATCACATAAGCCAGTTGATCCGGATGGCTCTCACTCACCACCGCTGCCTTGCTCCACTGCGAACCCGCTTGCCACGGTTCCTCCAGATCGTGCACTTCCGGCTGCGCTTCTGCCGGCAAGCCCTGCAGCGCTGCCCGCAGTTCAACTTCATATCGGCGACTAGCCAGCACGATCCGCATCCCGCTCTGCTGTATCACCTGCTGCTGACGCCAGCCCGGTTGCCGCGGATCCAGCGGCAGATACGCTGCTCCGACCTTGAACGCTGCCAGCATCCCGATCAGCAGTCCCTCGCTCCGTTCGGCCAGCAACCCTACGACCGATTCTGCTCCCACTCCCGCTGCGCGCAGCCAGTGGGCCAGTTGATTCGCACGCTCGTTCAACTCGCGGTAACTCAACGCGCCACTGTCACTCACCACTGCGATCGCATCCGGCGCCGACTCCACCTGCTTCCGGAAAAGTTCATCGAAGCCCCGCTCCAGCGGATATACACCCATCACTCCACTGCTCGCCGCCGTCTGTTTCAGTTTTTCCCTGGGTGAGAGGAAGTTCTGGTATTGATGATTGGCCAGAGGGTTAACTGCCATTGCGCGCAACACGCTCAGATAATAGCCCTCGACGTCTTCCATCTGTTCATCGCACAGCTCTGATGAGTTGTACTCGAGCCGTAGTTCTAACTGCCGGGCATCATCCATTCCCAATGAAAAGTGCGCTTGCATCGTCCAGTTGGTACCTTCAGATGCTTTAGTCGCCAACACCTCAACGTCACCCGAGCGAATCACACTCTCGACGACGTGAAAATGTATGAAGTTAAAAGCCGTCTCATACAACTGCGCGGTGCGACCTTGTTGCAAAACCGCCATCGGATAACGCCGGTACGGTAACAACTGCAATTCGCTGTCGAATGTCCCGCGGATCAAATCCTCCCATGTGCCGCCGCTGACGTGCTGACGAAACGGCAGCGTGTTCAGGAAGAGTCCCACGGTCCGCTCGCCGCCCATCTCCTCGGACCGGCCATTGCTTACCACTCCGGTCAGGATATCGGTTGAGCCACTGAGAATGCTCAAGACTTTCATGTGCGCCGCGAGGACTACGCTCTTGATCGGCACCGCCAGGCTGCGCGCTAACGTTTTCAAATTCTCTGACAATTCCGGCGGTATGCTTACCTCGCGGAATTTGACTTCGATTGGACCATCGACGACATTCGCTCGCGTCGATCCTTCATGCGAACTCTCCCACCGAGGCAATGTCAGGGTCGTACTGTCTTCGAGTGTGCGGCGCCAGAATAGCTTGTGCTCTTCGCTCGCCAGCGCCTCGCGCTCCATCCGCACGAACTCCCTGTAGGGAATTGCGATCGGTTGCAGCTCCGGAACCGGCGCGCCCTTCATCCGGGCAAAGTAATAGCTGAACGTCTCCGCCAACACCGTATGCAAGCTCCATCCGTCCTGGATCGGGTGACATTCCGTCAGGGTGAACTGGAAAGTCTCATCACTGCGGCGATGAACGAAGAAGCGCATCAACGTCGGCCGGCTCACATCAAAGCTGCGGCCCTTTTCGGCTTCGACAAACTCGTCAATCACGCGCTCCTGTTCCTGCCGATCAAGCGAACTGATGTCGTCAAACCCAACCTCCATTCGGGCTTGCTGATAGACCAACTGCAACGGTTCGCTGTAATGGCTCAAGTCGAAGCCAGTGCGCAGAGCCGCGTGCCGGTTAACCACCATGTCCGTGGCCTCGCGCAGTAGTTCCACGTCCAGCGCAGCCCGGAACTCCATACTATTTACGTTGTGATAGAGCGACGTCTCCGGCGTTAACTCCATGTGATACAACATGCCGGCCTGCAGCATTGTTAACGGATACGCATCTTCGACTCCTTCCGGCAACTTCGCACGGTCTTCCGGACTGATCAGGCTAAACGGCTCGCTCGACGCCTCGTGACGGATCCCTGACTGACTCTCACCATGCTGTGCAGCCTCAGCCAATGTGGCCACGGTCTGATGCTGGAACATCTGTTGAAGACTGAAATGCAAGCCGCGCTGGCGGGCCAAAGCCACCACTTGCAGGCTTCGGATCGAATCGCCACCGAGAGAGAAGAAATTGTCGAAGACTCCCACCTGCTCGATCGACAGCACCTGCGACCAGACGGCGGCCAGGATTTCCTCCGCCGTTGTGCGCGGGGCGACATAGACGTCCATTTGCGAACGTTTTACGTTGGGCGCCGGCAAAGCGCGCCGGTCCAGTTTTCCGCTCGGCGTCAAGGGCCATTCAGCAAGTTCCACAAAAACGTGGGGCACCATGTACTCCGGTAACCGCTGACTTAAATGGCGCCGCAGTTCAGCCGTCTTCAGTCCATCCGCACCCGCCACAATCACATACGCCAGGAGCCGCTTGTCTCCCTTGACGTCGTCAGCGATGACGACAGCGTCCTGCACTTGCTTGTGCTCCCTGAGCACTGTTTCGATCTCACCCAACTCAATTCGATAGCCTCTTATCTTGACCTGATGGTCCTCGCGGCCCATGTACTCAATCGCGCCGTCAGCACGAAAGCGCGCAATATCTCCCGTGCGATACAACCGCTCGCCGCCCGTTTGACTCAATGGATTGCAGATGAAGCGCTCGGCAGTCAGGGCGGGCCGGCGATGATAACCTCTCGCTAATTGCGTGCCCCCGATGTAAAGCTCACCGCTCACACCGATCGGTACTGGCCGCAGGTCGCGGTCAAGAATGTAGATTTCAGTGTTGGAGACCGGCCGCCCAATCGGCACGCTCGCGCGTCGCTCTCCTGGCTGGCAATGCCAGGCGGTCACGTCAACCGCTGCTTCGGTTGGACCATACAAGTTGTGCAACTCGGCGTGCGGCAATCGCTCCATGCACTGCTCTGCTAATTCGACACTCAAGGCTTCGCCGCTACAGATGATGCGACGCACGCTCCCACACCCGGCGCTAACCGTTTCGTTCGTGAGGAAGGCCTGCAACATCGCCGGCACAAAGTGCAGCGTCGTTACTTTTTCGTTCTTGATGACTTCAACCAGATACTCGGGATCACGATGACCTTCGGGCCGCGCCATTACCAACCGCGCTCCCGCCAACAGTGGCCAGAAGAATTCCCATACCGAAACATCGAAGCTGAATGGAGTCTTCTGTAACACGACGTCATCAGACTTCAACTGGTAACGCTGTTGCATCCACAACAGCCGGTTGACGATGCCTCCGTGAGTGTTCAGCGCTCCCTTGGGTGCGCCTGTCGATCCTGACGTGTAGATCATGTAGGCGAGGTTGGCGCCAGTCAGCGGCACTTGCGGGTTAGGTTTCTCCCGCGATCGCTCCGGCAGCCGATCCACGGCCAACACTTTCACGGCCAAGGTGTCTCGTCCGGACGCCGGTATTCGCGCAAGCAATCGCGCTTGCGTCAGCAGGACTCTCACTCCGGCATCATTCAACATGAATGCCAGTCGTTCTTCGGGATAACTTGGATCGAAAGGTACGTACGCTCCTCCCGCTTTCAAGATCGCCAGCAAGCTGACAACCAACTCCAACGAACGCTCCATCATCACTCCCACCTGCGTCTCCGGGCCGACGCCGAGTGCGCGCAGATGATGGGCCAGTTGGTTAGCCCGCCCGTTTAATTCGAGATACGTGAGGTGCTGGTCTTCAAAGCTCAAGGCGATCGCTGCCGGCGTGCGTTCAACTTGCTGCTCGAACAACTCATGCAGCATGGCGATCTTCGGTGGCTGTTCCACACCCGCCACGCTCGTTCCCGGCCACTGCACCGCTGTGTCGTTCCACTCCGTGACGATCTGCCGTCGCTCAGTCTCTGTCAGCAGACGTAACTCCGAAAGTCGTTCGCGCGGGTTAGTCACTACCGCTTGTAACACCTGCCGGTAATGATTCAGCATGCGCTTCATGGTTCCGGCGTCAAACAGATCTGTGTTGTAGCCCATGACCAACTGCATCTGCGGTTCGCTCTCGTCCGCGTGCAGTGTCAGGTCAAACTTTTCCGTGTCGTCTTCGATCTCCACCGGCGAGAGGCTGAGCTTGTTCAACTCAATGCTCGCGCCGCCACCTTGCTGCAACGTGAACATCACCTGGAATAGTGGCGTGTGATCGAGGCTGCGTTCCGGCTGCAACTCCTCGACTAACTTTTCGAACGGCAGATCTTGATGCGCATATGCTCCAAGACACGTTTCCCGCACTCTTCCGAGCAACTCTTTGAAGTTCTCAGTACCGCGTACCTCGGTACGCAAAGCCAGTGTGTTCACAAAGAAGCCGATTAAGGGTTCGAGCTCCGAGCGATTTCGTCCGGCAATTGGTGTCCCGATCACGATGTCGGCTTGTCCGGTGTAGCGCCATAACAGAATGTAGAAGGCAGCAAGCAACGTCATGAATAACGTGGCGCCTTCGCGCTGGCTCAACGTTTTCAGCGCTTCACCCAATGAAGCAGGCAAAACAATCCCTTCGCGGCTGCCTCGGAAACTCTGGACCGGCGGACGCGGCCGGTCCGTCGGGAGCTCTATCATGGCTGGAGCATGGGCCAAGTGTTGCTTCCAATAACCCAGTTGAGCCTCCAGCACATCGCCAGTCAATCGCTCTCGTTGCCAACTCGCATAATCTGCATACTGGATTGACAGCTCCGGCAGTGGCGAGCGACGTCCCTCCGCAAATGCCTCATAAAGCAGGCCCAGTTCTTTGAGCAGCACCGAAGTGGACCAGCCGTCCGAAACGATATGATGCATGGAAAGCAGCGCTGCATACTCTTCGAGATCCAGTTGCAGGAGAGAGGCGCGCACCAGTGGACCGGTAGTCAGATCAAACGGACGGGCAGCATCCAGCCGTATCAGACGCTGCAGTTCGTCCTCGCGCTCGGCGGCAGGCAATCCCGACAAATCGGTTAACGGGAGAGACAACTCCACCTTCGGTGCGATCAACTGGAGCGTTTGACCATACAGCGAGCCGAATGAAGCACGAAGGACTTCGTGACGGCGAATAATCTCGTTCAGGGCCCGTGTGAGCGCCTTGACGTCGAGAGGTCCGCTGATGCGCACCGGCAGCGCGATGTTGTAAGCCGAAGACGTACCGCCCAGTTGCTCAAGGAACCACAAACGCTGCTGCGCATAAGAGAGCGGCAGCTCTTCGGGGTTGGCCCGGCGAGTAATCCTGGCTTTCGATGAGAATTGGAAGCCTTCAGCCTCGAGCAGGTAAGTTACCAGTTCGCGCTTCTTAACTAAGTCTTTGGATATCATTCGACTCCCTCTTGAGTTCCAGCATTTGCACAAACTCTCCCTCACTCATCTCTTCCACGGCCTTCATCGTTTGTGCGATCTTCTCGCTCTGACCCGGATGCATTTCCAGACTCAGGATCGCAGTGGCCATCTCTGCCACTGTCATTCCGTCGAATATCATGCGTACCGGCAGCTCGACCTCGAATTCCTCTCTTATGCGGGAGATCACTTGTGTAGCTAACAACGAGTGTCCGCCCAGCTCGAAAAAGTTGTCGTGCACGCCCACCAACTCGAGCCCAATGGTCTCGGCCCAGATACGAGCAACGGCCTCTTCGAGGACGGTGCGCGGCGCGACATACGCCTCTTCCATACCGGCGCGTCCAAGTCCCGGCGCAGGCAATGCTTCTCGATCGACTTTGCCGTTCGGTGTCAACGGCAGAGCACTCAGTGGGACGAGCGACGACGGGATCATGTATTCGGGTAGTTTGTCGCGCATGAAGCGTCGAACATCGTTGAGGGAAAGATCTTCGGCCTCGGGTGAAACCAGGTAAGCGACTATTCGCCTGTCGCCAACCACCTCTTCACGAGCCATTACAACCACTTCGTTGACTTTAGGATGTTGTCTGAGAACGGCTTCAATCTCTCCCAGTTCCACACGGAAGCCTCTAACTTTGACCTGGTGGTCCACTCTGCCGAGATACTCAATTTCACCGTCGTCGCGATAGCGGGCCATGTCTCCCGTGCGGTAAATCCGTTCGCCACCAGTCTCGCTGAATGGATTCGGGATGAATCTCTCCGCGGTTATCTCCGGCTGCGCCAGGTAACCGCGCGCAACCCCGTCACCACCGATGTAAATCTCGCCGGCGACACCCGTCGCCACAGGCCGCAGTTTCTTGTCGAGGACGTAAATCTTTGTATTCGCAATTGGACGTCCGATAGGAACGGGGCCGGCGTTCGTGTTTCCCTGCGGGATTTCGTAAACGCAGCATCCGACGACAGTCTCGGTTGGTCCATATTCGTTGATCACCCTCGTGTCGGGTGAATGCTCTCTCCAAAACGCGACGGTTTCGCCCGACAATGCTTCACCTCCAACGATCAGAGCTTTAACCCTGCCGCGGAGCTCGTCACCGGTCATCATTTGGTTCAGGATTTCCAGGTGCGACGTCGTAACTTTGAGCAAACTGAAATTTCGCCCGTTGCGAATCGTGGTTGTCAGTCCCTCAATTCCATCTTCCTCCGCAATGAGGAACAGACTCTTTCCGGCGATCAGCGGCGAGAAAATACTCGTGATCGTCAGGTCAAATCCCAGCGGGGAATGCACCGGCGCGCCTCCACCATCAGCCACCTTGTAGGCCTCTGTGCACCAGTTCAAATAATTAGCGAGTCCCTTATGAGGAACGATGACGCCTTTCGGCGTGCCTGTTGATCCGGAAGTGTAGATAACGTAAGCGGCATTGTCTGCATGAACATTGTGGACCGGATTCGCGCTGCTTTCCGTTGCCACAGTTGACCATTCGGAATCGACGTAGATTACTTTAGCCTGATGCTCAGGCAAGCGAGCCATCATGCTTTCCTGGGTCAGCAGCACCGGCACTTGAGCATCCGCGATCATGAACGACAGACGCTCGTATGGGTACATCGTGTCGAGTGGTACATAGGCTCCGCCGGCCTTGAGAACTGCGAGCAGGGAAACAACCATCTCGACAGATCGATCCATGTAAATTGCGACAAATACTTCCGGTCCAACACCGAGAGAGCGCAGGTGATGGGCCAACTGGTTCGCGCGTACGTTCAATTCGCGATAGGTCACTTGTTGATCGCCACTTACAATCGCCACCTGTTCGGGCGTGCGCTCAACCTGCTCTTCGATCAACTGGTGAACGTTTTTCCTGCTCGGGTATTCTTTCTTCGTCGCGTTGAATTCAACCAGGATCTGTTGGCGCTGAGTTTCAGAGAGTATGTTCAGGTCTGAAATAAACGCGTCGCCTCCCTGCTCAATCGCACTTTCGACGATTTGCTGCATCTGTTCGGCGACGATTTGCATCCAGCCTGATCCATACACGGTGGGGTCGTATTCAACTGTGGCCGACAATTCTTCTCCAGAACGTACACATCGCAGTTTCACTGCCTCGCTCCGGGACTCAACTTCCTGCGTTACGATCTCGAATCGCACATCCTGGCCCGCGAATGGTGTCGGACGCAGCTCGTACTCGTAGCCAACGCCGCTCGGCCGGCCCGAACTGTCTACCGATTCGTCGGGCACAAAGTATTCCTGCCACTGTCCACCTTCCGCGACTCGCTGACCGATGTCATGCACCAGTTCTGCCAGCGTCATTCCTTCATTCAACGCGCCGCCAAGCGGCAGAGACCGGGCGAACAATCCAAACGCGTCTGCTAATTCGTCATACTTGCGGCCGTGATGGACGTGGGTCGTTGTTACGGCACTCTCGCCGCTCAGTTGCCACACCAACGCCTGCCAGCAAGACAACAGAACTATTTCCTCGGTGCTTTGCAGTTGCCGGGCCAATTCTGCGACACGTGTGTTTAGCGCCACGCTGACGCTTTCGTGGTTGACCGGCGATTGTGACTCCACTTCCGATGCAGGTGCGTCGACGTCTCTCCAGGGCGCCGCAAACGGCAGCATCACGTCATGGGCGCCACCTGTTTGCTGCTGCTGCCAATACTCTTTTCCGATGAAAGATTCTTCATCCTCCAACACTTCGTTCTGCCATTCAGAGAACTGCAAGTATTGCACTGGTTCTGTCGCGCCATTCGTATGCCCGCGGTTAACGTAAGCGGTGCCGATCTCTCTGAACAGATTGTGTAGGGTGCGCGTGTCGGAACACAGAGTCGACACTGAAAGCGCCAGTAAGCATGACTGATCGCTTATCGGCAGCGCCGCTGCATGTAATGCCGCACCGTCTGCAAGATCGAAAGAGACCTCCCGCTCCTGATCCAGTAACGCGTGGCCCAACCGCTTGAAATCGTCAACAGTGGAGATATCTCCGGCCTGGCTGGGCGGAGAAAACGTGGACCGATCGATAACTCGCCAATCGAAGCGGCTTTCATCCGAGATGACTTGCACCGGCCGCTTGATTGCTGTTGGACGGACAAAGCGGGTGCGAAGAATGCCATGTCGCTTGACCACGTCAGAGATCGCGTCCCGTAAAGCGGACAAGTCAACAAAACCGTCCAGCCGAATAACACACTGCGCGAGCAGAGGCCGGAGAAAGCCCCGTTGGCGTTGGAAAACCTGGGACTGTTGCGGTGAGATCCGATAACCTTCGATTTCGTTCGTCATAAATGCTCCTATGCGGTTGTTGGTGTGGCGATGAATTCCGGTCTCAAGCGATGAGGCAGTTAAAGTTGATCAATCCCATTGACCGTAGCCTTTTTGCGTAATGGATTTGGGTTCGATATTTCTGAACCGGTTGAGCTTTCCGGCCTCGATCTTCATGCGAACTTGCTCGTCAGTTTCCTCGCGGCTTCTTACGTCGACTTCACTTACGGCCCTGAGGTAAGGAAAAGCTGAGGTGCTTAACCTCAATCGTGCATGGTTGACGTTCTGAAAGGTGGTCTTCAGCCCCAGGATGGAAAAAATTTCGCCCATGGTCCGCCGGCCGTCAGCCAACTGGATCACTTGTTGCAGCGATTTTGGCGGTCGTGCGAGTGGATAGGGCAACTGGCGGTCTGAAGGTTTATA
>JAICGZ010000253.1 GCA_025922875.1 Pyrinomonadaceae bacterium
CAAACGTAGAAAATACGCCGATACTTCACGCTGAACATCTCACGCGACGTGAGGTCAGAACCGGAACGCTGCGCCGACTGAGACTTGCAAGTTATGCCGCGTCGGAAAGAACTGCCGGTCCTTGCCGATGATTGTGTCCCCGACGTCGAACCGAAGTACGGTACGGCGCGAGGGGTAATACTCGACCACACCACCTACATCGAACGCGAACACGGTCTTCTTCGGCTGCGGGCATGGTCCACCGAAGCAACCAAAGCCTAAGACACGGCTGAAGTGGATAAAGCCGGGTCGAGCTTTTCCGAATACGCCGAAGCGCTCGTTGCGAACGCCGGCTTTGGCGCCAAACACTGCCAGGGTCTTACTTCCCCACAGCGGTACGTCAATCGGTCCAATGAATACATTGTCGTGTTGCGGAAAGTAGTCGACTTGCGCTTCGGCAGCCAGGTAGCGATTGAAATTGATGCCGAATCGCCCACCGCCCCCGTATTGAAGTCGCCGCCGATCGCCGAAATTATCGAACACATCGAAGTTGAGTATCGAGAACTGTCCGCCCACTTCGAATGTCGGCGGATCAGCATCTTGCGCGGCCGCTGTCGAAAACAAGATCGCTAACGCAAGGATCGCGAGGACGAGTGAAGCTGGTCTAGTCATCGATAGTCCCCTTCGGTTAATACTCTGCACTGCAAAAACATTAGGGAGCACGTAATCCCTAACACGAGACACATGGCAACTCGTTCCAAAATGAAGAACAAGCTGCCATGATGGCGGGAGACAGAGTTGTGGAGGGTTATCGATGACGGGAGGCGGGTCTTAGACCAATGCCTCCCGTTCGCTGCGGCAGTCGCTATGTGCCGCTGATCGGCGTGATCGTGCCGGAAATATTACCGAGCCCGTTGCCGCGCACGGTGCTGTTCTCGCGCGACTCGAAGGTGCTGGTTCCATCGTTGCGGAACCCGAACTGCGTGTTGTTCGTCGCGGTCGAATGTGAGACGCGAATGATCCCGCCATCGAATGCCGCCATCCCGTGATTGCCGTTATACGTAGAGACACAGGATTCGACGTTTACCTCTGATCCTTCCGAAGCGAGGATGCCTGTAAAGGCGTTGCCCGAGGAGAGACAGTCGCGCAGCGTCACTTTCGCTAAGCGAAATTCGCCGCCACCGAAGCCATTGTTTTGGTCGTGTCCTAATCTGAAAAATTTCTCTGCGTCCCTCTGCGTCTCTGCGGTAATTCCGCCTTAAAGCAAGCATTACCACAGAGGCACAGGTAACGCAGAGTTGAAACCAGGACACCACTAGAGCCGTCACCAAACTCAAGGAGGATTGTTCGTTTGACGCGCGGCGATCTCCATTGAAACCAGCCGCGCAATCAAGATTGCCGGGAAGAGCTGACCGATCAGACCTTCGATATTCGCGAGCGTGCGCGTCACCGAACTGGTGGGCAGAATGTCACCGTATCCGACCGTAGTTAGCGTGACAAAACTGAAATAGGTCAAACGGCCGGACAGCGCATTCCGCTCCGTTCCCAGATTTCCCGCGAACGAATCCGAGTCGAGATAGGCCGCGAGCGTATACGCCTCGGCCCAGAACAGTCCGAGCAGCAGATAGATGATTATCGATCCCTGAACGCGCTGTCGCGTGATTGGACCTTCACGAAAGGTCTGCCAAACCACGATCAGCCCCAGAGTTGAAATCAGAAAGATCATCAACACGGAGTCCACCACCAGCCCCAGAACGCCAGCGCCGCCGGCGAAGCCAAGCACCCGCAAAGCAAACAGCAGAACGGCAGAGACCACTACTACTACAGCGGCCCTTCGACGCCATCCGACTGCGTAGACTCCCGACAGCAGAGTTAAGGCCAGCCAAAGGTCGTGGATCACAGCCGCATACCCGCGGAAGACGCCCGACGCGGCAATTGGATTTACGATGAAGATCATCAGCAGGAGCGCGCCCAGAAGGACCGTCAGTCCTTCGTCGCGCAGCCACAAATCGCGCCGCATGAGCACTTGCATGCGTATTTTTTTCGGTTCGGCAGTCATTTATGGTTCTCGTACTTCAACGCGCCTGCTTTTGGTAAAGCCATGCGCTCACGATGAACAACGCTGCACCCAGGCCGAGCAACGACAGGTAATGCGGCAAGAGTGTCTCAATGCCCACTCCTTTCAACATCACGCCGCGAATGATCACGACCCAGTGGCCCAGTGGATTGAAAACAACCAGCGGAAGCGCCCAATCCTGTAGAGCTTCTACCGGAGCAAAAGCTCCCGACATCAGGGTCTGCCACGCCGTCGTGAAGAGCAGGAGCATCATCATCTGTCGCATCGAACTGCAGATGACGGCGAACAACGTACCGATCGATAACGCGCAGATAAGAAACAGCGAAGCTCCGAGCAGGAGATCCAACATGCTTCCGCGCATGGGCACGCCGTAAACCAGTTGTCCGGCTACCAACGGCGCCACGCAGGCGGTGGGCAAAAACATCGCAACGTAAGTCAGCGTGCGCCCAAACAGGATCTCCCACGGGCGCGCCGCCGTCGTCCGCCAAAGATCGAGCACACCTTGCTCTTTCTCCTTCATGACGAGCACGCCCACCGTTTGCGAAACGTTAGCCAGCCAGAGGATTCCCAGCAGACCGGTGAAGAGATACCAGCGTGATACGAATGCGGCATTGTGAAGCACGTTCAATCGCGCGGCGATCTGCCCGCGTCGCGTTGGCGGCGCGCTGGAACTCGTCAGCGTACGGTTGTAATCGTTCATAACTCCGGCGACGTACGCGCCTACGGTCGAGCCATTGCTCGGACTGGTAGCGTCAACGATGACTTGTACCGGCGCCGGGCGGCCAGCTCCCCGCTCGGCGGCGAAGTCGGAAGGAATTATTATCCCTGCGTCGATCTCGGCCAGGTCGATCGCTTCGTTTAGATCTGCCGCCGAAGCGTATGTAGAGATTTCAAAGATCAGCGCGGCGTCATACCGCGATGTTAAATCGCGGCTGAACTCAGAGCGGCTCTCATCGACAACGCCGAGTCGCACCACGTCGTTATCCGAATCCACCAGGTACACGACGAGCATCAGCACCAGTGTTAAGGCCACAGCCGGCTTAAGGACCATGCCGGGATTGTTCCGCACCACCGCAAACTCCTTGCGGAGGATCACCAACAGACGTGGAGGCGCGAGGTGCGACATGTCTTACGCGCCCTCCAGCAGTGTTCGAGTTTTTCGCCAGGCAAAGAAGAACGCCACCAGCGTCAAAGCAATCAGGATCGCGGTGTCGTCCCATACTCCGCGCCAGCCTACCGCGCGTTGAAAGAAATCACGGACGATGAAGTGATAGTGAGTCGCGGGCAAAATATCCGGCAGCCAACCGAATGGATAAGGCGTGTGCGTTAGTGGAAAGAGATGGCCGGAGAAAACGTAGGTGAGCACTCCGCCATACGTCTTGGCCATGCCTATAGCCGGTACTTCGCCTGCGACCTGGACGCCAATGAGCGCGCCAACCGTGACATTGCAGATCGTGTAGATCACCGTGCCGCAAAGAAACGGCAAAAGGTCTCCCACCGGCTCGAGCTCGAACATCCATATGATGAAGACAAAGCAAAGCACCGCCTGGAGCAATCCCACGAGTGAGAAAGCGGCGATTTTTCCCATAACAAACTCGTGAGCGCGCGTGGCGGACGTAAACACGTGGATCATTGCGCCCCGGGCCCGTTCGCGCGAAAAAGAGAGCGCCGACATGAGAGGAGTGAAGAGTGCAATTCCAATAACGAAAGCTCCCGGAGCGTAATAGTGGTATCCCCTTTTTCCGGGATTGAACCAGTGGCGCACCTTTGGCTGAATTGGCGGCGATCCCGCAGGCGCGCGAAGTCTCGACATAACGTAGTTCGTCACACCCGCCGCGCCGCTTTTTACTTTGCCCGCTGCTTTAAGCTGCGTGCCTTCGATTACCCATTGCACATCCACTGTCTTCCCGGCGTAGAAATCGCGCTGAAAGTTTTCCGGAATCACTACAGCGCCACGCGCCGCGCCTCGATCCAGCAACGGCTCGTAACGCTCGCCTGGAGCAAGTGAAACGACCTCATAACTGAGAGCGGCGGTGATACCCTCGGTGTACAGTTGCGAGAGCGGTGTGCGGTCAAGATCCTGGACCGCGACGGTCAAACCGTAAGGCACCAGAGAAGGCGAAGTCGCCCACGCGTAGATCTGAACAAACGGCAGCAGCAGAAACAGGACCACGACCGTCCAGTCGTGACGCATCGAATCGAACTCTTTCCGGATCTGTGCGATGGTTCGTCGCATGGCAACTTGTCGGTTCTCAAACCACCGTTACGGCGCGGCCGCCCGCGGTCAAAAGCACGCTCACATCCTCAAGAGATAAAGGCCGGGTCTGGACGCTTTCGATAGCGATCCCCGCTTCGAACAGCCGGTTGCTAAACTCCGGAGCACCGGTTTGCTCCGGACCATCGACGATGGCATGGACGCGTCCACCCACAGCCCAAACTCGCCACGGCTTCAGTATTTTTCGTAACACCGCAACCGCGGAGGTTTCGGCATCGAACTCGACGACGTGTGCATCCTGCGCGAACTTAAGCTCAGCCGGAGTTCCGACAGCGAGTAATCTTCCGTCCGTCAGCAAGCCGACGCGGTTACATTTTTCGGCCTCGGTCAGGAACGGCGTAGCAAGCAGGACCGCCGTGCCGCGCGCCGCAAATCCTTCTAGCACATCCAACACAGCGTGACGCATCAGCGGATCGACAGACGACGTTGGTCCATCGAGCAAAAGAACTTCAGGTTCGTGCATCACGGCGGCGGCAAAAGCGAGACGGCGCTTGTCGGCTGCATCCAACGATTGGACCAGCGTTTTTCCGCCGCGCTGAAGTGACACGAGCTCATAGATCCACTGCCGCTTCATCTCGAACTCAGCCGGCGACATCTGGTGAATTCCAGCGAGAAAGCTGAGATTGTCGTCGACAGTCAATTCGCCAAAGAGCGTGAGAGATTGGCCCAGGTAACCGATGCACCGGCGGCTCTCGTACTTGAGTCCGTTGTTTGAACCTTCGCCCGCGATCTCGCAGCTACCGTCCTCGGGAGTGAGCAGACCCGCCAGCATCCTCAGAATAGTCGTCTTTCCTGTTCCGCTTTCGCCGGTCAGACCGAAGATCTCGCCGTACGCGACTTCAAAAGTGATTCCCTGGACGGCTTCGAAGTTTCCGAACGACTTCGTTAGTTCCGTCGCGCGGATCGCTACGTCACCAGAGGTATGCCGCGGCGGTCTCGTAAATGGGAACGGAGGCGGCTGGTCCTTTTTGAGTTCCGCGATCTCTGAATCAAAGACCGCTCTAAGCTGGCTGGCTGTTCCGGTGTCGGGTTTTATCTCTGCCATGCGGGCCAGCATCTCCGCGGGAGTGCCGATCCGGCGGATTGTGCCACCCGACATGAAAGCGATGCGCGTACACTGGTCCACTTCCCATGCGAAATGGGTTGCCAGAACGATCGTCGTGCCCGCACGCGCTCGCTCGGAGAGCAGTTCCCAACACGCTCGACGCGACATCGGATCAATAGCAGTGGTGGGTTCATCAAGAAACAGAAAGTCGGAATCCGGCAACAGCGCCGCGGCCAGCGCAAGCATCCGCCGACGGCCTCCGCCGATCGTTTTCACCAACCTGCCGGCGACCTGCTCCAGTTGAAGGCGCGTGAGTAACTCGCCGATGCGCGCTTCGGCTGTCTCACTCCCGATCCGGTGCAGTCCAGCGACGTAGGTCAGATTTTCGACGACTGTAAGGTCTTCATAGACCCCACCAGATTGTGAGACGTAGCCGATAAGTTCACGTGAATCCTTCGGTGGACCACCTTTCAGGGTTACGGTTCCTTCATTCGGATGAATGAGGCCGCTGAGCGCGTTGAGCAAAGTCGACTTGCCTGCGCCGTCTGGTCCAACCAGGCCAAAGATCTCCCCCTGGCGGATCTCGAGTTCGATCGCTTGAAGAGCTTCAACCCGAATCTTCTTCGTCTTCCGATAGGTGTGATTTAGACCGCGCACCACGATGATCGGTGGTGAGACTGTATTTGGTGTTGCGCTCGTGCTCATTCGCTATCTCACGGCGCCTGGCGTCGCGTGCGGGAAGGCCATTCCGATCCTTCGACGAGAATTTCGCCCTCGCCGGGTACTCCTGGCTTTGCCGCACCGTCTGAGTTCTTGATCGAGAGCTTCACTCCTACGACCTGACGAACGCGATCCTCACGGTAATAGGTGTTCTCAGGCGTGAAGGCGGCGTCGGGATCAATGCGGGAAACAGTTGCTTCGATCGGGCGGTCGGGTCTTGAATCAAGATAGATGCGCGCCGGCCGGCCGACACGCACACGGTCGATGTCGGCAATCGGAACAAAGACGCGCAGGTAAAGTTCCTGGAGATTGACGAGCGTTACGATCGCCGTGCCCGGATTTATTACTTCACCCGGTTCGACTGATCGAACCGTTATGGTTCCGTCGAAAGGCGCTTGTATCTGTAAATCGGCTCGATTGGCTTCGGCCTCTCGCAGTTGCGCGCGAAAGCGTTCGGCATCGGCCATCGCGCCCGCGATGTCCGATTGCGCCTTATTGATCTGCTCCTGAACTGAAAGCCTTTGGGAACTCAGGATGGCGGGGTTTTTTAGTGCAGCTAACTGGGCGTTGTATGCTCCACGAGCTGCTTTGACCTGCTCTTCTGCCGCAGTGACGGCAGCAGTTGTGGCCTCGAGGTTCGATTTGGCGAGCATGCCCTGACGTTCGGAGAGATCTCCGTTCTTTGCCAATTGCGATTGGTTCTCGTAGTCGTATTTAGCCTGGTTGTGGGCAGCTCGCGCCTGGGCCAGCGCGGCTTCGGCGGCTGCTACCTGAGCGCGCGCTTGATTGACGCGGCCTTCAGCATCGATTTTCGATTGGTCCACGCTGAGACTGCTGCTCTGTTCCTGCGCTCGCAGGACGCTGATTTGCTGTTGCGAACTGCGGACACGAGCCTCTGCCTGTTGGACCGCTGATTTGGCTGCGTCTTCACGCGCCCGCACCTGATCGTCGTCCAGCATCGCAATCACATCGCCGGCGCGTACCAAGTCTCCTTCTCGGACGCGAATCTCGCGGACTCTTCCGGCAGTCTTGGCCGACACAGTTGCTTCATCGCCGGCGATTCTCCCGGGCGCGACAACCAGGTTCTCAGTGCCTTGCAGCGCGGGCCGGTGAATGAGGATGTACCAGACCAGGAGAGCGATCCCCGCAACCAGGAGCAGAAGGAGAATCAGACGGCCTTTCGGTTTGCTTCGACTATTAGCCATTAGCGAGTCTTCAGAACGAAGTTGAACGATTGGAAAGTTCTACCGGTGGCGCGTTCGAGCTCGCTGATGGCTTTGTTCAGATCCATCTGACCCTTCAACTCGACGCCGCGCGCATTCTTGAGTGCCACCTGACGATCCAGGACGAGATAGGTCGTCGAGTGTCCACCGCTGTACTTCCGCACTTCGCTTTCGTATTGCTGTTCGCTGGCATTGCGGGCTTCGGCCGACGCCCGCAAACGCGCCTCTGCTGTGCGCACCGATTGCAGGGCTGTCCGCACATCTACCTTGATCAACTGGTCCAGTTGCTGCCTTCGCGTCTTAATCTGCGATCCCTCTTCGCGCGACAGCGCAAGCTGCGCCTCCGCTTTTCGGTTAAAGAGGGGAATCTCGAGCTGTACGCCAAACCTGACCGTGGGAAAGCGACTCGAGAAGAGGTTTCTTAGCGATTGACCGTAGCTGCCGACAAGAAATGACGGGACGGTGGCGGTGTTTGCCGGAGGCGCCAACGGTGGCAGGCCGGCCAGCGCGGAGAGTTCATTCACGCGATTCGTCAAGTCCGTCGATGCAAACTCGATTGGGTCCTGGCCCGATAACGGGTTGACTCTCCCCGCGAGACCATCGAGCGCGTAGTGGGCCACGAGGTCTACCTGGGGCCGCTTCTGGTCACTGTAGAAGCGCTGATTCAACTCGTTGATCGCCAGAGCAATGTCGGATTGCTGCAACTCAGGACGGCTGGCGAGTGCCTCGTTTAGCGCCTCGTCGGCGTTGATAACAGGGGCCTTAGCATCCACCGGATCGGAGGGAATGATCAGAATATTCCACAGTGGATCCTTGCTGTCGCCGACAATGAGGTTTTTCAGCGCGTTGTCTGACCTGGCTACTCCGTCGAGCGCCATGAAGAGCCCTTCGCGGAAGTTCGAGACTTGCACCTCGACCTGCGTTACATCAATCGGAGCAACGTAGCCGCGTCCGACAAGCCGTCGCGTGTGTGACAACTGTTCCTCAGCGGCACGCAACGCGTCTTGTTGGATTTGCAGATTGCGCAAGGCATAGACCATCTCCCAGTAAAGGTTTCGCACGTGAGTGATGGTTTCCATCACGCTGGTACGAAACTCTGCGTCGGTCAGGGAGAGGTTCTTTCTGGCAACCTCGATCTGTCTCCGAGGTTCGTCGATCTCGCGGTTGCGCAGCAGTGGTTGTTTGTACGAGAACGTAAGATTCGTCTTGAACTGCTTATCGATGGTCGCAAAGATAACGTTAGTTTTGGTCTGGGAATCGTTATAGGCGATTTCGTACTGACCGCCGAACTTCGGCGCGAGCCCGAAGAAATTCACACTTCCGGTGCTGCCTTTGGCCGTAATCGATCCCGCATCTCCACCGAGAGTCGAACTGCTCACCGGGAGCACTTCGCGAAAGAAGAGGCGGTTGACTGTCAACTTGGGATCATAGGAGCCCTCGGCCAGCTGCAGGTTGGCTTCGGCCGAGCGAACGACCGAGCGGCTCAACTCGATGTCTTTGTTATTGCGCAGTGCAAGCTCGACTACTTCTTTCAGGCTCATGGCCTGCTGCCGATGGAACTGCACGCCGATCAACGAGAGCTGTGGATACGTAGCGTCATCCGACTGGTAATTCGGAGCGACTGGAGGTACGCGTAGAGCGTCCTGATCCTGCGCTGCGTCCGTTGCTCTTGGCGAAGTCGCCGCGACGGGCGTCGGTGAAGGCGCAGGAGTGGAACTAACCCGCTGTTGGCCAGCCGGCGCCGCTGTTTGCTGTATAAAATGGATCGGCTGACTGTGGGCCAGCGAAGCGGCCAGGCCCAAAAAGACCACAACGATAGAGGAAAACATGGTGCAACCTCTGCGAATGTTAGTCTTGCCGCAATAAAATGCGGCACGGATCTGATAGACACCTGAGCCGGTATTTTTTCTTAAATCGAACGGCGAGGTAACTGTCAAAAATGACAGCGGCTGACGCATTGCAGTTCTGCGTAGGGGTTCGCCTCGACTGTCAATTTTTACGAGTGGGTAATTCCACCGATTCGGGTGTAATTCTGAGCAGTTTCTCAGAGTAGGTTTAATTCAAGATCTGCTTCCCCAACCTGCCAGGAAATTGCTCATCTTGTCTCTGGCTATAGTTTTCACCACAGTTCCGGCTTGCAAAACCGCGACGCAGCAACCGTCACAAACCAACACTTCGTCACCTGTTGCCGGCCAGGCGAACACTCCTTCAGCGGAGGCTATCGGTCCCTCGGTTTTTGATCGCTTGAAGAACGAACATTCAGCAATTGCGTTATTCAAGAAGTACTCTGGTCAGTACAAATTTCAGTGGCTGGATCGGTTATTCAGGCGCCACGGTCGTGCTTGAGAAGGTCGATGGTAAATGGCGGTTCGGCTAACGAACCAGTGGATCACGTAAGGAAACGCGCGTAGTTGAATGCCACTTCAAGTGTATGAGCTGGCGCCAACTCCCCGCCTGTACAAATTGACAGTTATGACGCGCCATCTGTCCACCTAAGATCGGCTCCTTCCAAGGTATTTCTTTAAAAATTGACACGCAATGA
>JAICGZ010000254.1 GCA_025922875.1 Pyrinomonadaceae bacterium
TCAAGATCTGGTGCCTCCTGAAACGACATCCGGCCTCACTGATAAGGAGATCCAGCCTTGGAAATGTGAATTCGACGTCACGAGTACACTCCAGGAGATGGGCCACGAAGTGAAACCGCTCGGCCTTTACGACGATTTGAACGTGCTTAGAAAAGAGATGGAGTCGTTCAAGCCTCACATTGCATTCAATCTCCTGGAGGAGTTTCACGGCGAGGCACTCTACGACCAACATATGGTGAGTTATCTCGAGTTAAAACGTCAGGCCTACACTGGTTGCAATCCGAGAGGGCTGACCGTGGCTCGCGACAAAGCCCTGTCGAAGAAAATTCTCGCTTACCATCGAGTCAATGTCCCCGGGTTCGCGGTTTTCCAACTCAATAGAAAGGTGCGTCGCCCCCCTCGGCTACGGTTTCCACTGCTGGTCAAATCGATTTCTGTTGAGGGATCGGTAGGAATCTCGCAGGCGTCAATCGTTAACGACGACACAAAGCTGGCTGAGCGAGTGCGTTTCATTCACCGTCAAACAAATACCGCCGCGATTGCGGAACAGTATGTAGTCGGCCGAGAGATCTACGTCGGCGTTCTGGGTAATGAACGACTCCAGACATTCACCCCGTGGGAACTGAAAATCAAACGACTGCCGGAGGGCGCGCCGAATATCGCGACTTACAAACTGAAGTGGGATTATCTATACCAGGAACGCGTTGGCGTCACTACCGAGCCGGCACAGCTCCCTGCGGAGCTCGAAACTCAAATTGCAGCTCTATCCAAACGAATCTACAAGCTTCTTTTTCTAACCGGCTACGCGCGGCTCGACTATCGCCTTACTGAAGACGGAAAACTTTTTCTGCTTGAAGCCAATCCGAATCCTAACCTCTCGTATGGCGAAGACTTTGCTGAATCAGCCCATCACAAGGGGCTGCCGTATCAGGAACTGTTACAGAAGATCGTGACGCTGGGGTTAAGTTATAGATCCAGCATTTAGCAATGAGTGCAAATCAGATACAAACGCGCCGCGATTTTTTATCGAAAATCGCCGATCGTGATCGGTGCGAAGCATTCAATTCTCGCTTTTGCCGATGGCCCCCAACGCACGCCGCGCGACGACAATGATTGTGATTGAAATCGCAAATAGGTCATTGACCAATCTGTAGGTGTTATTACCCACCGGCGTTGTGGGTTTCTCGGACGAAATCCCCTGCCTCTTTTTGTTATCCTCTGTGAAATACGTTCACGAATCAGAGACCTTGGTCCGCATTCTTGCGGCCAAGCTGTAGTGTGACCCCCGGTAAGTCTTTGATTTGTTCACGAATTAATCAAAACGAAAAGGAGATTTAATGCAGAAAGAAAGAAAAGAAAATGGTGTGGGATTTATGGATCTGGTTTCCAAGGAACCGCGCTTTTCGAAGTTCAACGAAGCTATTGCGACAGCCGGGTTGACCGAGAGATTTTCGGGTAATTTCACAGTTTTTGCGCCAACCGATGAGGCATTTAACAAGCTGCCGGAAGACAAGGTGACGGGCTTGCTTAAACCGGAGAACCGCGACTACTTGAAAAAACTGATCTTGTTACACGTAGTGCCAGGCACTTTCAGTGTCGATGATCTGAAAAAGCGCGACGCGCTAAAGACTGAAGCAGGTCGCGATATCAAGGTTGACGTCTCTCAAGATTCGAAGCAGATCACAATTGCGAACGCAAAAGTAACCGAACCACGGAAGGAAGCAGAGAACTGGTGTCTCTATGCTGTCGATGCCCTTTTGCAGCCGGCAGCCAGCGCCGCTCGCGCCTAGTACTCATAACCTTCACGCCCCCGGATAGCACAAAAGACGCGAAGAGAGTCTTAGGTTAAATTCTCTCTTTGGTCTTTGTGCCTTTGCCGGGAATGAATAGGCTCCGGCAGCTCCCGAGCCTGGCGGCGAAAGGTGTGCCCGAAAGGTCCTGATCGGACTTCTTCTCTGTGCAATCTCTGTGTTCTCTGTGTCTTGTGGTTGTTTTACGAGTGATCCTTAACCACAGGAGACACAGAGGACACAGAGGTTGCACAGAGGATTCATAATAGTCCGTCCTACCATTCGCTTTGGTGCACTCTTTTGTGGACTAAAGAGAAAGATCAATAATAGAGTCGATAGCGGCAAACATTAATACCACCTCTCCTGGATATTTGGTCGCAGCATTCCGTTGTGAAATGAAAGGAGGAATCTGCGATGCGAAAAATTTCAATTTCCCTCTACGCGTTGGTTCTGGCAACGCTGTTCGCCACCGCTGGCGGAACTGCGCAAACTTCTGAACGTCCCGTAGTCCTGAAAGTTGAACTGCGCAATGAGGCGATAACCCCTGTCACGTCTCGATTCATTACTCGTGCGATTCGCAGTGCCGAAGAACAGCGTGCCGCAGCCGTCGTAATTATGCTGGATACGCCCGGAGGTCTCGTTGATTCGACGCGCGAGATGGTCGGTGCAATTCTTCATAGCAGAGTGCCAGTCGTTGTCTATGTTGCTCCGGCAGGCGCACGGGCGGCTTCAGCCGGCGTGTTCATCACTATGTCCGCACACGTCGCGGCGATGGCTCCCGGCACTACGATTGGAGCCGCGCATCCGGTGCAAATCGGCGGGCTGCCAGGCGCGCCACCACGACAACCGGAGCGACAAACAGAACCGCAAAAGGACGGCGAAACTCAGCCCCGCACAAACACGCCGATGGAGGACAAGATCGTCAACGACACAGTCGCATGGGCGCGGTCGCTCGCGGAACTGCGCGGCAGAAACGCCGACTGGGCGGCGCGTGCGGTGAAGGAGAGCATTTCCATCCCGGCCTCTGAAGCGTTGAAGGAGAATGCAGTCGATCTAATTGCCGAGGATATCAATGACTTGCTTGCAAAGATCGAGGGGCGCGAGATCAGTCTGATCGGCAGCCGCTTGAATTTACATGTAACCGGCGCTGAAGTGCGCGCGCATGAGATGTGGTGGGGCGAACGCCTGCTGGCTTTGCTTGCCAATCCAACGATTGCTTTTCTGTTGTTGATATTCGGTTTTTACGGAATTCTGTTTGAACTCTACACGCCTGGTTGGGGCGTGGGCGGAACGGTCGGAATCATCTGTCTTGTGCTCGGCTTTTTCGCATTGTCGATACTGCCGATCAATTACGTTGGATTGGCCTTGATCGTCATAGCGTTAGCGCTGTTTGTAGCGGAGGCGTTCGTGCCGAGCTTTGGATTTCTAACCGTGGGCGGAGTGATCTGCATGATACTCGGCGCAGTCATGCTCGTCGATTCACCCGCCGGCTTCATGCGTATCTCGCTTTGGATGATCGTTCCTGTGGCTCTTGCGACAGCAGCCATAACTGTTTTCCTCGTGGGCAGCATTGTCAAATCACACCGCGCGCCGGTACGAACCGGGAGCGAGGGTATGGTCGAGGCTGAAGCGACGGCAGATGAAGACTTTGTGAGCGACAACTCGCGTTACCGCGGCCGCGTGAGGACTCATGGCGAACTATGGAATGCAGTAAGCGACATGCCGGTGAGGACCGGTGATGCACTGGAGGTTATTAGCCGTGATGGCTTGACCCTGCACGTGCAACCTGCGCCTCAGCCCGCCCCGGTCGTGACGATCGCGAAGGAACAGAAAAAGACCATTGCCTAAAAGGAGGGAAACTCATGATTATCGACGCAATCGGAGGCTTAGGGATCTTCATTGGCATCGTCGTGCTCTATTTCCTGAGCTGCATCCGGTTCATCTTCGAGTATGAACGGGGCGTGGTTTTCCGGCTGGGCCGGGTGTTACCAAAAACGAAAGGCCCGGGTGTGATTATGGTGTTCTGGCCAATCGATCGGCTTCTCAGAATCAGTTTGCGGACGCAGGTGGACGATGTGCCGCCGCAGGACATCATCACGCGCGATAACGTGTCGGTTAAAGTCAATGCTGTGGTCTACTCCAGAGTTGTGGATCCGCACAAAGCAGTTCTTGAAGTGGAGGACTATCGTTATGCCACGGGACAGCTTTCGCAAACCACGTTGCGCAGCATTCTTGGTCAGTCCGAGCTTGACGAGTTGTTGTCAGAACGCGAACGCATAAACCGGTTGCTACAGGAAATCATCGACCGTCAGACCGATCCGTGGGGTATTAAAGTTTCAGCGGTGGAAGTGAAACACGTAGATCTGCCGGAGACGATGAAACGCGCCATGGCGCGCCAGGCCGAAAGCGAACGTGAGCGCCGCGCCAAGGTTATTCACGCCGAAGGTGAGTTTCAGGCCTCGACGCGACTGCGCGATGCCGCCGCCA
Source organism: Pyrinomonadaceae bacterium (assembly GCA_025922875.1). Lineage (GTDB taxonomy): Bacteria > Acidobacteriota > Blastocatellia > Pyrinomonadales > Pyrinomonadaceae > PSRF01. The sequence goes on from JAICGZ010000254.1 coordinate 4,278, forward strand.
TCATCGAAGAGCACCCGATGGCGATGCAGATGCGCTTCCTTCAAACCGTGACCGACGTCAGTAATGAGCGCAGCAGTTTTGTGATTTTGCCGGTCCCGATCGAACTGTTTAATTCATTTCTCTCGAAGCAGGCCACATAAATGGAATCGAGCATTGGTCGGGTGCGCGCCTTTAACCAGCACCGAGCGCGAGGCCGCCAGCGCCGCGAACGAGCAAGACGAGGAGATGAATCCAAAGAAGCCCGCCAGCGACGCCTGCTTCGCGCCGCGTTCGCCTGGCGCACGGCCCATCTGCCGGCGCGTGATGAGACCTGAATCGCCGCCGAGATGATGTAGCCGAAGTAAGTGTTCTCCTGCCTGATTGAGTGGTTTCGCCTATCCGAAATCAGTGTTAACGCTGATTTGCGCATTTGCACGTTGGTGCACAATTCAAGCTGAGCCATCCATCTTAATTTCTGCTCCACCACTGGGTAACAGTCAGCGGAGCACTTGAATCAACTCCGCAGAATCAGGGTTTCGTTCCCGACTGCGAAACATGAGAGGAGTTCTTTGCATCAATGCGCAAGCTACTTACGTTTAGCTATGGTTTAGTGAGCTATCTGATTTTCTTTGTTACGTTTCTCTACGCTATCGGTTTTGTTGGCAATCTCGTGGTTCCGAAATCGATTGACTCCGGCGCTCCGGTATCGTTGACGGAGGCCTTCCTGATTGATGCGCTGCTCCTCGGCATTTTTGCAGTGCAACACAGCGTGATGGCCAGACCGGGATTCAAACAGTGGTGGACCAGCTACATTCCACGACCGATCGAGCGCAGCACTTACGTGCTGCTTGCGAGCCTGGCGCTCATTCTTCTTTTCTGGCAGTGGCGACCTATGTTAGCCGTGGTATGGAGTGTGGAGAATTCAATCGGGCGGACTATCCTGTGGGCTCTTTTTGCTTTTGGCTGGGCGCTCGTGCTGCTGTCCACTTTTCTCATCAACCACTTTGAGCTCTTCGGGCTGCGACAGGTGTATCTCTACTTGCGTGGAGCGCAGCATGAGGAAGTTGCCTTCAGGACGCCATTTGTTTACAAACTTTTGCGGCATCCGCTGATGCTGGGTTTTATCATCGCCTTCTGGGCCACGCCGGTGATGACGCTGGGCCACCTGTTTTTTGCTCTCGGCACCACCGCTTACATTCTGATCGCGATCCAGATTGAGGAGCGTGATCTGGTTCGTCTCCATGGCGCCCGTTATGAACAGTATCAAAGACAGGTCTCAATGATTCTTCCGTTTCCAAAAATGAGGAAGGAACTTCAGCCTGACAGCGAAGCGAGGCCCGTCCAATTGAAGTAGGTCTGGTGATAGCTTACCAGCGGGGCTGCTTTACTTCGCACCTTCTGCTTGCTGGTCCAGAGGACCAGCCGTAAGTGCGTGGGCCGAACGCTCGCCCATCCTGAGCGTCACGCTCACCTCGCGCTTCTGAAAATCACCGGGCTTAAGATCAATTCGTTCCGGCGCCACGGCCCATTTGTCAGACAAGTAACCCCCGATCGAGAGCCCACGTTGCTGGGCCACTCCTTCTCGTTCGTTTCTCTCGGCGCCGGCAGCAATCTCGGCGCGCAAAAATCCATAGCGCTGTAACTGTTGCCCGACATGGTCGAGCACTTCAGCATGCTGCGCTTCGATTTGCGTCTGATTGCGTCTGAAAGAAAGCGATGGCAAAGAGGCTTGAATTCTTTGAAAACTTACGCGCGCCTCCGGGTTTTCAAATCGCATCCTTATGTGGTCGGTTAACAATAGCCGCCCATCTTCGTCGATCTCGCGCTCGCTTAAATAGACCATGTTAATTTGCGGTGTCGCAGTCGCATATGTCGTTACTTCATAGTCCACGAATATTGCCGGTGCAGGGAGGCGCAACTCTCCCAGCGCAGTCTCAACCAACTGCTCATAATTTGTCTGTAACTGTCCTAGCGTGGGTATCTCTTCGGCACGGTTTTCATTATTGCTGAGCGGAGCATCGCTGGTCCCCTCGCGTGCTTTGCTTAAGAGTTCACTGCTGACTGTGGGAATCTCGATTAATCTCACGAGCACAGACTTTACCGGCCGCTCGATTCGCGCCGCTACCAGGCGCGTATACTCTGCTTTTTCCTGCGCTGTGTAAGGCTTTATGGTGAAAACACGGAGCAAGAGGGCTACCTTACCTTCGCGATCGACGAGCGATAGTTGGCCCAGGTAACACCGTGGTTCGCCGTCTGGCAGGCGCGAAAAGTTCTCTTCCCAGAGTTGCGTAGCCGCGGCGCGGACGCGGTTCTCCTGCTGCTTTCGCGCGATCTCTTGTTTGAGGTGTAGAAACGATTGCGTAAGCGGCACTAAAATCAGGAGGATTGTTATGACAATCGCCGCGAAACGAGCGGGAAGTGAACCGGCAATCCGCAGTTTCTGGACAATCGGAACCTTGCCTAACCATTGGCGAACCCAGCCGCTTTCACGATCGCTTCGCTGCCATTCGAGCGCACCCTCCTTCACGCGTTGCGTATTGATGTGCAGCGCGACGAACACCACCATCGCTGTGAAGATGATGGCGACAAGGTTTGTCAGGAACAACAGCGCACCACCGCGGGCTACCCTTACGCCATCTACAGGGTTCAAGCTAAGCGCTATGCCAGCGCCGTAACCCACCACACATAGAGGCGGCATCAAAGCCACCGCGATAGCTACGCCCGGAATCGAGGTCACCACGCCTTTCACCTCTTTGCAAACGGCTATCGAACCGACTGCACCGGAGAAAAGAGCGATCACCAGGTCAAGAGTGTTTGGCTGCGTGCGGCTTGCAATCTCTGAGGTGACTTCCTTGAAGGGAAGTAGAGCCACCAGCAATACAGCAACGAGAATAGCGATCAGGCAACTCAGAAGGAGATTGGCTGCGGCGCGCGTGCCCAGCACAACATCCCCTGCCGCCAGCGCCAGTCCGCTCGCGAGAATAGGCCCCATGAGTGGTGAGATTAGCATCGCTCCGATGATCACTGCCGGACTGTTCAAGGCTAGTCCAAGCGTTGCGATGCCGGCGGAAAAGAACACCTGAGACCAATAACTAAGGTCATTTAGCGAAGCCGAGCGCGAAATCTGAAGATAAATCTCTTCCTTTTTTCTCGGGCTGACACCGAGACTTTCCGCTAACCAGTCGCGCACGCGTTTTTGCGGCGACGGAGATTTAACCTCAGCGCCGGCAGTTATTTCTTCCGCCATCTACGATCAACTCCTTGAGTTAAAAAGGCTTTGTCCGAAAGTACCTCTTTATGAGAAGAACTCTCGCGCAAAGTCGCAAAGGCGCAAAGCGCTACCGCGTTTCCAGGGTTTTCTTTACGCCTTTGCGTCTTTGCGTGAGAAAAATGTTTCGCACAGAGGTCTCCAAATGTGATTTGAGTACTTTTCGGGCAGCCGGATCCAGAGAAGGTCGTCATTTCAAATCACCGTTGACGAAGCCGAGTTCGGCGATTCGGCCGCGTCATTATGCTGCAATCGGCTCAGCCTGACCACGACGAATTCTTCTTCTGGTCCAGCTAGAGCTGACAGACGTAACGCCGGGGGTTTTTTCGTAAGTGCGAAAAGTTACCCACTTTAATGCGAGTAAACCCGCGTCATCAAATGAAGGTAAAGAATCGAAACCTCCAAAGCCCCGCCGTACCTGCGATTCAACTAATACTCCTCAAGACGAAGAAGGTATAGCACTTGCAGTTCTAATTACCAGATCGAAAGGACCAGCGCCGAAGTCTAGCGACAGGGGAGAGAATTGATTATCTGGTTCCAATTCGTTGTTTGTACGGCGCTGATTCTTTTTTCTGGATATAAGCTCGCATTCTACGGCGACATTATCGCGGAAAAAACCGGCCTCGGAAGAACCTGGGTTGGGATTGTGCTAATGGCTTCGGTGACTTCATTGCCTGAACTGATCACCGGAATTAGTTCAATAGTGATCTTCGACCTTCCGAACATTGCCGCCGGAGATGCGCTCGGAAGCTGTATGTTCAACATGCTGATCATCGCCATGCTGGACTTTGTGAATGGCCCAACGCCATTGTCGGCAAGAGCGCATCAGGGCCAAGTGCTTGGAGCGGGGTTCGGGATGCTGCTGCTGGGGCTTGTGAGCATCAGCCTTGCCGGTGCCGCGGCGATGCCCCGGATAGGATGGGTAAGTCTTTCCAGCCTGGTTTTCCTCGGCGTGTATCTACTCGCTATCAGAACTGTTTTTCTATACGAGCACAGGCGGATTGGGGAATTCGTCAAGGACGTAGCTGAGGAAGCTCTATATAGACAGATCACTAAAGCTCGCGCGTTCACGATGTACGGATTGAACGCGCTCGTAATTATCGCCGCTGCTACTTACCTTCCACGGATCGGTGAGAACATCGCGGAGGTGACCGGACTGGGAAGGACCTTCGTTGGTAGTGTTCTCATCGCTGTCTCAACTTCGCTGCCGGAGTTGGTGGTCTCGCTCGGCGCTTTGCGGCTCGGAGCTGTAGATATCGCGTTGGGGAATCTCTTCGGAAGTACTCTCTTCAATGTGGGCATACTCGCGCTCGATGATGTGATGTACACCAAAGGCGCACTGCTTTCAAACGTCTCCCAGGCACACTTGGTTACAACCAGCGGTGCAATTGTGATGACGGCCATAGCCGTAATCGGTTTGACTTATCAAACAACGCGGAAACTCAAGTTCTTCGCGTGGGATTCCATCGCGATCGTTCTCGTCTATGCCGCGGCTACATTAATTCTTTATGCAACTGGAACAGGACTCGAATAGGAGGAAATCAACAATGAAAGTCAATCAGATCATGACGCAACCCGTCATCACAATTAGCGAAGACACTCCTCTTCGGGAAGTCGCGAGACTGATGCTCCAGCACAGAATTGGAGGGCTTCCCGTGGTTGATAAGGAAGGCAAAGTGACGGGCATCGTAACCGAGTCGGACTTCACGGCGAGAGAGAGATGTGTTCCTTTCTCGCTGTTTCGCGCGCCGCAACTGTTCGGCACCTGGCTCGGCAAGGACGCTGAAGAGCTTTACGCCAAAGCCGGCGACATCCCTGCGCGTGAAGTGATGAGTACGAACCTGGTCACCGTCGGGGATAACGATTCAATCGAGAGGGTGCTGGAATTGATACTGAAACACGACATCAACCGTATCCCCGTAATAAGTGAAGGAAAACTTGCCGGCATTGTGGCTCGAAGAGATCTTCTCAGAGTGATGAAAAACCAACACGCGTTGGAGGCGAGTTCGAGCAGGTCTGAGGGCCTCGCCTGGCCCATCACTCGAAAACGGTAGTGAGCGTTTACTTGTATGGAACTCATTAAAATGTGATGGAGGTCATGAAACATCTAATTGCCTATGACGGTTCTGAGTGTTCGGTTTCGATAGCGATCTGCAAAGAGCTGAAGGGGTTTTGCCCGAAAAGTCCTTTACGGGCCTCGGCCGCGGCTTCGCCGCCTGATGTGAGGCGCGGCTAGGCCGCGCCGTGAAAGTTTTTAATGAAATTTGGGCTGTGCCCCTGGTTCGGCCTTTGGCCCATAAACTCGGGCAAAGCCCGAACCAGGGGCACA
>JAICGZ010000255.1 GCA_025922875.1 Pyrinomonadaceae bacterium
AAACCCGGCGGCTGGGTGGCTGTGCTGGAGTTTTCGAGACCGGGGAATGCGTTGCTTCGACCGATGTTTAATCTGTACTTCAGAAAACTACTGCCGTGGATGGGTGGCCTTATCAGCGGTTCGAGAAGCGCCTATACCTATTTACCGGCATCGGTTCAGAAGTTTCCAGAGCAGTCTCAACTCTCGCTCCTGATGGAGCAGGCAGGATTTGATCAGGTTCGATATGAGAACCTGACAGGTGGTATAGCGGCCTTGCATATGGGCAGAAGGCCGAAGTGATTTTGGGATTGGTTGCAGCTACAAGTTTGCAACCAGCTACGTAGTCACGGGGTACGGTTTGGTAAGCGCGCGGTTGTCGGGGCTGTGCGAGTATTCGGATCGTACTCCGGGCTACGTTTTTTAGTTGATGGGCTAGATCTTTAGACAGAGCCCTTAGACAGGATTTCAGGATTTTCAAGATTAACAAGATAAGACTCTTCTTGAAGTCACATCCTGTAAATCCTGAAAAATCCTGAAATCCTGTCTAAGGTCCTGTTGTATTATGGCCCGGAGTGCGAACCAACCTTCGGTACCGGATCTTCGGCATCCTGAGACGCCTGCTTATTCTCCTGCTGGTTGTTTGGACCGTCGTCTCTCTTGTAACACTACTAATTGAACTCGTTCCCGGTGATCCGGCAGTCGCCGTGCTTGGCGAGCAGGCGACTCCGGAACAGTTTGCACAGTTTCGCCAAAAGCACGGACTCGACCGGCCTCCTTTCTTCTTTTCCTTTCCGCGCGACAGTAATGATGAGCGTCACTTTGTCTGGCACGGAGTGGACAATCGCTATACCGACTACTGGCGGTCGCTTCTCAGCGGTGACATGGGCCTGTCATTTCGCAACGATCAGCCGGTTATCAGTCTGATCCTCGAGCGCTATCCAGCGACAATTGAACTCGCAATTCTGGCCATGGCTATCGCGATACTGATCGCGATACCGCTCGGCGTAATTGCCGGCACGAATCGAGGCACGCTCATCGACAATTTCGCCTCAGTCGTTGCACTGCTCGGCATCAGTCTGCCCAGTTTCGTGATCGGACCGATGCTGGTCTACATCTTTGCCGTCAAGCTCGGCTGGCTGGCGCCGTCAGGACGATTTGAATGGAGCGACATCATCCTTCCGGCGTTCACGTTGGGCGCGGCGCTGTCAGCAATCCTGACTCGCATGGTGCGTTCGTCGGTGATCGAAGAGCTGGGTGAAGACTACGTCCGTACCGCACGCGCCAAGGGCCTGAGCGAAAGAAAGGTAGTTTACAAACACGTCTTGAAGAACGGCCTGATTCCGGTCGTTACCATTCTGGGTTTACAACTGGGCGTCCTGCTCGCTGGAGCAATCATCACCGAAAAGATCTTCGGTTGGCCAGGATTGGGATTACTACTCGTCGAGGACGGAATCGGAAAGCGCGACTATCGAGTCGTCCAGGGATGCGTGCTCGTGATCAGCATGACTTACATCATTGCGAATCTATTAACTGACATGGTGTATAAATGGCTCGACCCGCGCATTCGGGTCGGCTAGACAGGATTCACATGATTTTCCAGGATGAACAGGATCTATCTTGCAAATCATGAAAAATCTTGAAAATCCTGTCCCCTCCTTATGAATCGCCTAACCATCATTGGCCTGGCTATCGTCACGGTGCTGGTGATCGTCGCGTTGTTTGCGCCATGGATTGCAAACTACGATGTCGGCGCGACAGACCTGTCGATGCGATATCTCGCGCCCTCGAGTGAGCACTGGTTCGGCACTGACTCCACCGGGCGCGATATCTTCTCGCGAGTCGTCTACGGCGCACGTATCTCTTTGCAGGTCGGCATCATCGTCGTCACCGTGTCTGCGTTTATTGGAACAATCCTTGGTGCAATCGCAGGTTATTACGGCGGCTGGGTCGATCGCTTTGTCTCGGGTTACGTCTTCAACGTGTTTCTCGCATTTCCTGGTCTACTGCTGGCGATTGCGATGGTGGCGTTTCTCGGGGCGGGTTTGAACAAGCTGATTTTGGCATTGTGCATCATCGGCTGGGTTGGTTACGCGCGACTGATTCGCGGTCAGGTGTTGAAAGTGCGCGAATATGATTTCGTTCAGGCTGCGCGCGCCCTGGGTGCGAGCGATGCACGCATCCTGCTGATCCACATTCTGCCGAATGCGATTCAACCTTTGATTGTTCAGGCGAGTTTGGGAATGGCGGGCGCAGTGCTTTCGGAAGCGGCGCTTTCATTCCTCGGTTTGGGTGTGCCTCCACCCGCGCCTTCGTGGGGCGTCATGATCGAAGAGGCTCGCGACTTATCGACTCTGCAAGCCGCGCCACACGCGCTGATCTTCCCAGGCATCGCCATCGCTCTCACGGTGCTCGCTTTCAATTTTATCGGCGACGGGTTGCGGGAATATCTCGATCCCAGGCAACGAGCTCGATGAGCGACCTCACCATCTCCATCGAAAATCTTTCCAAGACTTATCCAGAGCCATTCAGACGGTTGCGCACTTTCTTTGGCCGGCCGGTGAAAGAACCTGTCGAAGCGCTTCGTGATGTTTCGTTTGACGTTCATACCGGCGAGATCTTCGGCTTGATCGGACGCAACGGCGCCGGCAAGACAACGCTGACGAAGATCGTCGCCACGCTCGTTCAACCAACAACCGGTTCTGTCACTGTGCGAGGTCATGACAGCGTAAATCATGACGAGCAGGTGCGGAGAGACATCGGCCTCGCTACTGCCGAGGAGCGAAGTTTTTACTGGCGTTTGACTGCGGAACAGAATCTTCTGTTCTTCGCGCGGCTTCACGGTCTCGCGGATCGTTTTGCAAAGCAACGCATCAACGACCTGTTTGCGAAACTGGAGTTGGACGAAGTCGCGCGCAGACGTTTTGGCGAACTTTCCACAGGCAATAAGCAGCGGCTTGCGGTAGCACGCGCGATGTTGGCGAGTCCGCCTGTGCTCTTGCTGGACGAACCGACTCGCTCACTCGATCCGTTAGCGGCTGCGAGGATGAGAGACATGATCCGCTCGCTCGCGCAGCAGGATCCGCCAGTGACCATTCTCTTCACGTCGCACAATCTCGCGGAAGTCGAAACACTGTGCGCGCGCGTGGCGATCATCAGTCGCGGGCGCATTCGCGCGATCGATACGCCCAAAAATCTTCGCGATCTCACTTCCGGATCCGAGCTGGTACACATAACCGTTTCGAACGGCGAAAAGGTCTCGTTTACACGGCAACACAACGACAATCGATTGGATGAGACGATACGAAACTTGCAGACTCAAGGTGAACGAATCATCGACATTGAAACGGAAAGAGCGACGCTGCTCGATGTGTTAGAAAGGTATGAAACCGCGGCTGACACGGATAGAAAAACCGATGAACGCACTTAGATTACTGCCACGTCGTATTTTCGCGTTCATCGCGCGGGACTTTCGCCTGTTCGTCAGCTATCGCATGCAGTTCTTCCTGCGCATTGTCTCGGTGCTCGCTGTCGTCACCACGCTTTTTTTCATCTCGAAGATCTTCGCCGGCTTTACCGATCCACAATTCTCGCAATGGCGCGATCCACTCGCGACCTGGCTCACGGGACTCGCCGTCCTCAATTACTTCATGACCGGTTTTTCGAGCCTGGCAAACTCAATCAGGCAGGAACAGATGCAGGGGACGTTAGAAAGCGTGTTACTCACGCCGATAAATCTGCCAACGGTGATCGTCGCCAGCTCAGCGTGGGACTTTCTCGAAACGACGTTCTTCTCTTTTCTCTATCTCTTCTTCGGCAGAGTTTTTTTCGGCGTTCAGTTTCGCGGCAGTTTCCTCCTCGCGTTTCTATTTCTTTTACTGACAACGGTCGTGCTTTCGTGTTTAGGAATACTTTCGGCCAGTTTTGCGATGGTATTTAAGCGCGGCGATCCATTCGGAATCTTTATTGGCGCGGGTTCAGCATTGTTCTCGGGTGTCTTCTTTCCGACACAGTTGCTTAACACCTACGCGGGATCCAAGCTGGGCAGCATTTCCCTCATTCTTCCCACAACTCACGGCCTCGACGGCATCAGACAAGTCTTGATCGAGGGACATGGTTTTGCCCAGGTGACACAGCCGTTGATTGTCCTGCTTGGATTCCTGGTCGTGCTGCTTCCCTTCTCGCTTTGGGTTTTTGGGCGGGCCGTGAGGCGTGCTAAGCGTGAGGGCAGCCTAATCCAGTATTGACCTATGTTGTGCTAACATCGCGTGCGATGGCTCTCGGCGTCGCAGAAAGCGTTCTCGATCTCATAGGCCAAACTCCCCTCCTTCACCTTTCCCGGTTTGCTCAACCGCCACTCGCCGGTATTTACGCAAAGATCGAATGGCTCAATCCTGGCGGATCAGTAAAGGACCGCGCGGCGCTCGGCATGATTCGCGACGCCGAAGAAAAGGGCCTGCTCAAGCCCGGCGCCACGATCATCGAGCCCACTGCCGGAAACACCGGGATCGGTCTTGCACTCGTAGGAGTTGCGCGCGGTTACCGTGTTATCCTCTGCGTCCCGCGAGGCTTTGCTGAAGAGAAAATGAAGCTGATCGAAGCCCTAGGCGGTGAGATTGAGTACGTTTCGCACGAAGCAGGCATGCAGGGCGCGATTGACCGCTGCCATGAATTGGCCGCGATGATCGAGCACAGCTTTGTGCCTCAGCAATTTGAGAATAATTCGAACCCGTGTTTTCATGAACTGACAACGGCACGCGAGATTATCGAGCAGATGAACGGCCAGATCGATGCGGTCGTGATCGGCGCGGGAACATCCGGCACGTTCTGTGGTGTTTCGAGAGCGGTCAGGAAACATAATCGAAACGTGCTTTGTGTGCTGGTTGAGCCGGAAGGATCGATTTATGGTGGTGGACCACCTGGTCCGAAGAAAGTCGAAGGGATCGGTCAGCGTGACTTTATTCCCAGGATCTACGACCCTTCTTTGGCTGATGAGATCATGATGGTCCAGGATAACGAAGTCTGTGCGGCGCTCAAGAAGATCGCGAGGCTTGAAGGACTCCTCGGCGGCTGGTCGTCGGGCGCTGCAGCGGCGGCGGCGTACAAGATTGCTGAACGTCTCGGCCCGGGAAAACGAGTAGTCACCGTTTTCCCCGACGGCGCCGAGCGCTATCGCAGTCAGGGAATTTTTGATGAGTAACAAAATGGGATTCGCAACTATAGCTGTTCATACCGGATCGGAACCCGACGAGAGCACCGGCTCCGTCACCGTGCCAATCTATCAAACATCCACTTACGCCCAGGACGCGCTGGGCAAACACAAAGGTTACGAATACGCGCGCACTCAAAATCCGACCCGCTCCGCGGTGGAACGAAACGTTGCCGCACTCGAGGGCGGGCGTTTCGGTTTCGCGTTTGCCTCAGGCATGGCTGCGATCGATGCGACGATGCGACTCGTGAAAGCAGGCGAGCACGTCGTTGTCTCTGACAACACTTACGGTGGCACCTCGCGTCTCTTCAATAGCATACTCGCTAACTACAACGTCGAATTTGATTATGTGGACACGTCCGATCCACTGAATGTCGAAGCCGCGATCAAGCCGAACACAAAGATGGTGTTTATCGAAACGCCGACTAACCCCGTGATGATCGTTACCGATCTGAATGAGGTCAGCGAGATTGCGCATCGCGCCGGTGCACGTGTCGTTTGCGATAACACGTTCATGTCCCCATACCTGCAACGTCCGCTGGAGTTTGGTGTCGATATCGTTGTGCACTCGACGACGAAATATTTGAACGGTCACTCGGATGGCGTCGGCGGTATCGTTGTCTTGAACGACGAAGAGGACGCGAACTGGATCGGTTTTGTGCAGAACAGTGCCGGAGCGATTCTGTCGCCGTTCGACTCATGGCTCGTGCTACGCGGCACGAAAACACTGGCCTTACGTATGGAACAGCACGACAAAACCGGGCGTGCGGTCGCGGCATTTCTCGAAGAGCATCCGAAGGTACGAAAAGTTTATTATCCCGGCTCTGTTTCGCACCCGCAGCACGCGTTAGCTAGACGCCAGCAATATGGTTTCGGTGGAATGGTGGCGTTTGACGTTGGATCGCTGGCAGCGGCGCGCACGGTGCTCGAGTCTGTTAATCTCTGCACTCTGGCGGAGAGTTTAGGCGGTGTCGAGACGTTGATTTCGCACCCGGCAACGATGACTCACGCTTCAGTTGACGAAGCGAAGCGCGAGCGTCTTGGGATTACGGATGGACTTGTCCGAATCTCCGTCGGTATTGAAGATACTGACGATATCATTGCCGATCTTGATCAGGCATTAGATAAGATTGAACAAGATTTTGAGGATTAACAAGATAAGTGACAGCTAACTATAGAAGGGTTACAATCTCCCGGTTCTCAGCCAGACTCCCTAAAATGCTCTCCATATGATCGTAGAGTTATACGCCAAATCAGACGTTGGCCGAGTTCGACGTGGCAATGAAGACAATTTTCTTGTACTCGATCTCTCAACTGAAAAAACGTGGACTGGCTCGGATGGAGCGAAGCCGCCCGAGAATCTGACCCGTTTGAATTTGGGCGACAAAGGACTCGTCCTGGTCGTCTCGGACGGCATGGGAGGAGCACTCGCGGGAGATGTCGCCAGCCGCATGGCCGTCGACTCCGTCAGGAAGATGCTGATCGGCGAGGGCGATGCAGTCTGTGACCCCGACGTCGATCTGGTTGAGTGTTTAAAGAGCGCCACTCACTACGCCAACAACGCCATTCACCTGAGAAGCCAGGAAGACTCGCGTTGCGCCGGCATGGGCGCAACGTTTACTGGCGCCGCGGTCCGGGGCGACAGCCTGGATCTGGTGCAAGTCGGCGACAGTCGCGGCTACGTCATACGCAAGGATCACATTCGTCTCGCTACCAAGGATCAATCCCTCGTGCAGCAACTCGTGGACGTCGGACAGATCAGTGAATCGGAAGCCGAGACGCATATGTTCAGGAATGTGATTTTGCAAGCACTCGGCGCGCAGAGCGAGGTCACTCCGGTAACGGGCAGGATTCGTTTGCGCCAGGATGATCTGGTGTTGCTTTGCAGTGACGGCTTGTCGGGGAAATTACGCGCTGAGGATATTCAGCAGATCGTTCTGAACAGCAAGGGCGATCTCTCAAAGGCTTGTGACGCGCTGATCGACGAAGCGAACAACCGCGGTGGTGAAGATAATATTACCGTGGTGCTCGCGCATTTTTCCGGCGACGATCTCGAGCCACCCGCAACCGATAGAATCACCATCGAACTGCCGCCACTCGAAGAAGATAAGACGCTCGACGATACCTACGAGGCCGACACCGAGCCACACTAATCTTGTAAATCCCGTCTAAGGTTCCTTTTCCGGCAACGACCTGCGGCGCCAATCGGGTTCGCCGCCGATCCGTTTCACGTAGATCGAAGCGCCTTCAACACTCTCCACACAAACGCGTTCGCCTGCTTCCAACGGCGGCTCACCGGGCGCGGGATACGCGGTCCATGTCGAACCAAACACTTTAACAGCGCCTTCGTGAAGCGCTCCCCTACTTGAAGAAACAACCGTGCCGACCTTCCCCGGCAGCGCGTCAACACCGGTGCGCAACGACTCTCCAGTTCGCTCGCGTGAAAAGTAGTTGAGAAAGATCGTACGTGACGCGGCAGTCAGCGCCACTGAAACCGTGGCGAAGATCATAAACTGAATCATGAGACTATCAATACCGATAAACCCTGCGAACGCGGCTGCGAGCGCACCGATACCAAACCACAGCAGCACGAAGCCAGAAGTGAAGATCTCGGCGACGATGAGTATCGCTCCCAAGATGCACCACAAAACCCAGAACCACTCACTCATATTAGCCTTTAGCGAGATTCTTCAATACGAACCAGACATTCGCCGGCCGCTCGGCGAGCCTGCGCATGAAGTAAGGATACCAGTGTTTTCCGTAAGGCACATAGATTCGCAGGTTGAAACCGTCACGGGCGAGCTGGCGCTGCAAGTCTCGCCGCACACCGTAGAGCATTTGAAACTCGTACTTCTCTTTCCCGATACCTTCACGCTTCGCAAAGTCGATCGTGGCGTCGATCATCTTTGGATCGTGCGTCGCGATGCCGTGGTAAATACCGCTCGCTAACAAGAGTTGCATCACCTTGATGTAGTTTGCATCGACATCCTTTTTGTCAGGAAAAGCTACTTCCGGTGGCTCAAGGTACGCGCCCTTGCAGATACGAATACGGGCGGGAAGTTTGACTAACTCCTGCGCATCCGCGTATGTGCGGTACAGGTACGACTGCAACACGATCCCGACATTATCCAAACCAAACTCGCCGCGCAGTCGCTTGAAGATGTCGATCGTGGCCTGCGTAACACTCGAGTCTTCCATATCAACTCTGACAAAGTTCCCGCGGCGGTGCGCCTCTTCAACAACTCGTCTCGCATTCCGGTAGGCCAGTTCCTGATCGATGCCCAGACCAAACTGCGTAAGCTTGATCGAGACGTTCGAGCGGATCTTTGTCTCGTCAATTTTGGCGAGTATGTTTTGATACTCTGTTACTTCATTCTCTGCTTCAGCTTCGGTTCCGACCGACTCGTTCAGGTGATCGAACGATGCCGTACAGTTTTCTGCATTAAGCTGCCGAATAATGGGGATAGTTTCGTCGATCGTGTCGCCGGCGACGAAGCGGGTGGTGATTTTTTTGAAGTATCGAAAGCGTGTGGCGAAATCCTTTAACCCCTCCTGGCGGGACAACCAAATCAGCGCGCTTCTGGTGATCATCTGTGGTCCGTCTCTGTGGTATTCTTGGCGACGCCCTTTCCCACCAATTCAAGGAGGAGCATTTGCATAAGAAGCTCAGCATAAGGAACCGGCCGGGATGCGACTGAAGCTGGTAATAGCCGCTTCATTGCTCGCGGCCATCGTGGGCGCCGGTTCGTGCATCGCGCTCGTGTTGGGTGTGTTCGCGGTTCCGACATGGTCTAAGCCCGGTTTGCTGGTGACTTCTACCCTGTTGCTGCCCATTGCAGCGATAATCTTCGCCTCAATCTTTGTTTACCGTCATACCGCGCGGCGTCGAAAACTTCAGGCTTTTCTGACTGCGACTCTATCTACCTTACTCACGCTCGCTCTTTTCGTCGGCGCATCAATTCTGACTTCGCGCAGAGGTATGACTGACCCTCCGCGTCCGGTTGGACCACAAGTGACCTCAGGCGCTACTCGGATTTAACCCAATCTCTTTTTGGACTGGACGCAAGGCGTCAATGACAAAGCGGATGTGTTCATCGAGACTCACTCCCAACTCTTCGACACCTTGTTTGATGTCGTCGCGGTTTACGGACCGTGCGAACGCTTTGTCTTTCAGTTTCTTTTTAACGGAAGAAACTTCCATGTCGTCGAGACTGCGCGACGGTCTCACCAGCGCGCATGCGACAAGGAAGCCACAGAGTTCATCGGTTGCGAAGAGGGCGCGGGCCATGTCTGTATCCCGCGGCACGCCGGTGTATGTTGCATGACCCATGATGGCTCGAATGATTCGTTCGGAATAGCCTCGGCCGCAAAGAATATTGGAGCCTGTGAATGGGTGTTGATCCGGCGAGGGAAACATCTCGTAGTCGAAGTCGTGGAGCAGTCCGACTAAAGCCCACTCATCTTCGTCAGTAGGACCCTCAGCGTAACGTTTCGCGCAGGCCCGCATGGCAGCTTCGACAGCGAGGGCGTGTTTACGCAGGCTATCGCCCTTTGTGTACTCACACAACAACTCCCAGGCTGCGGCTCGATCGGGCATGAGGGAGTTTTGTAGCACGGGTGAAGCCACAATAGCTAGCCACAAAAAGGCACAAAAAGCACAA
>JAICGZ010000256.1 GCA_025922875.1 Pyrinomonadaceae bacterium
GCGGCAGTTTCATACAGCCAATTCCACCACTTCACGATTCTTTATCTCGTCCGGTTCGGGTTCAAGGGTTCAAGGTATAAGTCGATTGCTTCGCAAATGTTCTGCAACGCCTCTTCACGAGTCTTGCCCTGCGACCAGCTCCTGCCGGCCAACCAGCCGCTATAAGGAATTCTCTCCGTTTCTCAAGTATCAATTCGCCAACTTTGTGGCGAACAATGGGATTGACAGATCCTCCACCCATGTAAGCTCTGAGTACTTCTTTGGAACTCCGACTCATCTTGGATTCAATGGCCTGCTTCTAAAGTGATGTGAATTTGAGGATCAATGAATAGCTATTGCGTAAGCACTTAGGTCATTTCTCGCTTGAGCCATGCGCGAGTGAAGTTCCAGTCACGTTCAACTTTTGTTTTTGAGAGACCCAGAAGCTCGGCTACTTCTGCAATAGTCAAGCCGATGAAAAAATGACACTCAACGATTGTTGCCTTGAGTCCCTCGGTCTGCGCGAGTTTTGTCAGGGCTGCGTCTAGCATCAGAAGTTCCTTTGATCTTTCTGTCGACAGCTCTTGGGCCATACGATCATTAAGCTGCTCGATTGACCATTTTCCTCTTTTTGCTGCGGCCTGTTTCTTGGCGTAGTCAACGAGCACCTGCCGCATCCGTCTCGCGACCAGCCCATAAAACTGTTTGCGATCTTCAAAACTGATTTTTTCAGGGATTAGCCTTACCAGCGCTTCGTTGACGAGAGCGGTCGTTTGCAAAATGTTTCCAGGCCTTTCAGCGCTCATATACTTGCGCGCAATCTTTTTCAGTTCCTTGACCACTAACGGCATTAACTTATCCAAGGCTTTCTCATCCCCGTTGTTCCATGCTTTTAGTAATTCAGTGATTTCGTTCATTGTTAGTTTCAGTGGTGGGTTGAACGGCATACCCCAACAAAGTAATGGAATGAGATTGTGAACCATTACATCTGAAGGCGTTGTTCGAATTGTTTTGCCACGATACGTATTGTCACAGGGGCCACCGGTGTATAGAATGCGGCCCGCAACTGACCCAGAGACGCTAAAAATCTCTACTTAGCCGCTCAAACTTCCCACCCCAGGAGACAATCGGATGAAGAAGCCGGACTGGGATCGGATTCAAGAAATCTACCATGAGGCCCGGAAGATGCCTCCGTCCAAGCGCAGCGATTTCGTCAAACAAGCGTGTGGCGGCGATACGGTTCTGGCGAGCTACGTTATGGAACTTCTCGCCGGTGATGATGAGTCTTTTCTGGACCCACCTTTCAACTTACCTCTCACTTCTTCGGAAGATAATTTGGTAGGGGAAACAATCGGCGAACGCTATTTCATCGAGAAAGAACTTGGCCACGGAGGTATGAGTCGAGTTTATTTCGCACGCGATAGAAAAGTTAACGGCAAAGCCGTCGTCATAAAGATTCTTTCACGAAAATTATCAGAGCATACGTATGCGCGGCAAAAGTTTAAACAAGAAGTAGAAGCACTATCACGCATCCGTCATACGGGCGTTGTGGACGTGTCCGATAGAGGAGAGTTGGATGATGGCAGGCCCTACTTTGTGATGCAGTTTGTCGACGGAGAGAATCTGCGCTCACAAATACCAAGTGAAGGCATGAATCTGGAGCGCGCCGCATCGATTCTCAAGCAGATTGGAGTGGCGCTTGAGCACGTTCACGAGAACAGCGTTCTTCATCGAGATCTCAAACCTGAGAACATCATGCTTAGACGCGGTACAGATTCGGTAGTGCTCATCGACTTCGGTATTGCGAAGGTGACTGATTCAGCCGTTGCGCCAACGACAAGTGATGGACAGTCGGCTGGAACCCTGATGTATATGTCTCCGGAGCAGCTTCGTAGTGAAAGACTCACAACCGCGAGTGATATTTACTCAATGAGCGTAATTGCTTATGAAATGGTTACGGGTCGAAGGCCGTTTAATCCAACTTCACCATCAGAACTGCTGGAGTGCCAGCGCTCAGGCGTCGACGTGAAGCCGGTTGCTCTCCGTCGCAACCTTCCTCCGAAGGCCCAGGAGGTCATACTTCGTGGACTGCTATTCAAGCCGTCAGCGCGGTATCAGAATGCAAAGCAATTTGGCGATGACCTGGCACAAGCTCTCTTAGATTCGCGCGTCCGCGCGAACGGCCAACTATGGTTGAGAGCAGCAATAGTTGTATTAGGCGTAGCACTGATTTCATTCGGTATCTATCAATACATTATTCGACCACCCAAGCCTCCGCCGCCGTCTGCCAATCGTTCATTCAGTTACTATCTGACAGTGCAAGAGATGCATGACGGGCGGCCCTACCGGGAGCCATTCAGATCGCACGGTGAGGAGACATATGAAAAGGGCGACAAGTTCCGGTTAACCGTTTCCACTCCCGTCCCAGCTTACCTCTACATCTTCAATGAAGGACCACCCGAGCCAAGGGACACGAGCTTCAAGCTAATCTATCCCAATCGCACAATTAACGAAGGCTCTGCAAGTGTCGGTGCAAATCAGTCCGTCCAATCCGATTGGATCACCTTCGACGGGCCGGCAGGCGCTGAAAACTTTTGGATCGTTTGGTCCACTTCACCAGTTGTTGAATTGGATCCAGCGATTAGCGAGGCTTTCAAGCGCCCTGATGGAGGCATCACTGGCCCAACACTGGTGGCTGCCAAACAATATCTGACAGCCAAGAAAGCTGAAATCGACGCCACAACCTACAATTACAACGCCAACGCAACTGCAATCGTGCGCGCGAAGCGCGACATGTTGGTGGCGTTGGCACAATTCAAATACCGATAGCTGCCTTTTCACCCCCATCAACTCCACGAGTCCGCAAAAATTTTTGACGGATTTCTGCTCATTTCCGCGCCATGTCTAAGTGAAGTGATTACACAGACGGCGTTAATCCCAGCCTGGGATTGGCGCCATTGCAGGAGGACACAAATGACGGACAAGATCCGAATACTCTTTTTATCTGCAAGTCCATGGACGATGAGCCGTATCCTTGTGGATGCAGAGGCCAGAGAGATCTTCGAAAGGATTCATGAAGGTCGTTACCGCGATCGCTTTGAACTTTACAAGCACACAGCTGTAAGACCTCGCGATCTTCAACGGCTGCTGCTTACCTACCAACCACATATCGTTCACTTCAGCGGGCACGGAAGCAAAAGACACAAGATAGTTCTTGCTGGAACACATGGCCGAGGTAAGTCACTCGATCAACAGGGGCTGACGGATGTCTTTGCGCTCCATAACAACCACGTACGCCTCGTTTTACTTAATGCTTGTTTTACTAAGTCGCAGGCGCGCTCTATCTCTGAAGTAATTGACTATTCCATAGGCACTGCGAGACCAATCGGAGACAAAGCGAGCGTGGCGTTTGCGGGCGCATTCTATCGTGCTCTCGCCTTCGGCAAATCTGTCAGAGACGCATTTGAATCCGCTTCAGCGGAACTTGCCCTAACAAAGACGCCGCGCTCACGTGGAATCGAGCTCTTTGTTAAGAACGGTATAAGTGAAAGAGACCCATTCCCTCAAATCGACGTCAATGGACATTTATCCAGCCGAGCGATTGACACAGGTCTCGCGTTAAAAGGAAAGACAATTTTCGAAATCACTACGATTAAAACCATTCAGCGAACAGTTTTGGTTCCGTGTTTAGGAAGTAAGGTCGGCGCAGGCGTGGTGCGCTCATGCGACGAGATCACGCCCGGCTTGATGTAGTTGTGTGGGGTGACTGCGGCGCCTGGCACAGTGAATAGAAGGAGAAATGAAAATGCCGTTCAACGTACAACAGCAAGCGATGAAGAACTTGATTGAGAAGCGAGAACCGAGTTTCGGTAAATGTAATCGAAAAGCGCCCGGTACGAGAATGGGCACTTTGATTGATTGGCGAGAAGGCTCCATTAAGGCTGGAAAAGACTCAAGCCGTTATGGTCACGCGCTCCGAGATGGCCGCTAATCAGACGAATCACTGCGGAGAAGGTAGCTCGTTTGGGGCTACCTCCTTCGTAGACGAATCGTTGAATCTCTACGATAGAAATGATAAATAGAGCGTCCGTCTAAGATCCCACTGACCGTGATACGCCGAGTGCTCTCCGTAAAAGCAGATCTCACGATGTAGTTTCCAGGGAAACTGGGTTCCAAATGCAATCAAAAAGACGCAGACACAAAACAGAAGCGCTTCTGAGCACATTGTTCATGTGCTTCTGTATCGCGCTTGCTGCAACAGCTTTTCGTGTACGAGAAACGGAGTCCTCCTCAATCGAAACGCCCACGAAAAATCAATCTTCAACCGATGTTACGCCGCTGGACCAAAAGGACAGTGAGGCTCAACAGGCGATGGTCCATGCCGAAGCGTTGCGCGCTAACTGGACGGAAGCCTCTCTCCGTGAAGCCATAGTCCAGTATGACAAAGCCGCTTTGCTCTGGACCTCCATCTCCGACTTTGCAAACGCTGCAGATGCGACACTGAAATCCGGCGGTGTCTACTTTCTTATCAACGAATATAAGCAAGCGCTCGAGCGATATCAGAACGCTGAACTAATTGCTGAAAAGACAGGTAACTGGCTGGCGCAAGCCCGGGCTCTAAGTGAAATTGGTCGTGTGCAGTCTTACCTTGGGAATAACAATCTGGCTCAGCAGCAGCTAACCAAATCACTTCGCCTCTTCGAACAACAGAAAGGTAATAGGACCACCGAAGCCAGTAATGCTTATGCCGAAGCGCTTAGCAACCTGGCTGAAGTCAGTTATTCAAAAGGTGACTTCGCAAACGGGTTGAGGCAACTCGAGAGTGCGCTCGACTTCCTGCGGAATGATCCCGAGATTGAAGCGAAGATACATCTTTTCAAGGGCTACATAACTGGAAGCATAGGCCAGTCTCAGCAAGCATTTGCAGAGATTTCATTGGCCCTTCGTCTGTACCAGGCAACAGCCAACAGGATCGGCGAGGGGCTCGCGCTCACAGCAATGGGCGTATGGCATTCTTTAAAAAACGAGGACCGTGCGATCGAGTTGCACAACCAAGCCATAAAAATCTTTCGTGCAGCCGGAGATAGGCATAGCGAAGCCCTTGCGCGCAGTGGAATAGGGCAAGTTTATGAAAACTTAAAGGTGTACTCGGACGCTGGCGCTTACTATAAGAGTGCGTTGGAACTTTTTGAAAATATTGGTTCCCTGGATGGAATGTCGACCAGCACCTTCAATGTCGCAAGGGCGCAACACCTGAGCGGGAATTCAGATCAAGCACTTACATATTACGAACATTGTTTGAAGTTGAGTCGCACTGCGGGAAAGCTCCGCACTGAAGCCTATGCACTTAAAGGGATCGCAGCACTCTACAGTGAGCAAGGCCATCATGAACCGGCTTTAAAGCAATACCAGAAAATACAGAAATTCTATAAGAGTATTGGCGATCTCCGTGGACAGGCGATGGCTTTGAATGCGCATGGCGATTTCTTTCTTAAAATCGGGGAGAAGCAAAAGGCACTGGACATTTACCGCCAGGAATTTACCTTAAGCGAAAAGATAGGCGACAACGGAATTCTGCTTTCTGCGCTTTATAACCTCGCGCGCGCTAACCAGGCTCTTGATCTCCATGACATTGCGCTGTCGTTAATCAAGCAATCTCTCGACCTGATCGAGGATGTGCGAGGGAATACGAAAAGCCCTGATTTCCGAGCGTCTTATTTCTCCGGAGTACGAGAGCATTATGACTTGTGTATCGATATTCTGATGCAACTCGATCGACTGCGGCCCGGGCAAGGTTTTGCCGCCGAGGCCTTTTTCATGAGTGAGAAAGGGCGGGCTCGCTTACTTCTCGATCTTCTCAGTGAATCCCGTTTCAATATACGTGAAGGAGCGGCGAAGGACCTTATTGAACAGGAGCGCAGATTAAAAGGCTTACTTCGATTGCAGACCGAATATGAAATGCATCTCTCAGTGAGTGGAAATTCAACCGAGATCACAGAAGTGGCAGATCAGATGGCGCAACTTAGATATGAGTATCAGGCGGTCCAGGCGCAGCTAAGGAAAGAGAATCCTCGTCTATTTGCTTTTGAACAGTTTAAGCCAGTGAACTTAGAACGCATTCAAAATGAATTGCGAGACAGTGACACGATGTTACTGGAGTATGCCTTGGGCGACGAACGGAGTTACCTGTGGGCAGTTACATACAACTCCGTCCAGTATTATGTACTCCCTCACCGCAAGGTGATCGAGGATGCCGCAAACGAACTCTACAAGTTGATAACGGCACGACAGGGGAGTGGTGAGCAAAGCAACAAGGATTATCAGGCCAGCGTTGAAGCCGCAGAAAATCTCTATTCTGAAAAAGCACAGGATCTAAGCCGAATGCTATTGGGCCCCCTGGCCGGCCAACTCGCAACCCGAAGACTTGTGATAGTAACCGAAGGAGCCTTGCAGTACATCCCGTTCGACATGCTGCCGGTACCATTGGCGCAAACGGCTGGTCCAATTAGCCCATCAAAAACTTTGGTAGTAGAAACCAATGAAGTCGTTGTATTGCCCTCTGCCTCGACACTACTCGCAATCCGCGGCGCACAAAATGATAACCGTTCAACCGGGAAGCTCGTTGCCATCATTGCCGATCCGGTTTTCAGCCGGAGTGATGACCGGGTGCAGATTGAGGCACTATCTCCGGCGACGGCTACGGTCGATCAAGATCCGGACGCACAGACGAATGAAAGTTTAAAGCTCGCCCGTCTCGCCCATGCCTCAGAAGAGGCGGATGCGATTTCTGCGGTCGCGCCCGGGGGCACGACGCTGGTGGCTAAAGGTTTTGACGCTAGCCGTGAGACTGCTATGAGTTCGGAAGTCAGTCGAGCTCAAATCGTCCACTTTGCTACTCATGGTTTTCTTGATGACGAACACCCCGAACTCTCCGCCGTCGTTCTCACGATGATGGATCGTAACGGCGTAAGGAGAAATGGCTTGATGCCACTGCCGGATATTTACAGTTTAAACCTATCTGCTGAGCTAACTGTTTTGAGTGCATGTCAGACCGCTTTAGGAAAAGACATAAAAGGTGAGGGACTTGTAGGTCTAACGCACAGTTTCATATCCGCTGGATCGAAGAGTGTTGTCGCGAGCCTTTGGAAGGTAGATGATAGGGCGACCGCGTTACTAATGGCTGATTTCTATGACTCGATGTTTCAGAAAGGAATGTCGCCTGCGGCGGCACTCAGAGCGGCCAAACTGAAGATGATGCGAGATGCGCGTTGGAGCGCACCCTATTACTGGGCGGGATTTGTGTTACAGGGTGAGTACAACAACCACATTACGGTTGAACACCACTCATGGCGTCGCTCTGTTTTGGTGGTTTTGTTCCTACTGATTTTAATTGCGGCGACTCTGCTAATTCTTCAAAAACGAAAACGGCGAAATCCCCCAGAACAGTTCACCTAAACGGAATACCACGAGTAAATGGCCCGAGATTCGGCAATTCCAACCGAAAGCTTCGAGGAGATTCTCGCCTGGCTTAATCCCGATCGTGAGGTCGCTGCGACTATGTACGTTCAGCTTCATAAGGATCTGTCAAACATATTCAAGTGGAGGGGATTTAACGATACCGAAGGGTTGGCTGATGAAGTGTTCGATCGCGTTGCAAAGAAACTACCCGAGGTAAGGCCGACCTATAAAGGCGATCCCCGGCTTTACTTCCGTGCCGTAGCGAACAATCTTGTCAAAGAGACTCTCAAAAAGATCAAGACCCACGTTTCATTACAAAGGGTTGACCTGCCGGATCCAAGAAGTATTGAAGGCGCAGAAGACGAGACAGCAGACATGGAGGAATGTTTGCAGTCGTGTTTGCAAAACCTTAGCGCTGAGAACCGGGAATTGATCGTGGGTTATTACGCCAAAGAAAAGCAGGCTAAGATCGATCATCGCAGCGAGTTAGCGCAGCGGTTCGGGATATCCGTAGAAACTCTGAGAGTTAAGGTCTACCGGATTCGTGTATATCTCCAGGAATGTATTGGACGCTGTCTTGACGTTAAGGACCAGCGAAAATGAAACGGATTGCGCAAATTTTCATTGTTAGTGTATGGCGATGTCTGGAGTATGGCCCATGAAGGAACAACCGATAACTGACGCATTATTGCGTGAGTTTCTCCTGGGCAACGTTAATGACGAAGAGCGCCAGCGAATTGAGGATCTGTTTTTAACAGACGCTCAAGCGAGGGAGAGAGTCCTCGTGGCTGAACAGGATTTGATTGAGGATTATTTGGAAAACAACCTCACGACGGTAGACAAAGAGACATTCCTTTCACTTTACGCTCAAACTGACGAACAGCGACGGAAACTCAGGATCGCAAAGTCGATAAAAGACTGGGCGCTTACAGAGGCAAAATCACCTCAAGCGATCACAGCTAAAGTTTCAGTCTGGAGTCGACTTCGCGCGGGGCTACGACTCAAACCTGTTTTCGTTGTTCCGATCGCCGTAACGATCGTGATTGCAATCGTGCTCGCAAGCGTTTGGCTAAACAGCCGGAGGGAACAGCGGAAGCATTTGGCAGTCGAACGAGAGTTGGCTCAGCTTAATTCCCCTACAAGTTTGCGCGAAGTTCCCCCGCAAATGATTTCATTAGAGTTGAAGCCTGTTGCTGTCCGAAGTGTCGAGCCGCCGGCCGAGTTGCAGCTACGTCCCGAAGTTCGCATCGTTGAGATGCGCCTGCCCTGGATCCAAAGGGAGCGCTATTTGATGTACCAAGCGGAGCTTCTGCGAGTACGCGATAACAAATCGTTTACGATTCCCAATCTTCAACCAGAAAATAACGGGCAGAATGTGGTTCGAGTAAGGCTTCCCATGCACATCCTCAGTCGAGGACAGTACCAAATACACCTGCGGGGCATTGCTGATGACGGCGCCTTGAGTTCAGCTGAAGAATATTCCTTCATAGTCAGCGATTAATACCTCTGCTCTCCCCATCCAAACGTCCTCTGTAATGTTTCAACGGGATTTCCATACCTCATAGAGGAGGAGAACCAATGGCCTACAACATTGGCGAAAAACCTGGAAAAGGAAGTTACTGCTGCACTAACTGTGGTTGGCGCGTAAGGTTAGATGATGACGATGATCGTTTGCCGCCATGTGGGAAGTGTGGGAAGGGACAAGATACCACCTACGACCGTTGTTGAAGTGCGACGCATGCGTGGCAAGCAATATACGCCATGAAAAATTTAAAACCCCTTCTCGCAAATCTTAAATCTGCTGCGCTCATTCTATTTCTGGCAGGTTTTATATTGGCCAGTGGACTCATCGCTATAAAGACACTGCTTCTTACTGAGATGTCGATAGAGACATCCGTCCGCCCCAGTGTTAACGCGAGTTCCGATGACTCCGGCGTAAAAGTCAATTCTGACGATCAGCGTGTGAATTCTGGCGACCGCACTGTGACTTCCGGACGTCCCAGCGTGACGGTATGGGTTAACACAACCTCCGGTGTCTACCATTGTCCAAATACTCGATGGTACGGAAATACCAAGAGCGGCAAGTATATGACGCAGGAAGAAGCTCAGTCCAAAGGATACCGGCCCGCACATGGGAATGTGTGCGCCTAATGTGAGTTATCTCGGTTAGCAAATACCTGTCCTCTGATCCTCTTTTCTACAAATCAAACCCTTTTGGAGAATTAACATGAAACGACTGCTGCGGTATTTCGCGCTTTCACTCGCAGTTCTGGTATTCATAACAACAACA
>JAICGZ010000257.1 GCA_025922875.1 Pyrinomonadaceae bacterium
GGCCTGGCGCCGCTTTGGCCTCGACAACGCAAGATCGGGAACAAAGCAGCGCCAGGCCGCCGCACTCCAGGGAGGCGCACAATTCAAATTGGCGGCGCTAAATAGGTGGCATTATGTCGCCAAAGATGGTATAAGCAAGGCACCGATTTCCTGAATTGTTCGCCTTGTTCGGTTGACCCCCCACCTCCGAATCTCCCCCTCCGTGCGGCGCTTTATTTATCAACTCCTTCAAGGGGGTTTCGATGTTCAGATCGCTCACTATCGCCGTCGGTTTAATCTTCGGTGTTCTATGCGTAGAGCCCATATCAGCTCAAGTAACCAATTACACAGACGATTCGAAAAACACCCGACCTACTCATCCAATCGTTTCTCCGGAAGCACGCGCCGAGGCTAGACGCCTCTACAAAGAAGCCGTGAAATACGGTTTGGGAGGGTTGTTCTCGCAGGCCGTTGAAATCTTTGAACGGTCGTTGAAGTTGGATCCGCACAACGCCGATGCACATTTCGGCCTCGGTCATGCCTATTACGATCTCAAGCAGTGGTCCAAAGCCGTCGAAAATTTCGAGCGGGCAGTGCAGTTAAATCCAAGAGACCAGGAAGCTTATGAATGGTTGACACTGGCTCGCACGATGGCGCACGGAGGAAGTGCTGCACAACCGGCCGCTTCACGCTCAGCAAGCTCACCGAAAGTGACGGGCGTTCAGGTTTCGATGGATGTTAAGCCTGCGCCGCCGCCAAATTCGCAGCCGGTACAAACTGAAAAGAGTGAACCGCAGCCGGTGAAAACAGAGCCGCCGCCGCAGCCGGTGAAAACGGAAAACATTGAAACGCCAACTGAAGAAGTCAGCGCCGCCGCCAATGATACACCGCTCACCAGGATCTACCGCGTCGGGCCCAGTGACGTGTTGGATATTCGCATTAACGATTCCGCCTCAACACAGTCGACGTTGTTTACGGTTACACCGGCGGGGTTCCTCGAGCATCCGATGCTCGCTGAACCTCTGCACATCGCTGGTCTTACCGTCGACGAGATCAGCGCAAAAATCGGAGACGATCTGAAGCGACGCGCTTTGGTTGATAACCCAAAGGTGTTGATTGGAGTGCGCGATTATGCCAGTCACACAGTGCTCGTAAGCGGACTGGTCAAAGACTCCGGCACAAAGATTCTCAGACGCGAAGCTATTCCACTTTACGTTGTCGTCGCCGATGCACAGCCGCTACCCGAAGCGGCCAGAGCAACTGTCGTTCGGAATGAAACAAATGAGACGTTCGAAATCGAACTTGCACAGTCAGGCGACATGAACCTCCTCGTTCGTCCGGGCGACGTGATAACGTTGCTTCCGAATGTGACGCGGTTTGTTTACATCGGCGGCGAGGTGAAGGCGCCGGGCGAGAAAATTTATCGACGAGGCTTAACTCTCACACAAGCGATCATCTCGGCCGGCGGCGTTACCGGGAAACCGAAGGAAGCGCGACTTGGGCGAGATGATGGCAACGGTTTTTTAGTCGTTACTCGTTTCAAATTGAAGGAAATTGAATCTGGAAAAGTGCCGGACCCAACGGTCAAGCCCGGTGATCGGATCATGATCGTCGAGTAGTGTTATGGCAGCGAGCTTAAAACGAATCAAACCGGATGGCGCGACGTTGGATTTGTGGCGTTTGGCTGAAACTGGCGACATCGTAGAGCTTGCCCGTATTCTGCCGCGCGTCACTAACGTGAATGCTCGTAATCAGCATGGTATGACTGCGCTCATGCGAGCTGCATACCATGGTCATGCGCGAACCGTCCGTGCGCTATTGGACCACGGAGCCGATCCAAACTTAACGCGAAACGACAAGTTCACAGCGCTAGCGCTGGCTGCATTCTTTGGTCACACTGAAACGGTCAAGATTCTGATCGAGCATGGCGCAAAGAAAGAAGTTGTGACGCGTTGTGGTGCATCGGCGAAGACGTGGGCCACGGCACGCACGTACGATGAGGTTGCTCGTTGTCTTGACACTCACACTCCTGCACGCGGGCCAGCGATAGTGAAGACGCTCAAACCTCCACCTGAGATTTGGGATCTAGTGCCGCCGGTGCAGGTAGTGCCGGCTCCGGCGCCTGCCGCGGTGAAGACGCTCAAAGAGCCTCCTGAGATTTGGGACCTCGTGCAGGTGCAGGAAGCGCCGAAGAGTTTTAATGCACGCTCTGCGTTTATGTCGCGGCTCAGTTCGATGAAGGGCAGTTTTGTGCTTGGCGCTGCGGTGTTTTTGGTTGCTGCTGTTTGTGTTGTTGGGGCATTGTTCTTCAGAGGATCGCAGGCGCGCGATCTGCCGGCGGAAGTTTCTTCCAATCCGATCGAAACGAAAGTTGTCGCGGCTGAGACTGTCGAGACCCCGCCCACAGAGCCGCCTGCCATTGCACCAGCAACTGAGGTTGATGAGCTTTCCGCGGCGAGTGCCGTGCGCAATCACGGGTCTCGGAAAGTACGCGTCCGTGAGCCGCGACCGCGTCCCACTGTCGTTGAAGATGTAGTCGAGAAGGCGCCGAGCACCGAAACGCGGCCAGCGCCGCCGGTAGTTTCAACTCCGCCGCGAACCGAGTCGCGAAGTTCTACCAAAGCAAACAACACTTTGAGTCCTCAGCTCATCACGCCGAAGAGCAATGCACCCAAAGCAAAAGTGATCCAGTGGCCTTAATCCTGGCTCATCCGCGTAAATCTGTGGCCACAGATCTACACGGATGAACACAGATTCGACTCAATACAACTTACTTCGCTGCGGCCTTCGCTTTGGTCCGCTCCTGCTGCATGTACTGACGCATCGTGTCGATATGCCCCGGGGCGCGTTTATTCGACCATGCTTCAAACTTTGTCGCAGCCTGTTCCAGGTTCGAGAGCATGTTTGGATCCTTGAACTGCTCGCGAAACTGCGGCACGACCGGCTTGAGCTGTTCCCATACAGCGAAGAACTCTCCGCTGGTCTCAAAGAAGAGATCTTCGTGGAGAAGACCGTAATTGAGGAGAGCGCATGCCTGTTCCCAATACCCAATCACCATTCCGGTATAGACCCCGTATTCGGTTCCGGGGGCCGCGAGCTTCATCGCCTCTTCCATTGTTTCTACGTTGTAGTTCTGCTGAAACCAGTCGCGTGCCTGGCGCAGTCGGGTCTCACGGCGCAGGTCGTAGACTTGCAAATGTAGCTGTGCTTGTTCGTGCGTTGGTGTAGTTGCCATTGCTTTCCTTTCTTTATTGTTAAGTTTTTAAAAATTGCTCCTACATGGGTATGTCGAACGGCGAGCAGCCGGATCGACAGTGCGGGTAAAGGATTTTTTAGGGGGCGACATTGTAACTCAATGCGAAAAAACGTACGAATCGATAGCTTGCGTGATTCTTATTGAGACACGCTCGCGGTCAAAGTGCTTGAGAATTCGATGTCTTCACGAGAACTACGCTATTTGCGAGGAATCGAGGTTGGGGGAGCACTGCAATGGCATCACTCTGGAAACTGGGCGGTATCGGTTGGCGCGAACTGGGCAGGCGAGTTTGGAAAGAGATTCAGGAAGATGAGGTTTTCGGCCGCGCTGCCGAGCTGTCTTATTACTTCCTGCTGGCGCTGATCCCATTTCTAATCTTTCTTACCTCGATAATCGGCATTGTTCTGGGCTCCGGGACAGGCACTCGTCATGCGATGTTTGCTTATCTCGCGCGAGTGATGCCGCCGTCCGCTTTTCAACTGATTGATTCGACGGTGCGTGAAGTCTCTGCCACAAGCGGCGGCGGAAAACTGTCATTCGGAATTCTCGCGGCATTGTGGGCCGCGTCGAATGGACTCAGCGCGATTACCACTTCGCTCAATACCGCATACGATCTCACGGAGAGCCGGCCCTGGTGGAAACAGCGACTGACTGCCATCGGTTTGACCGTCGTTTTATCAATTCTAATTATTTCCGCATTTCTCCTCGTCGTGGCAGGTGGCCGGATTGCGGAGTGGTTAGCCAGCGCCTACGGTTTCGGCCCAGTGTTTCCGATGACCTGGAAGATCATTCAGTGGCCGGTTGTTCTTGGCTGCATCATTCTCGCGTTCGCGTTGATTTACTATTTCGCACCTGACATTCGCAAACAGTCGTGGCAATGGCTCACTCCCGGCGCCGCGATCGGAGTTGCGCTATGGGTGCTGGTCTCGCTCGGATTTCGTGTGTACCTGTACTTCTTCAACTCTTACAGCGCAACCTACGGTTCGCTTGGTGCGGTGATCATCCTGATGCTGTGGCTTTACTTCACCGGCGCCGCGGTTTTGATAGGAGGCGAGATCAACTCTGAGATTGAAAACGCCGCTGCCGAACAGGGCGCACCCGAAGCGAAGGAGAAAGGCGAGAAAGCCCCGGATCAGAAAGACAGCGGAGCAGTGCAGGCGGCGTAAGTGAATTCCCCGTTTCGGAGTTCAAGCTTGAACTGGCTTCGCCCGAAAAGTCATGAACTGCCTTCTTCTCTGTGCAAAGCCGCTCGAACTCTAAACTGCGGCTACGGCGCTCTTGTCGTCGTCATGTGGGACGCCACAATGCAGCGCTGAGGCGAGACACTTAGATTACTAACGCACGCTACGATAAACCCTACAGCGCGACATAACCGTCTTTCGGTCTGGAACAAATTTGTAAACTGGGCGTCTTAGACTGATACTTCCACTGCGCGTCTTAACGGGAGGTTCACCATGATTAAGCTTTTTTTGCATCTAGTAGTTGCAGTCACGTGTTTTGCTCTCAGCGTAAGCCTGACAAGTCTCACAAAGCTGTTTCGTGTTGCAGATGCACCTGTCCAGGCGGAACGGGTGGTGTTGGGACCTATACTGCCGAAAGACTATGTGAGCGACGACGAAATTGAAATCCGCAAGATTTACCGCGAGTACGGACCGGCGCAGACACGACATGATCGCGGGTTCTTTGAAAGGATTGAAACTGAAGATTTCAGGCTGTTTTTTGCCGAGGAGAGCATTTCGAGAGAGGCAGACATTCAGTGGATGGAGAGTACGCCAAAGGACATCGTTTACGAGAACAAACCGTACGAGATAAAGATATTCGGAAACTCGGCCATGGCACGCACCTCGTTCGAGGCCCGCTCTCCAAACGGTCATGTGGATCGGTGGGACACTATCGACATTTGGACGAAACGCAGGGGTCGGTGGCAGATCCGGAGCACAACGCAGACGATCTATTGAAGTGTTTGCAACTTATCCGCGCGGTTCATAAACCTCGTAACTCGCACCGGATCGATTGTGTTGGACCATAAACCGTCTACTTTGAAGGCCGAGCCGATAATGAAGCCATCGGCCTCCTCATAGAATTCCGAGATATTGTCTTCGCTAATGCCGGAACCGAGAAACACCGGCAGCTGACAATGACTCCTCGCCTCCTGCACGTCCGCTGCCTTTGGCGCCTCGCCGGTAACGTTGCCGGTAACGATCACACAGTCAGAGCCCATGAACTCGACCGTCTCCGCGGTAACACCGAGACTAACGTCGGCTGTAATTGCGTGAGCCGAGTGTTTCTTTTTAACGTCAGTCCACACCTGCACGCACGTGGCTCCGATCATTCGACGATACCGTAACAGGTTTGCGGCTGAGGCTTGAATCAGACCTTCGTCCGCAACGTGCGCATACGCATAACCTTCGGCGCGGATGAAATCCAGGCCGGCAGCGTGGGCCACGGCCATCGCTTCGATGTTTGCACCCGCGAGGATTTGAATACCGGTGGGTAAGCCGCACTCGCGTTTTACTTCAGTGCCGATTGCAGTCATCGCCGCAACAACCTCTGGCCCCACCTCCCCACGCAGGTACGGCACGTCGTGCATATTCTCGATGATCACACCATCGACACCGCATTCACGATAGATCTTCGCCTCTGCTCTGGCAGATATGACCAACTCAGAAACACTTTGAGAACTACGCGGCGTTCCCGGCAATGCGCCAACGTGAATCACACCAATGACCGGTTTGGAGCGGGAAAAGAGTGTAGCCATGCAGCTCCACAGATTACGCGGATTCACACCGGTGAGGGAAGTGCAATCACAGCGAAGCGAAGCGAAAAGTTTCGCTCCGCTTTCGTGTGACTTGATTAACTCATTCACTAGTTGCTGTTCGGGTTCTCGGCGCGGTAGAAGTAATACTCTGCCGTGTACGGAACTTCCTTAACTTCTCCATCAGTTTCGCCGGGCTCGGAGGGAGCCAGGCCGCCCGTCGTGTTTACGCGTTGAATGAAGGTAACTGACGCGAAAATACCCGAACCGGCGGTGCGGTGTTTCGACAATAACAACCAGTCAACAGCCGTGGGGTCGACAGTGCACCCTGTGCCAGCCACGCGCCGGGCTTCGACCAGGCTGCCGCTCTTACTTTCCCAGACCGGACCCGCTGAGTGCTTGCCGACTTCACCGAAAAAGTTCTCTTCTGCGAACAGGCCAGCCATCGGCGCGACGAAATCCCATTTCATAGTGATGCCGTTCCATCTGTAGATCTGAACCCCAGTCGCATAGACGTGGAATGACAATTTATTTCCCGCCGGCGCCGCAATGCTTCCGCACTGTTCGGGCAACACTGGACCATTGCTGTTGTCGAGTGTTGTTGCGTGGGCGGGCTTAAGTGCGAGGGTTACTAACGCAATCAGAACAAGAAGTTTAATTTTGGTGTAGCGCATGATTTCTCCTTCGAACATTTTTAATACCGAAAGGTGAAGTTGCTGAAGGAGGCGCCGTATTACTGCCCGGATAAGAAATTTTTTAAGCCACCAAAGAGACACAAAAAGGCGCGTCGAATTTTTTTGTGCTTTTTGTACCTCTTTGCGGCGGTTCTTGCGCGTTACTTCCTGAGCCTTAGAACTGAAGGGGGTGCGTTCTATGCCGGTTGCGTTCCGCAAGGTGCTCGCTTTATCGATTCTTAAAGTTAGCCTCATCAGTCAAGTGCTAGCACAATCAGAAGCAGTTACTTCGCCTGCTTCTTCAGAGGTGAAGGATCTGGCTGTGGCCCTGGTGCGGGTTAAATCCGTCCAGGAGCAGGAGCACTTATTGACGCAAAAGGAGTCAACGCCCGCCTCGTTACTCGCGGCGTTAAAAGCCCTTGCCGCTCCCTTGATTCAGAAAGGTGATCTGAACGAGGCGTTACGAATCTCGCGTCTGGCGGTGAGGATTGCGGAAAAGACGGGAGATCGTATGCAACTCGGTTTGGCGCTCTATGAAGTTGGTCACATCCAGGCTCGTCGCATCCCGCCCGAAGAAGCACTTAATCACCTGGAGAAGAGTCTCGCGATTTTCGAAGAACTCGGTGCAAAGAAGGAGCAGGCGCGCGCGCTACTTGCGATGGCCATTGCCTACGACAACGAGCGCCGGCGGGACCTCGCGATCAAGACTGGCGTAAAGGCCCTCGCACTGAGCGAATCACTGAACGATAAGGAACTGACAGCCCGTATTCTCAACATTCTGGGCACTGCTCACACTGAACGCGGAAACCTGGAAACGGGTCTCGAGTATTACCATAAAGCTCGCGTGCTCAGTGAAAGTGTGAACGATAAAGCAACCTTGAACCAGGTCTTCAACAACATCGGCCGTCTTTACACCGCTCAAGGTCGTTATGCCGAAGGACTCGACTACCTCCATAAGAGTCTTAAGATCGTGGAGGAGATGGGAAGTGGTGATCGTCGAAGCGTCGCCAACAAACTGCAAAGCATTGGGTTGATTTACAGACGTCAGGGCCGTCTCGATCAGGCGCTCGCATACGCACGCAGAAGTCTCGCCATCTTTGAAGAGACCGACGACAAGTTTGGAATCACAAACATACAAAACAATATCGGCGTTATTTATAAGGCGCAGGGATCTTATGCGGAGGCGTTGGAGTGGTTTCAGAAAGCTTTGCATGGTTATGAGCAATTAAAGGCGACACCCGGTATCGCAAGGTCTCTGAATAACATTGGCGACACTTATCGTTTACAGGGACACTACGATAAAGCCCTGGAGCCTTTGCAGCAGGGTCTACGCTTACGAGAGCAGTTGACCGATCGCGGCGCTGTATCGCTGTCGTTGAATAATCTCGGGCGCCTGTATCAGGACCAGCGAAAGTACGCCGAGATGCTTGATGTCAGTCGTCGCGCGGCGCAAGTAGCGGCGTCGCTCAATGACAAGGAAGAACTGTGGGCTGCCCAGGAACGGATTGGTCGTGCCCTTTTCGGGTTGGGCCAACTGGAGGAGGCGCGCAATAGTTTCGTGGCGTCGATTTCGACGCTGGAATCTTTACGACGCAACGTAGCCGGCGGCGAACAGCAGCAGCAAAGTTTTCTTGAAAACAGGCTTTCGCCATGGTTCGGCCTGATCGATCTGCTGATCTCACAACAACAGTACGCTGAAGCCCTGACCGTCGCTGAACAATCGAAGGCGCGAGTGTTGCTCGACACACTACAAGCCGGTCGCGCCAACATACGCCAGTCCTGGTCCAAAGAAGAACAACAGGCCGACGAGCAGCACCGGCTGCGCCTCGTTTCGCTTAATTCAAAACTCACCGCCGAGGTGCGTCGTGATAAACCTGATGCATCACGTGTGGCTGAGCTGAAGGCCGAGGTCGAGAAGGCGCGACTCGAGTACGAAGATTTCGAGACGCGTTTGTATGTGGCCCATCCCGAACTAAGAGTTCAGCGTGGTGAAGCGCCAATCATCAAACCTGAAGAACTAACGACGTTACTGCCGGACGCTTCGAGCGCACTGCTGGAGTATGTGGTTGGACAGGACGAGACTTATCTATTCGTGGTCACGAAAGGGAATCAGCAGTCCAACGTTCGTGTCTACACGTTGCCCGTCAAAAGCGACGAACTCGCTAAGCAGACCGAAGCGTTTAGACAACAACTCGCTGGACGCGATCTCGGGTTTCGCACCTCAGCCGCCAAACTCTACGATCTGTTAATCAAACCGGCGGAAGCTCAGCTTCGCGGAAAAACCAATCTCATTATCGCCAACGACAACACGCTGTGGGATCTGCCCTTTCAGGCACTGGTGAACGGCGCTAATCGTTTCATGATCGAAGATGCTGCGATTGCTTATACGCCATCGTTGACAGTGTTGCGAGAAATGAGTAAGCGGCGGCAGCGCGGTGCGGGTGCACCTACTCTCCTGGCACTCGGCAACCCGTCGCTGGGAAACGAAACGATTAAGCGTGCGGCCTTGACGCCTCGTGATGGAAAACTCGATCCGTTACCAGAGGCTGAACAGGAAGTTAAGTCGCTGGGCCGCTTGTACGGTGGTTCGCGAAGTAAGATCTACATCGGTGCGGATGCGCGCGAAGAGCGTGTCAAGAGTGAAGCGAGTAAAGCAACCATACTTCACTTCGCAACGCATGCAATGCTCAACAATGCGTCGCCCATGTATTCGCATCTTGCGCTCGCCGGAGGTGGCGCAAATGAAGATGGATTGCTGGAAGCATGGGAACTGATGCAACTCGATCTGCAAGCTGACCTGGCAGTGCTCTCCGCATGTGAGACCGCTCGTGGACGCGTCGGTGCAGGTGAGGGAATGATCGGGTTGTATTGGGCGATGTTCATGGCTGGTGTACCGTCGATTGTTGTGAGCCAGTGGAAAGTCGAATCTGCCGGCACGCGTGATCTGATGGTGA
>JAICGZ010000258.1 GCA_025922875.1 Pyrinomonadaceae bacterium
ACGCGCCCATGTTCTGCGGCTCCTCTTGCGCCCATACGATCTGCTTTGCATTCGAATACTTCGCGAGCGTTTCGCGAACACTCGTCGACGGGAACGGATACAACTGTTCGAGACGCACTACTGCCACCGTCCGATCCTCTGTCTTCCTTCTTGCTTCGACGAGATCGTAAAAAACCTTGCCACTGCAAAAGACAATCTTCTTCACAGCATCCGCATCGGTCATCTCATGATCATCTATCAACGGCTGAAACCCGCCAGTTGCCAAATCATCAATGCTCGATGTCGAGGCCGGCAGACGAAGCAGACTCTTCGGCGTCATTATGACTAGCGGGCGCTCCATTCCCGGCCGCACTTGTCGCCGCAATAGATGAAAGTACTGGGCTGGTGTCGTCGGATAACAAACCTGCAAATTGTTCTCGGCACATAATTGCAGGTATCGCTCGAGGCGCGCGCTCGAATGTTCCGGTCCCTGTCCCTCGTAACCGTGCGGCAATAGCATCACCACTCTCGAAGTTTGTTTCCACTTGTCTTCGGAAGCGGTGACGTACTGGTCGATGATCGTTTGCGCGCCATTGCCAAAATCACCATACTGCGCTTCCCATAACACGAGAGCATCTTTAGCGACGACCGAATAGCCGTACTCAAATCCCAACACACCCTCTTCCGATAACGAACTGTCAAAGACTTCGAACCGAGCGTCAGGGTTTGATTCCGAACGCAGTTCGGACAAAGGCACCCACGCTTTTCCGGTTTGCGTGTCGATCAGAACAGCGTGACGCTGGCTGAACGTTCCGCGACCCGAATCCTGTCCACTCAAACGCACGCGATTTCCCTCGAGCACAAGTGAACCGAAAGCGATTGCTTCAGCAAAACCCCAATCCAGCGGTGCGCTTCCGTCGCCCATCTTCGCGCGCCGCGCGAGTTGGCCCACCATCTTTGGATGGACGTGGAAATCCTCCGGCACCACGGCAATCTTGTGCGCAATATTTCGGATAACTTCCGGTGTCACGGCGGTGGGAATTACGGTGGAGCCATCCAGTTCTTCGACGCGAGCCTGCGACTGCTTCGGTTCTTCCGCGACCTTTCGCTTTGCGTTCGCCAGCGCTTCTTCATAACGCCGTACTCGTTCGTCGATGAGGTTCTTAACTTCTTCCTCAGTGACGACACCTTCTTTGATCAGGCGCTTCGCATACACAGTACGCACGCCCGGATGCGCCTTCACGCGCGCATACATGAGTGGTTGCGTGTAGCTCGGCTCATCAGTCTCGTTGTGACCAAGCCGGCGGAAACCGATCACGTCGAGCACAACGTCTTTGTTGAACTGCTGCCGGTAGTCGAGCGCGATCTGCAACACGCGGTAAGCTGCTTCCGGATCGTCGCCGTTGATGTGGAAGATCGGCAACTGAGTCATGCGCGCGACGTCAGTCGAATAGATCGTCGAGCGGCCGGCTTCCGGAGAAGTAGTGAATCCGATCTGGTTGTTGATGATGATGTGAATCGTGCCGCCGGTGCGATAACCTTTCAAACCGGCGAGGTTCAAGGTCTCCATCACGACGCCCTGACCTGCGAAAGCCGCGTCGCCGTGAAGTAATACGGGGAGGGCGAGATCGATCACTTCGTCGCGCGTTTTACCCTCGCGACCGAGGATTTTATCCTGCCGGGCTCGGACCATGCCTTCGACCACAGGGTCGACAGCTTCGAGGTGACTCGGATTCGGAGAAAGCGACAAACGAACCTTGCGTCCGTCGGTGAGGACGCGTTCGCCCGTTGCACCCTGATGGTATTTCACGTCACCTTCATCAGCCGGAAACTCTGGATGAACCGATCCTTCAAAGGCTGCGAGGATCCTTTCACATAAATTTCCGATCACGTTTGCCAGCAC
This sequence comes from Pyrinomonadaceae bacterium, assembly GCA_025922875.1. GTDB lineage: Bacteria > Acidobacteriota > Blastocatellia > Pyrinomonadales > Pyrinomonadaceae > PSRF01. The sequence continues at coordinate 1,883 of JAICGZ010000258.1, forward strand.
ATTCAAACGGCCGCGGTGGGCCATGCCGAAAACGATCTCTTGAACACCGCGATCAGCAGCGCCATCGATCAACCTGTCAAGCAACGGGATAATTGTTTCGCAGCCTTCGAGTGAAAACCGCTTCTGCCCGAGATACTTCGTGTGCAGGAAACGCTCGAACTGTTCCGCCGAGATCAACTTCCAAAGCAGACGTTTCTTCACGTCAACCGGAAGGGGTTCGGGTTGCACAAACTCTCGTCTGACCTGTTCGCGAATCCACTGCTTCTCTTCCTTGCTTTGAATGTGCCGGTATTCGATACCAACCTTACCGCAGTAAGCGCGCTGCAAGATGTCGAGAATTTCTCGTAGCGTGGCGCTTTCCCGGTTCGCGAGTCCATCAGTGATGAAAACTCTATCCAGGTCCCAGATGGTCAGGCCATATGTTTCGATATCGAGTTCCGGGTGATACAGAAGAGGCAGTGCGTGAAGCGGATCTGTGTCGGCAATCAAGTGGCCGCGCACGCGATACGCGTTGATCAACTCGATGACTTTAGCTTCTTTAAGCGTCTGTTCGCGAACCTGATCTCCCGAAAGAAAGAATGGATTGCGATCCAGATTCCAACGCAGCGGCGCATGCGGAATACCGAGATTGAAGAAAATGTTTTTGTAGAAATCGTGCTTGCCGATTAGGAAATCGTGCACGCGAGCGAGAAACGCGCCCGATTCCGCGCCCTGGATGATTCGATGATCGTATGTGCTGCTGATCGTAATCGCTTTACTGATGCCGAGTTGTGACAACGCTTCCGGCGCCATCGCCTGATACTCAGCCGGATATTCGATCGCGCCTGTAGCGATGATTACTGACTGGCCTTCCATCAATCGGGGAATCGAGGCGACGGTACCGATCGTTCCCGGATTAGTTAGTGAAACTGTCGTTCCCTGAAAATCCGAGACCTGCAGTTTTCCTTCGCGTGCTCTTTTTACAATGTCGTCGTAAGCCGCGAGGAAATCTGAAAAGCTCAGACTGTTTGCGTTCTTGATGTTCGGCACCAGCAACGTGCGCGATCCGTCTTTCTTCGTCAGATCGATTGCGACACCGAGATTCACGCTCGCGCGTTTCAAACGCGTGGGTGCGCCATCGATTTCAGCGTAGCCATCGTTGAGTTGGGGAAACGTATCGAGCGCGCGCAACATCGCCCAGGCAATCAAATGTGTGTAAGACGCTTTGCCACGGTCGTTCTCGGCGAGATGCTGGTTGATGATCCGGCGATTTTCATCCAACAACTTCACCGGAATTCTTCGTTCGGAAGTCGCGGTCGGGACGGAGAGACTGCTCTCCATGTTCTCGACGATCTTCAGAGCGGGTCCGCGTAGTGGAACAGCCTCCACGTCAGTTGGTAAGGCGGGAGCGGGAGCGGGAGCAGCAACCGGCTTTGGCTGCGGGGCAGGCGCTGCGGCAGTTCCATTACCCGATTGTTGGCTGACTGCTGCGCCGTCATTAATCAGTTCGTTAAAGTAGGAGCGCCACGAATCGTCCACTAGTTCCGGATTACTGCGGAATCGTTCAAAAAGGCTTTCAACATAGGTAGCATTTGCGCCGAATTCCTCGGCAATCACCTGCGATAAATCGGTCTTGTTCACTTTGTTTACCTCGGTAAATCAAGACTATCACTCCAGAAATGAAACGTCGAATTCTCGCGCAAAGCCGCAAAGACGCAAACTAAGACGCAAAGGAACACCGATTCATTAATAGTCTTTCTTTGCTTCTTTGCGCCTTTGCGGGAAATCTTTTTCAATAAGGAACAGGAACTCTCGATTTGCTTGTTCCGCTTCGCGCACCCATTCGTTTGTCCAGCGCATGCCTCCCATGACGTTCCGTCTGTAGTCGACTTCGATCACCTCAACAAGCTTCCCGGCACTTCTGATGACTTCGTTTAACTCCGCCGCGGTCGCCCTCCCGCCGGAGCTGTAAGACAAAATGATGTGCCTGCATTTCGTTTCCCGCAGTAACCGTTCAATCGCTTCGACTACGATGAACCGGCCGCTCTCAGCTTTTCTGAACTCTTCAAAAACAGACGCGCTAAGCCCATCGGTGGTGTCTGCGCGGCGCGTCGCCTTGCCGAACAGTTTTGGCTGATCGAACAGGCAGATGGACGTCCAAACGTGATAGTAGGCAGCATAGCGCACGCGCGAAGGAGGCATCTTGTCGTTGTTTGAACCATACGGAGGATCGTAGTAAGCAAGATCTGCATCGATGGTTGAGACGATATCGAATATGTCAGCCTGGTGAATCTCGTGCTCGCGCGTCTTTGCAACAAGCTTCGGTACCTTCAACTCCATGCAGCCATAAGATCGAGGCGACCACTCGCTGAGATAAGAAGCGAAATGGCCCATCGTGTTGTCTACTCGATCCATCGCCAGAATCAGACTGGTCAGCGCAACGGCTTTCTCGTTTGGGCTTAATGATAACCGTTCGATCTCCTCGCGGATCGCATCGAGCTTCAGCGTGTTATGTTTTTGCCAGGGCTTCTTCAAGCGCTTCGAACTTCCGGTACATCCGCCGTAATGTTTGGTGAACCAGCCTTCCTTTCCCGGCAACGCGTTCAAGTGATCGATCAAATCTTTGTAGTGCTCGCGCGGAAACGGGCTCATCAAGTAACAATCACCGAATACTTTGGACCAGACGGCGATGTCGTTGGCAATAACGCGGTAGCCGGCGTGTGCAAATGCCTGCGACACGCGGGTTGTCCCCGAGAATCCATCAAAAACAGTTTGCGGCTTAACTTTTTGGGCGAGGCAAAGGACGTGAGGCAAAAGCTTCAGTTTTGAACCTGCATACTTGATGCCTTCGGTGGTAATCTCTGCGTACCTCCTTTGCGTCTTGGCGGGAAATTCTATTACGAAACCAAACACCATGAAGAAAAACAAAATCTCTAAAACACGAACGAGCAGACGAACGTTTGTGAAAATGCTGCCGGCGCTCGGCGCTGCCGGTCTGACAGTTTCCAAACTGCCGCTTGACGCGCTGGCCCAAACGCCTTCGCCCACGCCTCTTCCGTCGCCCAGTCCGTCTCCGACGCCCGCGCCGCGCGTCACCAAAGAGATGATGCGACAGGCGGAAAAACTTATCGGCATCGAACTCACTGACGCGCAGGAAGCGATGGCTCTCGGCGGTGTGAATCGAAACCTGGACGCCTATGAAACGAACCGGAAGCTCGATATTCCACTCGATACCGAACCGGCTATTGCGTTTCATCCGTCGCGTGCAAAGAAGGAACTCTACACTGCAAAGACGAAGTTTCGCTTTGGTAAGGTCGAGGCGCCGCAGTTTAAGACAATCGATGATCTTGCCTTCGCCACTGTCCCCCAACTCGCCGAGCTGATCCGTACGCGCAAGATCTCGTCGACCGAGCTTACGAAGATGTACCTCGCGCGGTTGAAGAAGTATGGCCCAAAGCTTAATTGCATCGTCACTCTCACCGAAGATCTGGCGTTAAAACAAGCGGCGGCGGCAGACGCGGAGATCAAACGCGGCAAGTATCGCGGGCCACTGCACGGAATACCATGGGGAGCGAAGGATCTTTTTGCCACCAAAGGAATCAAAACCACCTGGGGCGCTGAGCCCTATCGTGATCAAGTGATCGATTACGACTCGACCGTTGTCGAACGACTGAACGAGGCGGGCGCGGTGCTTGTCGCGAAGCTGTCGATGGGCGCTCTCGCACAGGGAGCACGATGGTTCGGCGGCGTTACGCGAAATCCGTGGCAACCGGACGAAGCACAAACAGGCTCGAGCGGTTCATCGGCCGGTCCGGCGGCAGCAACGGCTGCTGGTCTGGTCGGTTTCTCGATCGGAACGGAAACGCTCGGCTCGATCGTGTCACCTTCATCGCGGTGCGGTATAACAGGTCTTCGCCCGACGTACGGCCGGGTTAGCCGCTATGGTGCGATGGGTTTGAGTTGGACCATGGACAAGATTGGTCCAATGTGCCGCGGCGTCGAGGATTGCGCCGCTGCGCTTCACGCGATCTATGGACCTGACGGAAAAGATATAACCGTCGGTGATGCACCGTTCAATTGGAATCCTGACACTAACATCAGCACACTGCGAATCGGTTATCTCAAAACGGAATTTGAGCCTCAAGCCTCTCCGACCGCAACCGAACAGCAGCGCACACAAGCCGAACAGCGTCGCGCGGTCTACAAGACGGCGCTCGAAGTGTTGGAGAAAGCGGGCGCGAAGTTGACGCCGATTGAGTTGCCGAAATTTTCCACCGGCTCTTTACGGTTCATCTTGTCGGCTGAAGCGGCGACAGCCTTCGACGATATAACTCGCGACGGCCGCGTGAATCAGTTGTCAGGGCAGTCGCCGAATGATTGGCCCAACACATTTCGCACGTCGCGATTCATTCCAGCGGTCGAGTACCTCCGCGCACAACGTGCACGCACGTTGCTCATGCGGGAAATGGAAAAACTGATGTCGCAGTGGGATGTGTTCGTCAGTCCCGCCCCGGGAAGCGCGAGCCTGCTAGTCACAAACTTGACTGGTCATCCGGCGGTTGTATTGCCGTGCGGGTTCGTCAACGATCTGCCGGTGGCGATCATGTTTACTGGAGGCGTTTACGATGAGGTGTCGCCGATGCGAGTGGCGCTCGCGTTTGAGCGAGCGACGAAGTGGCACACGATGCATCCGAAGGTTGATTGGGGCACGGCCACGGATTAACGCGGATTAGGAATCGTGATCTCAAAGGATGAACGTTTGTTGGGTTTGCTGGTGACTGTTATAGATCCGCCGAGTTCTTTAACCGTTGTTTCGACAGCGTCCAGACCGACGCCACGCCCGGAGATCGTGGTTACTTCAGTCGCGGTCGAGAAGCCCAGCTGAAATATTCGGTTCATGACGGCAGGATCGATACCGCGTCCATCGTCTGTCACTGTGATTCTCGTTTGGCCTTCAACAGTCGCGGCGTCGATCACGATCTTTCCACGTGGGTTCTTACCAAGTCGGACACGTTCGACTCTGGATTCAATCCCATGATCGACTGCGTTGCGAACGAGGTGAGTCAACGGATCCGCGAGTGCGTTGCATAGCGAACTCTCCAACACGAGATCCTCGCCGCGCACTACAAAGTCCACTTCTTTGCCCGTTGCGACCGCGGCCGATTGTCCCGCGCGCACTGCTCGCTGCAACACTGCGGCAAGTGAATCTATGGTTTGATGGAGGAGTTCCTCCACCGTGACACCAGCTATGCCGCCGACTTCGTGCTGTATCTGGCTGGCTTCGCCTGCGCTTGCGTAAATGATTCTGAAGTTGATCTTTTCGCTTTCAACTTTGGGAGCTACGGATATCACTTCTCCGACGCTGCTAAGCTTCTCTTTCAAATCCTGAAACTGTCGATCGAAGTCGGCGACGTTAAAGTTGGTCTGTACCAGGAAAAGATTCGCGCCCTCTTTCACACACTGTCTCACAGCGTGTTTTTCTTCCGCTTTTAGAAAGCTCCATATCTTTTCGGGAATGGGGGCGCTTTGCCCGAGAGCAGCGGACGTTTCGGTTAACTGTTGCAGCGCGTTGCCATCGAGTGTCGATTGACCAGTGCGCAACGCATGGAGGACGTTTTCCAAGTCGTGTGCCGCGTGACTCAGTTCAGTCAAGCCATCCGCGGCGGCGGCTGCTTTGAGGTTATGTACGGTGCGAAAAAGAGAATCCAGTTGTTTGCGGGTGGCCGGTCCGCTCTCCGCCTTCCGCAACTCTTCCACTGCGATACGTATCTGCTCAACAGTGAGATCCGTCTTCATCGTGCAGATCTGCGGCGATGGATTCTAAGCATCCGTATCGTCTGATTCGGGTTGGACATTCTTCTGGGGTTGCTGCTCGTCGAGGTCGCGCTTTATGGCGTCGAGAATGCCGTTGATGAACTGAGTCGCCTCGTAGGTAGAAAAGCGACGCGCGATTTCGAGAGCTTCGTTAATGGCGACGGTGCGTGGCGTTGGTTCGTACAGAAACTCGTAGACTGCGAGACGCAGGATGTTGCGGTCGACCACTGCCATGCGCGAGATGCGCCAGTGTTCTGCGCGCGAGCGTATGCGCTCGTCGAGTAGCTCCAGGTTCGAAAGCGTACGCGCCGCGAGGCGGGTAGCGAACTCCCTGGCCGTCTCGTCGAGGTCAGATTCACCAAGCTCAGCCCAATAGCTCCGGACGACATCGTCCGCGGGCATTTCGGCAACGTCAGCCGCAAAGAGCATTTGCAAGGCACATTCACGCGCCTTACGTCGCGAACCCATAAAGAATTACCAAAAACTATAGTGAGCCACAAAAATACACAAACGACAAAAAGTAATCGTTATTATTTATGCAAGCCGTTCTTCATTAATCCTGTCTTTGTGTTTTTTGTGCCTCTTTGTGGCCTCACTCGAAAGCTTCCTTGTAAAGATTTACCAACTCTACCGCAGTCATGGCGGCTTCAAACCCTTTATTGCCCAACTTCACTCCGGCGCGATCGATAGCTTGATCGACAGTGTCGGCAGTGACGATACCAAAGACGACCGGCAACCCGCTCGTCAAACCTGCTTGCGAAATACCACGCGCCACTTCATTCGCGATGTAATCGAAATGCGGTGTTTGACCACGAATGATCGTACCGAGACAAATGATTGCATCAAACCTGCGTGCCTGTGCAAGCCGCAGTGCCAGCAGCGGAATCTCGAAGGCGCCCGGGACGCGATACAAATTAACGTTCGCGTCTTTCGCCCCTAATCGCTTGAGACCGTCGAGAGCACCTTCAACCAGTCGCGCTGAAATTAATTCATTCCAACGGCTGGCGACGATTGCAAAGCGAAACGTCTCAGCATTAAGTCGTCCTTCGTGTACGGTAGGCTCCAATCGATCCGACTCCGCTAGCTGAATAGGCAATACGTTGCGCAGTATAGGAGATGCTTGTAGACGCATCAAGTTGATGAATTCTGTTGGTTACGATTTACTTCAAGCCCGCGAACACGATCGTAAATGTCGCGATAATCAGCCTGCATTGTGATAAGTGTGTCATGGAACACACTCATACGACGCAGACCATCGCGCTGTGAGGTCCGGATCTCATGTACCTCTGAACGCACTTCAGCAATATCCGTTACAACCTTTTGCCAGATCGGGCGCGTGTCGTGAAGTCTCTCCTCAACCTTTTGTTCTAGTGACGCCAGGCGAGTTTTCAATTGTTCAAGTGCCGCAAGACGAATTTCCAAGTTCTCTACAATCGTGAGAATTGAGGTCAGCTTGTCGCTGTCGGTTGTTGGTAATTTCTTAGTGAGGTCTTCGCTCATTTGTTCTCCCTTCAGAGAGGTGATTCTAACATCCGCGAGGCAGTAAACGAGCGAAGAATCTCTAACCGGAAACGGCTATTTGTTGTCAATTCCGGCTATTTAAATCAAATTCATCGGCGTTGGATTCTTGGCGTCTTTGGTGTAGTCGTAAAAACCACGGCCCGACTTGCGGCCGTACAAACCCGCCAGCACCATGCGCTTTAATAGTGGTGGAGGCGCGAAGCGCTTCTCGCGAAACTCGTTGAACATAATCTCAGCGATGTAATAGGTCGTATCCAATCCGACGAAATCTCCCAGCGTGAATGGACCCATCGGATAACCGCAACCAAGCTTCATCGCGTTATCAATGTCGACGATCGATCCGACGCCCTCTTCCAAAGCCCGAATGGCATCGAGCATGTACGGCACC
>JAICGZ010000259.1 GCA_025922875.1 Pyrinomonadaceae bacterium
CTGTAATCAAACCCTGAAAGGGTTAGCGCCGCACATGCCTAACGCTTTCAGCGTTGCTATTTATTTTTATGTTTCGATCCCAGGGTTGTCGCTTGCGCTCCAACCCTGGGATAGCCATTCCTGCTGTAATCAACCCTGAAAGGGTTAGCGCCGCACATGCCTAACGCTTTCAGCGTTGCTATTTATTTTTATGTTTCGATCCCAGGGTTGTCGCTTGCGCTCCAACCCTGGGCTAAGGTTAGCGAACGCCTTCGGCGTAATTGCGAACGCCTTCGGCGTAATTGTGAACGCCTTCGGCGAATTGCGAATGCCTTCGGCGTATTGGCGAACGCCTTCGGCGTTTCCGAACGCCTTCGGCGTTTCCGAATGCCTTCGGCATAATTGCGAACGCCTTCGGCGTTTCCGAACGCCTTCGGCGTAATTTGTCCATTTCAAAACTGACGCCCCTTCGCGGTGTTCGCTCGCGGTAAGCTGCGGTAGAATCTCAACTGAATAGCTGAGAAGAATCGCGGGGGAGTAACAATATGCCGCAAGCAAAGAAGCAATCGCTAATCATCACCACCTCGGGTAATCGCTCTGTTAAAGACGTGGCTCGCGATCTTAAGGACGCCGGCTTCGACGTGGAAGAAGTCCTGGAGGCGATAAACGTAGTGACAGGAAAGGGGACTGCCGACAGTAAGGACAAACTACGTTCGGTTCAGGACGTGGTAGACGTAGAAGAGGACCATCCGATAGACATTGGACCGCCGGGCGCTCCGATTTCCTGAAGGAAGCGCAAAGGCTGGATTCAAATCTCCCAACCCCCCGGCATGTAATTTTGTGCTAACTGCTTCTCTGCGCTAATAGCATGAGCGATCCTGTCGTTACGATTATTCCTCTCGTGCCGAATTTGACGTTGCCTTCTCCTGCGTCTCCTCGCACGCGTTCGCAAATACCAGAGGGTTACGGAGTTCAGGAACAGTGCCTGCCATTTACCGCGGCCAGCAGCCTCGGCGTTTTAATTCCGTCGCCGATCAGGTTCGGTTTGTGTAACCCGGAAGAGGTTCCCGCAGGGTGTCGCACGTTTCGTTCACCGATCCAATCCTCACATCCGGATCGGCGCGTGTTCTATGTCTTCGATAATCCCGAGTGTCTGTTCCGTGGAAATGCGTATCAACTCGAAGAACTTCCCGACAAGAATTCGCCGCCCATTCCGGAGCCGGGGATAAGTTTTTTCGATCGTCCCGATCAGCAGCACTTGTTTAAGCTTCATCTTCCATACATCTGGCGTACGGACGAGGAGGTGGACACGTTGTTTCTCCCACTTATTAATCGTGCCGGGAAAGGTGCGGGAGTTCTTTGCGGGCTGGTAGAAACAGACTGGTACTCGAGCCCCGTGAATCTAATCCTGTCCAAACCGCCGGGGCCGTTGCACTTCGTTATTGGCGACCCAGTTGCGCACGCGATCTTCATTCCCCGGCGGCTGCGACGTGCGGGTGTGACAGTAGCGCCAAGTCATTCGAGGCTGAGTCGCGAAACACGGAAGGCAGTAGCCGAATGGGATCGAGATCACGCCAAAGAGCGAAACTTGTACAAGACCCTCGCGCGTGACCATCACGGGCCACCAGAGAAAGAATAGCCACAAAGAAGCACAAAAGCACAAAAATCAGTGAAAGACTCAGTGAAAAGCTTTTGTGCTTTTTGTGCTTCTTTGTGGCGCTAACTTATTTCGCGGGCTTCAATTCCCACAGCACGTTTACAATTACCCAGCGTCCATTCCATTTCGCGAGGTGCATGTAGTCGATCCAATCCGACGCAATAACTTTCGCGCTGGCGGCATTGCCGAATATATCCAGCACCGTAACGTCTTTCTGTTGTTTCTCTTTTGGGATGTCCTTCGCGTCGTGCATGCGTGTCAACTGCACCAGTCTCAAAGCTCCCATCTGCCCAAGATTGCTTCGGCCCCTCTGGTCCTTTTGCACGATTCGTTTAGCGAGATCGGGATGCAGCGCGCGCTCCATGCGCTCGGCATTTCCTTCGTACCAACCCTCAATGTAATCGAGCGCCGTCTGTTTAATTAACTCTGCGTCAGGCGTGGATTGGGCCTCTGGCGTAGATTGCGGCGTGGACTGTGCATTAACCTGGACCACCGAAACGAACAGAATGATGAAGAAGAGCATTACGACTTGTCGCATCTTTTCCCTTTCTCTTGAAGGCGGAGGTATTAAAACTTTCATGTAAGCGGGAGGCGCGCAGAATACAACATTTCAACAACTCATTGCCAGCTTTTGGTATTGACAGGGAATAGTTGTCATGGAATACTTGCGCCCCTCCCGACAGGACACAGTTTTGAGAAACACACGCTGGCAGTTCACCCCGCCTTAATGGCGGTAGCCCGTACAAAAACACTCACCTTACCTCACACTTGTAATCCTTTCGCATGAAAACATTAGCTATTGGAAGCTCGAATTCTGGATTCGAACTGAGTGGGCAGTCCGTCACGCTGGTGGATCTGCTTGAATGGAGAGCGCGCGTTCAAGCGGAGCGTGTGGCATACACGTTTCTCGTTGACGGTGAGCAGGAAATCATCAGCGTCAGTTGGAGCGAACTTCATCGCAAAGCGCAGCTCATCGCGCAGCGGTTGACGTCGATTGGCGCAGCAGGCAAGCCTGTACTGCTTCTTTATCCTTCGGATCTCGAATACGTAGCTGCGTTTTTTGGGTGCCTCTGTGCCGGTGCGATTGCCGTTCCGGCTTACCCGCCGCGCCTGAATCGCACATTGCACCGCCTGCAAGCCATAGTCGCCGATTCGCAGGCCACGCTGGCGTTAAGCGTTTCTTTCATTCGCGATCGCATTGAGCCCCTCTGCCAGCAGTTTCCAAACTTGCAGGCCTTGAAATGGGTGACAACGGACGATCTCGACCGAGCACTTTTGGAGGATTCGTGTAATTCATCCCTGACCGGAGAGACGGCAGCGTTCATCCAATACACGTCCGGGTCTACCAGCCAGCCGAAAGGCGTGATCGTCACTCACGCCAACCTGCTGCATAACCAGCAGATGATTCAGCAGGCATTCGAGCAAACCGAATCGTCGATCATCGTCGGCTGGTTGCCGCTTTATCACGATATGGGATTGATTGGGAATGTGCTGCAAACGCTTTACGTGGGCGCGCGCTGTGTTCTCATGTCTCCCGCGGCATTTTTGCAGAGTCCTTTTCGCTGGCTCCAGGCAATCTCTGCTTTCAATGCGACAACGAGCGGCGGTCCGAATTTCGCTTATGACCTCTGTGTCCGAAAGGTGAATGCAGAGCAGCGCGCGCAACTGGATCTGAGCAGTTGGAAAGTCGCCTTCAATGGCGCCGAGCCGATTCGTCCGGCCACGCTTAAACGCTTTGCCAAAGCGTTCGCGTCTTGCGGATTTAAACCGGAAGCCTTTCATCCCTGTTATGGATTAGCGGAAGCGACTCTCTTCGTATCGGGTAAGGGGCATCGCGGAGGTGCGCGCGTCGAGTCGTTTAACTCGTTGGAGTTGACGAAGAATCGCGCGGTCAACTCCGCCGGCGACAGTGTCGAATCGAAGTTCCTGGTCAGTTGTGGAGTTTCTTTCGGCGATCAGAAGTTGATTGTTGTCAACCCGGAAACTGTGACTGAGTGTTCTCCTGGCGACGTTGGTGAAATCTGGATTGCTGGTCCAAACGTCGCCGGCGGGTATTGGAACCAGCCGGAAGTTACTACACAGACCTTCCGCGCACGTCTCAGCGGCAACAATGAAGAAACCTTCCTGCGCACGGGCGATCTCGGGTTCCTGCACAATGGCGAACTCTATGTCACCGGCCGGCTCAAAGACCTGATCATCATCCGCGGGTTGAATCATTACCCGCAGGACATCGAGCAAACAGTCGAACAGAGCCACTCATCATTACGAGCGGGATGCGGTGCGGCGTTTTCAGTCGAGGTTGAAGGCGAAGAGTGTCTGGTAATCGTGAACGAGGTCGAACGAAACCGGACGGCAGCAGACAAAGAGATCGTCGATGCAATTCGTCAGAGAATAGCTGAAGAGCATGAGGTGCAGGTTTACGCGGTCGTGTTGATCCGGCAAGGCACGATCCCGAAAACTTCAAGCGGCAAGATTCAACGGAATGCCTGCCGGGTGGCGTTCATGAATAGCCGGTTGGAAGCAGAAGCTGAGTGGCGCGAGACAAAAGCTGCGACTGAACTGAAGGTCTCTGGGAATGGGCACGGCGTGTCCAGTCCTGAATCGTACGAAGGTTGGCTGCAAACTAAACTTGCCGCCCTGCTTCATCTCGAGCCTGCGCAAGTCGATATACACCAGCCGATTACACGGTACGGTCTCGACTCACTGATGGTGGTTGAGCTCTCGCACAGTATTGAAGAAAGGTTTGGCATTGCTATCCCACTCGCGACACTGCTGGAAAGCGTAAGCATTTCGGAGTTGTGTGAACGATTACGGCGAAGCTCACCGAAAGAGATCGGATCATTCAACGTCGGTTCAGCGGAGAGCGATCATGCTGGCCAACCTCTTTCCAGTAGCCAGCAAGCGCTTTGGTTCCTGCATCAGCTCGCGCCCGAGGATCCAACTTATAACCTCGCCTTTGCTGCGCGCATTCGCGGCCGTATCGATGTGAACAGGTTACGAAACGCGTTTCAGTCTTTGATCGATCGTCATGCTTCGTTGCGGACGACTTTTGCCGGCGTGGACGGCGAGCCGGTGCAGCAGGTTCTTGAGCACTCGACCATCTATTTTGAGGAGCATGATGCATCGCAATGGAACCAGGCTGTGCTCGATGAGCGGCTGCTGGTCGAAGCGCAGCGTCCATTCGATCTGGAGCATGGCCCGCTGCTGAAGGTCCACCTCTTCACCAGGGATGCGGACGCGCCGGTGCTGTTGCTCACCACGCACCACATCATCATCGACCTTTGGTCGCTGACGGTTTTAATGCATGAGTTGGGCATTCTCTATCGCGCGCAGCAATCGGGAGAGCCTGCCGGCTTGCCGCCTATCACACGTCAGTACGCCGACTACGTGCGCGGGCAGCACGACTTGTTGCAGAGCGAGTTGGGACAGAGTCACCGTCGTTACTGGCAGGAGAAGCTGGCAGGTCCGCTGCCTGTGCTCGCCTTGCCTACTGATCGGCCACGGCCGCCTCTGCAAACATACCGCGGTGCAGCTCACTCCTTCCGACTAAATGCTGAATTAACGAAGCACCTCAAAGCGTTGAGTAAAGAGGCGCATGCGACGCTTTACATGACGCTGCTAGCCGCGTTTCAGACGTTGCTTTATCGCTACACGGGCCAGCACGAAATTCTGGTGGGCTCGCCTACCTCGGGTCGCAGTCGTGGTTGGTTGGCCGGATTAGTCGGCTATCTCGTCAACCCGGTAGTTTTGCGCGCAAACCTTTCGACCGATCAGCCATTCACGGATTTTCTGAAGCACGTAAGACGCACCGTGTTGTCAGCCTTCGAGCATCAGGACTATCCGTTCGCTTTACAGGTGAAGGATGTGCAGCCGGATCGCGATGCAAGCCGTTCGCCCGTGTTTCAAGTGATGTTCGCATTGCAGAAGTCACACTTGCGAAACGATCAGAGCGTGGCTGCATTCGCGGTGGGCGATCCGGATGCCGAAATTCCGCTCGGTGATGTTGTGCTGGAATTGGTAGCACTGCCGCAACGCACCGCACGTTTCGATCTAACGCTGCTGATGGCTGAAGTTGGTGAACAGCTGGGAGCGAGCCTCGAATACAACACGGATCTTTTTGACGCCGGCACGATCGAACGCATGTCGCAGCAGTTCGAGTGTTTGCTCGAAAGCATTGTGACAGCGCCGCGAACGGCAGTTTCACGACTCGAAATACTGAGTCGCAACGATCGGCAACTGCTTGCTGAATGGAACGATACGAAGCGCGAATATCCAGCCGGCAAAGGACTCCACCGCTTGTTCGAGGCGCAGGTGGAGCAAACGCCCTCTGCCACGGCGCTGGTTGCAGGTCTCGAGCGACTCACCTACCAGAAGCTGAATGAGCGCGCCAATCGCCTGGCCCATCGGCTGATTGCCGCGGAAGTTTGTGCGGAAGATCGAGTCGGGATCCTTTTGCAGCGTTCGCCCGAAATGGTGGTAGCGCTCCTCGGAGCACTCAAGGCTGGCGGCTGTTACGTGCCGCTCGATCCGGAGTACCCGCACGAGAGGCTCGCATTCATGATGCACGATGCCGGTCTTAAGGTGTTGTTGACGACGCAGCAACTAGCTGAGTCGTTGAGCCTCGCAGATAGTGGCATGACGCTAATGTTTGTCGACGATGAGAGCGAGGCAGCTGTTGGAAACAATCCTGAGATCCTCGTCGATGAGCACCAACTGTCACACCTGATCTACACCTCAGGCTCGACCGGCAAACCGAAAGGCGTGGCGATCGAGCACGGAAGTTCGACGGCTTTTATCCACTGGGCGAGGGAAGTCTTCGATCGAGAAGATCTCAACAGTGTCTTGTTCTCGACGTCGATCTGTTTCGACCTTTCGATCTTTGAAATGTTCGTGACGCTCAGTCGTGGTGGGCAGATCGTTCTGGCCGGTAACGCCTTGCAGCTACCGGAAATACCTGCCGCGGCTGAGGTGACGCTCATCAACACAGTTCCATCGGCGATGGCGGAGTTGTTGCGAATGCGCGCAGTGCCTGATTCGGTGCGCGTCGTAAACCTGGCTGGTGAACCACTGAGCGAAGAGTTGGTGGCGGAGATTTACGCGACCACGCAAGTAGATAGGGTCTACAACTTGTATGGTCCAACTGAAGACACGACTTACTCCACCTACACGCTGTTGAGAAGCGGTGAACACGTGACCATTGGGCGGCCGGTTGCAAACACTCGCGTCTACGTTCTGGACGAGCAGTGTCAGCCTGTGCCCGTTGGCGTGGTGGGAGATCTGTACATTGCCGGAACGGGACTCGCGCGAGGTTACTGGCAACGTCCGGAGATGACGGCGGAGAAATTCATTCCTGACAGTCTCAGTGGTGAAGAAGGAAGACGGCTTTATCGTACCGGCGACAAGGCGAGATACCTGGCGAGCGGAAAGCTCGAGTTTCTGGGTCGCGCCGATCATCAGGTGAAGCTACGCGGCTACCGCATTGAGTTAGGAGAGATCGAGAGCGTCTTGCGCCGGAACGAACAGGTGCAGGAAGCAATCGTCGTCGCCCGAGAGCACGATGGTGAAGAGAAGCGGTTGGTGGCGTACGTGGTGCCGGCAAATTCAAAGGCACCCAATTCGAGCGAGCTGCGAGCGTGGCTACGACAGCAGCTACCAGAGTTCATGACGCCGGCTGCGTTTGTGGTGCTGGACGCGCTGCCGTTGACTCCGAACGGCAAGGTAGATCGCAAGGCGCTGCCCGCGCCCGATTTCAGTAACGTAGCAGAAGAATCGTTAACGGCTCCGCGTACACAGATCGAGGAAGTCTTGCTGGGCATTTGGGCCAACGTGCTTGGGATCCCGCAGTTAAGCATTCACGACAACTTCTTCGAGCTTGGCGGTCACTCGCTACTCGCTACGAGATTGATCTCGCAGATGCGCCATGAACTCCAGGTCGAAGTGCCGCTCAGTAAAGTGTTCGAGTCGCCGACCGTCGCGCGCTTGGCTGAACACGTCGAACAGGTAATGAGCGATGCACCGGCAGTGGTTTACACGAGCATCGCACCCGCACCGCGCGATGAACCGCTGCCGTTATCCTTCGCCCAGCAGCGACTCTGGTTTCTCGACCAGATGGAGCCAGGCAATCCCTTCTACAACATCTCGGCAGTCGTTCGTCTTAGCGGCGAGCTAAACGTGACGGCGCTGGAGCATAGCTTCGGTGAAATTGCGAGCCGGCACGAGGCTCTCCGAACTCGGTTTGAAGTTGTCGACGGCCAACCGGTGCAAATTATCACGCCCGCGCTTTCGTGGAGTCTGCCGTTGATCGATTTGCGCGAATTCACTCCGGAAGAGCGTGAACAGGACCTCGCGCGGAGAGCGGCTGAAGACGCACAAACGCCATTCGACCTCTCGACCGGCGGATTGCTGCGGACGACGCTCGTGCAGTTGAGCGATGAGGAGTACGCCCTCCTGGTGACAATGCACCACATCGTCAGCGATGCCTGGTCCGTTGGAATTCTCATCAGAGAACTGACGCTGCTTTATGAAGCGCTTGCCGGCGAGCAGGAGTCGCCTCTCCTTCCTTTGACCGTGCAGTACGCAGATTTCGCGCGGTGGCAACAGCATTGGCTGCAGGGCGACATCCTCGAAACGCAGATGGCCTACTGGAAGAAACATCTCTCAGGCGCGCCTGCGTTGCTCGAGTTGCCGGCGGATCGTCCACGTCCGGCAGTGCAGAGATTTCAAGGCGAGAGACAAACGCTGGTTCTGCCAAAAGTTTTGACGGAATCGCTCAAGACATTCAGCCGTGAGCAAGGCGCGACGCTCTTCATGACGCTGCTGGCTGCATTCAAAACTTTACTGTTCCGTTACACAGGGCAGAAGGACATTGTCGTCGGCACGCCGATCGCCGGGCGCAATCGCGCCGACATCGAAAGCCTCATCGGTTTCTTCGTCAACACGCAGCCGATTCGATCACAGTTGTCCGCCGAAATGAGTTTTGACGAGTTGTTGGCCCAGGTGCGTACGTCTGTGCTGGAAGCTCACGCGCGGCAGGATCTGCCTTTCGAAAAACTGGTTGAAGAGTTGCAGCCCGAACGGAGTCTCAGCCACACGCCGATCTTTCAGGTGATGTTCGCGTTGCAAAACGTTCCTATGCCGCCGCTGGAGTTACGTGGAATGACCGTGACTTCGCTAGAGACCAATGTAAAGACTTCGAAATTCGATTTCTCGTTGTCGTTGGAAGAAACGGCGGAGAGTCTCGCCGGAGCATTGGAGTACAACACGGATCTCTTCGATGCGGCGACGATGACGCGCCTGCTCGATCACTATCAGCGGCTGCTTGAACGTGTGGCCAGCAACGCGGAAACGAAACTCGGTGATTTCGAATTGCTGACGAAGGCCGAGCGTGAGGAGTTGCTCATCGAGTGGAATAAGTCAGACGCGCAGCCGTCATCCTCCGTGTTTGTTCAGCAACAGTTTGAGCGTCAGGCTGAAGCGGCACCAGATGCGATCGCTGTCCTGTGTGAAGAGAGTGCGCTCACTTACGGCGAGTTGAACGAGCGCGCGAATGCGTGGGCCCATCACCTGATTGGCCTTGGTGTTGGAGCGGAGACTGTTGTTGGAATCTGTGTCGAACGTTCTCTTGAAATGGTGATCGGTGTGCTTGGCATTATTAAGGCAGGCGCTGCATATGTGCCGCTCGATCCGCATTATCCGCGAGAGCGCCTGAGCTTCATGTTGCAGGATTGCGGTGCATCCGTTCTCCTGACACAGAAGGCGCTGCTGGAAAAGCTCCCGGTTCTTCCTCACGCATCCATAATCTGCTTGGACGTTTCCCTGGAGTGGGGGGGGCCGGGGGCGCCGGGGGGGGGGCCACGCTGGGGGGTCCAAAAAGCGCCCCGCCCCCCCCCCCCCCGGCCGGGGCCCGACCCCCCCCGGCAA
>JAICGZ010000260.1 GCA_025922875.1 Pyrinomonadaceae bacterium
ACAAAAAGAACAAAGAGACTTGCCGTTGGCCTTTTGGGCTTTTTGTGGGCGTCCTTGTTGTCTCCCATGTTGTGACTGGCGCGAAGGAGTGATATAAAACGCGGCACGCAAGGAGGACAAACAGATGCTGAGTTTTATTTGGTGGTTAATCATTGGGTTAATCGCGGGGGCACTCGCGCGTCTGATTATGCCGGGACGGGATGCCATGGGCATCATCGCGACGATGCTTTTGGGGATCGTCGGCTCCGTTATCGGCGGCCTGGTGAGTTGGGCAATCTGGGGGGCTGATACTACCGAGGGGGGATTCCGGCCAGCCGGTTTGTTACTGTCGATACTCGGCGCGATCCTCGTGCTCTGGATTTGGCGGATGGCGAGAAGCCGCAGTACCGTCTAGAAAATTCGCAATTTAGTGCCTGAACTGCCGGACATCGTCGTTTATATCGAGGCTCTCGAGAAACGAATCAAAGGCAGTGTTCTCGCACGCGTGCGCGTGGCGAATCCTTTTCTGTTGCGCACGGCGGTGCCGCCTCTGTCCGCAGTGGAAGGCAAAAAAATCGTCGAGCTGCGCAGGCTTGGCAAACGGATCTGCTTCGGGCTCGAAGGGGATCTGTGGCTCGTTCTGCACCTGATGATTGCGGGCAGGCTGCACTGGTATAACGAGCGAGGCAAAGCTGCGAAAGGTCGTGGTCTGGCCGTCTTCGACTTCAGCACCGGCAGCCTCGTTCTGACTGAGGCTGGTTCACAGAAGCGCGCCTCGCTTCACGTGGTCCAGGGCGAGGCTGGACTGGAAAATCTCAATCCCGGTGGGTTGGAGATTTTTGACGCGACGACGGAACAGTTTGCTCGAGCAATAAGAGCAAAGAACCACACACTAAAGCGCGCACTCACAGATCCGCGCATACTCAGCGGTATCGGCAACGCCTACTCGGATGAGATCCTCTTCGAGGCACAACTTTCTCCGTTCACACTCACGCAAAAGTTAACTGATGACGAGATAACGCATCTCTTCGACGCGATCAAAAGAACGTTGACCGACTGGGTCGAGCGTTTGCGCGCAGACTCACGCGAACGTTTTCCGGAAAAGGTGACCGCGTTCCGGCCAGACATGGCAACGCACGGCAAGTACGGCCAACCATGTCCACGTTGCGGTAGTAAGATTCAACGAATCCGGTACGGATCGAACGAGACGAACTACTGTCCAAAGTGTCAAACTGGCGGCAAACTCCTAGCCGATCGGGCCCTCTCCCGCCTCCTAAAAGACGACTGGCCACGCACTCCCGAAGAACTCGAAAGCCTCACGAAAAGTTAGCCGCAGATTTCACGGATGAACGCAGATCCATCCCCGAAATCTGCGGCTGATACAGTTCATCGCTGCCTACATCGAAGATCCTGTTGAGGCGCGCGCGGTAGTTTTCGAACGCGAGTTGCGCTCCTAACTGAAGCAACTGCTCTTCGGAAAATTTCTCACGCAAACGCGCGTAGAGATCGTCTGAGACATTCGCAGGCGTATTCGCCATCTCGTCGGCGAGCTCAATCACTAAACGCTCCACATCCGAGAACACTGACAAGTCGTTGTTAACGACTGCCAGTAATTTTTCATCCGTCAACCCGGCCTTTCTGCCCACGGCAGAATTAATGTCCACTCAAAACGGACATCCGATACGCGCCGCGGTTCGCACTTTGCCCAACTGAATAAACCGCAACGAAACTTTACGTTTTCGGCCCATGCCGGCTTCCATCGCGATGCTGCCCCAAACCAGTCCCGGCACGCGCATCTGTTGCTTCACCGGCGTCAGGTCTTTGCCAAACATCTTGCGCATCATCGTGTAGAACCAGCGCAGGTGCCAGGGCGCTTGCTTCTTCTCTAAACCAGAAATCCTGCTCATAGCCCTATGATACGAATTCAACTCATGATCCGTTAAACTAACACCACCCCATGAAGCCCCTCCCCGTTAAGAGTATCGCGCATTACCGGATCGTCGAACCGATCGGCGCCGGCGGCATGGGCGCCGTTTACAAAGCTTACGACAACAAGCTTCAGCGCATCGTGGCGTTGAAGCTGCTCCAATCTGAGTACGTCTCACAGGAAGACCGCCGTCGCCGTTTCTTTCAGGAAGCGCGAGCCGCCTCCGCGTTGAACCATCCGCACATTCTCACAGTCTATGAAGTCGGCGAGGACGATGGCCGCCCTTATATCGCGATGGAATACGTTGAAGGAGAAACTCTCCGCCAGAAGATCAGGAACAACGGACTCCAGCTCAAAGAGGCATTGGAAATCGCGATTCAGATCGCTGCCGGTCTCGCACGCGCGCATGAACTCGGAATTATTCATCGCGATCTGAAACCCGAGAACCTGATGCTGAGTCGCGACGGCTACGCGAAGATTCTCGATTTTGGTCTCGCGAAGCTCGTCGCCGAACGAGAACGAGCACTCGTTGCCGACAGCGAACAGAAGACGCTTGTCCGAGGCGTTCAAACTCAATCCGGCACGTTGATGGGAACTGTCAACTACATGGCGCCGGAACAGTTGTTGGGCCAACGAGTCGATCGTCGCTGTGACGTGTTTTCATTTGGAGTGGTCTTGTGCGAGATGCTGACGGGCACTGCGCCGTTTGTTCACGACAATCGCATCGACACGATGCACGCCATCCTTCATCGCGAGCCACGATGGCCCGGTGACGGTCAGACGGTACTTCCATTCGATCTGCAACGAATCCTCACGAAGGCGCTCGCTAAAACACCGAAGGAGCGTTATCAAACCGTCGCCGAGCTCGCGGAAGAACTCAAGCTAATCAAACGCAATCTCGATCTGGGTAAAACTTTACCCGTGGCTCCAAAGACGCGCCTGGTGTTGAAGCGCATGGCCGGCAGCTCGCGCGCGATCGATTACGAAAAGGAGCTAAACGAGGCACAGTTCAAGGCTGTCACAACCACGGAAGGTCCGTTGTTGATCGTCGCTGGAGCAGGCACAGGAAAAACGCGAACACTCGTTTATCGTGTCGCACGGCTGGTTGAAATCGGAGTCAAGCCGGAATCGATTCTGTTGTTGACGTTCACACGCCGTGCAGCAGCAAGCATGTTGACCCGCGCCGCGGCTTTGGCTGACGCGCGCTGCCAGAGAGTTTCAGGCGGCACGTTTCATTCGCTGGGTCACGCAGTGTTGCGAAAGTTTGCCGAGCAAGCGGGCGTCCAGAAGAATTTTACAGTGCTGGACCAGAGCGACACTGAAGACTTGATCGATCTGCTGCGTCGCCAGATCAGGCTTACCAAAACCCAACACTTTCCACGCAAGCGCACCATCGCCGCGATCTTCAGCATGATGGTGAACAAGGTGCAATCTCTGAAGCAGGTGTTGAATCAACAGTATCCGCAGTTCATTGACGAACGCCGCAACCTCGAAACATTGTTCAAGACGTTCGAAGAGTTCAAGCGCAGCCGCCACATGCTGACTTACGACGATCTGCTCGTCCGTTTGCGTGAGGCACTGGAAGCAAGCACTGAGATGCGCGAGCAGCTTTCCGATCAGTATCGCTACATCATGGTGGACGAGTATCAGGACACGAACAAGCTCCAGGCTCAGATCGTGAAACTGATGACTGCTCGTCACGATAACGTCGCCGTGGTTGGCGATGAGTTTCAATCGATTTATTCGTTTCGCGGCGCGAGTCATCGAAACATGCTCGAGTTTCCGAAACTCTTTCCATCGGCGCAGATCATCAAGCTGGAAGAGAACTTTCGCAGCACGCAACCGATTCTCGACGTCGCTAACGCGATCATCGCCGACGTGAAAGAGAGTTATAGGAAACGGCTTTACACGCGCATCGACGGGGGGCAGCCGCCCGTGGTGGTGAGCGCACGCGACGAGAACGAACAGTCGCGCTTTGTTGCGCAGCGCATAGCTGACTTGCGTGATGAGGGCGTGCCGCTCAGTGAAATCGCGGTGCTCTTTCGTTCGAGTTCACACTCATTCGACCTCGAAATCGAACTCGGTCGCGCGGGTATTCCTTTCCGGAAGTTTGGCGGGATGAGATTTGCTGAGTCAGCGCACATCAAGGATGCGCTCGCGTTCATGCGCGTGATGGTCAAGCCTTCCGACACGCTTTCGTGGTTTCGCGCGCTCAAGCTGATCGATCATATCGGCGATGCGACCGTGTATCAGATACTCGAACATCTCGGAGTCGAGCAGCGAGAGTTTCGCTCCGTGAGAAGTAAGTCAGCATTGTTCAAGAACCTGAATCGCTTCCCTGCTCGCGCTGCGTACAAAGCTCAGCTAACGCGCCTGGCGCGTGTGTTCATCACGATGCTGGAATGCGCGACGCCCGGCGAACAGTTATCAGCGGTGTTACGTTTCTATCGCCCGCTTTTGAAGAGCAAGTACGATGACGTGCCACGCCGCGGCCGCGATCTCGAACACCTGCAAGCGATCGCTAAGCGTTACAAGACGCCGTCGAAGTTGCTCGACGACATTGCGCTTGATCCGACTGAAGCGGTGCAGGAAAACACGCCACGCCGCAGCAGTGGATTTGTCACACTCTCAACAGTCCACTCGGCGAAGGGTCTGGAATGGGACAACGTGTTTCTGATCTGGATGACCGATGGTTGGTTTCCGTCTAACAGGTTTCAGGACGAGTTTGATGATTTCGACGAGGAGCGCCGGCTGCTCTACGTCGCCACGACGCGCGCGAAGAAAGAATTGCATTTTGTTTATCCGGCGGTTGATGTTTACAGAGGCCCGGAGACGGACGGCACGCCAACACTCTCGCGCTTCCTGGAACCGATACCACCAGCAATCCTGCCGCATGCTTCGTTATTGGGAGAATGAAAAGAGAATAGGTCCTATAGGACTTATATGTCTTATAAGGCCTATGAAGAGATAAAGCATTTGAATTTGCCGCCTCTCTGCCTTATTCTCTCGCGCAATTCACTATGAACCTCGGTACTGAATGGCTCATCGACGCAAGCGGATGCGACGCGGCTGCGCTTGCAAATCTCGATCGTATGCGTGCTGTCTTCGATCGCGTCATTCGCGATATGGATCTTAACGTTCTCGGCGAGATCGCGTGGCATCAATTCGATCATCCAGGCGGCATTAGCGGTCTCGCACTGCTCTCAGAATCGCATCTCACCTGCCACACGTATCCTGAGTTTCGTGCCGCGACATTCAATCTGTACTGCTGTCGCGACCGCGCTTCGTGGACCTGGGAAATAACACTGAAAGAAATGCTCGGCGCAACAGAAGTGAAAGTTCGCATGTTCGAACGCACGATTCACGAAGACACACAAGTAGCAGGAGCCGCTAAATGAGCGTGCTCGCGGCGAACTGCCCGTCGTGCGCAGCGCCGATTGAATTCAAGAGCGGGCAGTCGATCGTCGTCATCTGTGAATACTGCCGCTCCGCAGTCGCGCGCACCGATCGTGATCTAAAAGACCTCGGCAAAGTCGCGGAGCTTGTCGAAACCGGATCTCCGCTCGACGTCGGTCTACGCGGAAAATGGAGAGACGTGCCGTTTGAACTGACCGGTCGCGCGCAACTCGGTCACGAGATGGGCGGGCAGTGGGACGAGTGGTACGCAACTTTCTCAAACGGTTGGCTCGGCTGGTTGGCTGAGGCCCAGGGCCGCTTCTATCTGACCTTTCAATATCCAGTTCCCGAAGGCGTGCAACTGCCGCCGTTCGAACAACTCCAACTCGGACAACAGGTGCCAGGTCTCCCATGGCCCACGCCTTTGATGGTTGCTGAAACCGGGCGCGCAACTGCCCGCGGCGCCAAAGGCGAGATTCCTTACCTGTTAACTCCTGGTGAAACTTATTACTACGCGGATCTTTCCGGTACGGACCGCGCCTTCGGCACACTCGATTACAACGAATCGCCGCCGCTCATCTTCCTGGGCCATGAAGTCACGCTTGCCGAACTCGGCATCACCACGACGCGAACTCCGGAAAAAGAAGAGCGACGTGTCGGGGCCGCAGCGTTAGGATGTCCAAACTGCGGCGGCCCTCTCGAACTCCGCGCGCCCGATAAAACCGAACGCGTCACTTGTCCAAACTGCAATTCACTTCTGGATGTTAATCAGGGGCGACTAAAGTTTCTCAAAGCGCTCGAGAAGCAGTGGTTTAAACCCCTCATTCCACTTGGCACGGTTGGCGAGGTCCCTGAAGGAAAGATGACGGTCATCGGCGCGATGGCGCGCAGTGTGACGATCGAAGGCACTCAATACTTCTGGTTCGAGTATCTTCTTTACAACCCGCAGATCGGTTTCCGTTGGCTGGTCCACAGCGACAATCATTGGAACTACGTGCGCGCCATTCCTCCAGGTGAAGTGTACGAAGTAGCAAGGTCAGCAAGTTATCGCGGCAAGGGCTACCGGATTTTCCAGGACGCGCAAGCGCGCGTTGAAGCCGTAACGGGTGAGTTTTATTGGAAGGTCGAAGCGGGTGAACAGGTGCGCGGCGTCGATTATGTCGCGCCGCCCTACATTCTCTCGAAAGAAGTTTCGACTGTTTACATCACCGATCCCGATGCGAAGAAGAACAAGCGCACAACCGGCGAGATAAACTGGTCACTCGGAACTTACGTCCCGGTTTCGCAGATCGAGAAGTCGTTCAACGTCACCGGCTTGCCGCGGCCTAAGAACGTCGCGCCCAACCAGCCTTACAAACACTGGTGGGTTTACAAATACTGGATCGCGTTTCTCGCCCTTCTGCTCCTGGTTGGTGCTCTAACGTTCTTACTGTCGGGTTCGAGCAGACAGGTGTTTTCTCAAACTGTGACTCTGCCGCCGTTGCCGAATGCAGACGGCACGCAGGTCTTCTTCAGCGAACCGTTTGAGCTGGCCGGCAGGCGCAACATCAGGATTGTCGGCGAGTCGGCGGTGCAGAACACGTGGGTCTATCTCGAAGGCGACCTGATCAACGACGAGACGGGGGTGGTCCAATCGTTTCCGATTGACATCTCTTATTACCAGGGCGTGGAAGGCGGCGAGTCGTGGTCCGAAGGCGGGCAGCGAGACACTGCTTACACTTCTTCGATGCCCGCGGGTAGATACATCCTGCGGCTGGAGGGGCAGTGGGAGAAGTGGAACCAGCCTGCGGTTGTGTCAGTGAAGATCGAACAGAACGTTACGTATGGTCTCAATCTTCTGATCGCGCTAATCGTATTATCCATCGGTCCAATCATCATGGGTATTTATCACATTGGATTTGAACGCAGGCGCTGGTCGGAGAGCATGTTTGGCGGTGGTAGTGACGATGATGACTAAGTTTTCGCGCAAAGGCGCAAAGGAAGCAAAGATCTTAAGGTCTTCTTTGCGGCCTTTGCTGTCTTTGCATCTTTGCGCGAAATAAAAAACCGAGGACTACAGCGATGCTCAAAGCACTCTACACAATATTCGGCGTCGGCGTTGTAACCCTGTACAGCGCCGCGGCGCTGCTGGGTTGGGAGATTAGCGGCGGGTCGCGCCGGCAGTTGCCGCCTGACGCACGGCAGAACGGTTATCGCTCGTTCCACTTCTGGCACTACGGCTTACGCGGAGGAAAATGATGACTGACTCAATTGCAATCTTTGGATTGGTGGTCCCACTCGAAGGTCTCCTGCCGGTATTTATCACGACGTTGGTATTCGTCGTCTTTGGCCTCATCGTCTTTGCCCTGGCGTTTCTGATTATCGGCAAGGCGACGCCGTTTTCGGTGCGGAAAGAGATCGAAGAGGATCACAACGTTGCTCTGGCCATCGTCATCGCCGCCGTGATACTTGGCAGCGCAGTGATCATCGCCGCAGCGGTCCACGGGTAAACATGATTCTCTGTGCGTTCTCTGTGTTCTCTGTGTCTCTGTGGTGCATTGTTCGCCACCTTCAACCACAGAGACACAGAGGACACGGAGGTTGCACAGAGAGATGAGCCGGCCTCCGTTACTTTTTCTCAACGTTCTCATCGTCGCTACCTGCGGACTGATCTACGAACTGCTTGCAGGCACACTCGCCAGTTACGTTCTGGGTGATTCCGTAACCCAGTTTTCACTCATCATCGGTATCTACCTTTTCGCGATGGGAGTCGGTTCCTGGCTCTCGCGCTTCATTGACAAAGGACTTGCGCGGCGCTTCGTCGATATCGAGTTGGCCGTCGCTGTACTCGGCGGTTTCTCGGCTCCGCTGCTGTTTCTCACGTTCTCACGCGTGAGCTATTTCTACGCGGTGCTCTACTTCGTTGTGTTCGCGATCGGTGTATTCGTCGGTCTCGAGATTCCTTTACTGCTTCGCATCCTGAAGGACGAGGTTGAATTTAAAGAACTCGTCTCGCGCGTGCTCGCGTTTGATTACATCGGCGCGCTGCTCGCCTCGATCCTGTTTCCGATTCTCTTCGTTCCGCGTTTTGGCCTGATTCGCACGTCGCTGATCTTCGGAATGCTGAATGCCGGCGTTGCACTGTGGGGCACGTGGCTGCTGCGGCCGCTCATCAAGGGCCGCATAGTTGGACTGCGCGTGAAGGCAGTGATGGTAATCGCACTGTTGCTCGTCGCTCTTGTGAAGGCTAACACCATCACGTCGCTTGCTGAAGACGAGATGTTTGCGGATGAAATCGTTTACACGAAAGACACGCCGTATCAGCGCATCGTCATTACCCGCGGCCGCGCGGGGTTTCAGTTGTTTCTCAACGGTAACTTACAGTTCAGTTCGACTGACGAGTATCGCTATCACGAAGCGCTTGTTCATCCGGCGATGCTGCTGGCGAACAATCCGCGACGCGTGCTGGTGTTGGGCGGTGGCGACGGCCTGGCGCTGCGGGAAATTTTGAAGTATCCCTCAGTTGAACGCGTCACGCTCGTCGATCTCGATCCGGAAATGACGAAACTTTCGAGTCGCTTTCCGTTGCTTTCGCAGTTGAACCAGCAGGCATTCGACGATCCGCGCGTGCAGGTCGTGAACGAAGACGCTTTCATCTGGGTGGAAGAAACTACAGAGGTTGCATACGACGCAGCGATCCTCGACTTCCCCGATCCGAACACGTTCGCGCTTGGAAAGCTCTACACAACGCGCTTCTATCGTCTGCTGCGATCGCGATTGAGTGAGAACGCGTCGGTGGCGGTGCAGTCGACGTCGCCAATGTTCGCGCGAACTTCGTACTGGTGCATCATCCGCACACTCGAAGCCTCAGGGTTCTTTGTCAGGCCGTATTACACGGCAGTGCCGAGCTTTGGACTCTGGGGTTATGCGCTCGCGCGATCGTCGCCGTTTGAAGTGCCACGGAATCCGCCGCCCGGCTTGAAGTTTCTCGACGATCAGACGCTGGCGGCGATGTTTACGCTTTCAAAAGACATTGAATCCGTGCCGGTGGAGGTTAACCGCCTCGATAACCAGGTGCTGGTGAGATATTACGAAAGTGAGTGGAGGCGCTTTGAGTAGACAGGATTAGAAATCCGATGAACAGGCGTGAAATTTTGGCAGCGTTTCTTGGCGTTCCGTTTGCGCTGGCTGCATGCCGGCGCAGTGAAGTGCCGCCGCTGCCTGCCGGTGAGATCGTCGGCACGTCGGATGTTTTCGGACATCGTTTGCGTGA
>JAICGZ010000261.1 GCA_025922875.1 Pyrinomonadaceae bacterium
AGAAGAAGTCGAAGTTAAAACGTTTTCAGAAATTCGATTAAATCGCGCTTCTGTTGCTCGCTCAATGCGGAGTCGTCGCCATAACGTCCGGTGCCGAAGTAGTGACCACGATTAACGACGTAATCGGGACACTTACTCAACGCGATCAAACTGTCAGCAAGTGGAGTAAATGCCTGCTGGACTTGCTCGTCAGTAGCATTCGGCGGCAGTGCCCTCAGCGTGTGTTTGATCTCCCTCACCAGCCCGAGCAACTTCCAGTCGTATTGGACCCGTTCCCAGAAACTCAACCCTTCCGGTCGAATGTTCAAGCTCGCCAACAGGCCAACAGGAGTGCCCGGCGGAATCGGTCCGAGCTCAATGCCGCCGTCGTCGCTGAAGATGCTCGGGAATAGCAGGTCGCCGAAGCCTTCAACCAGGCTCGGCACGTATCCCGGCGCAACACGAATCGCACTTCGGGTCGTGGTGCGATCGATTAATCCGACGTCCAAACCCTTTGCCGCAAGGACGGGATCTTTGTCGCGTTCCCGCAGCAGGAGCATTTGTTCAATCGATGCCTGGAACGACTGCATGCGCGCATCGACTGACGGGCTCGGATTGAACGGTCCGACCGTGTTATTCAACAAGAAAGGAGCAGTGGACCACAGGCTGATGAGCGACGCCGGGCGAGTGAAGCCGCGCCCGCCACCAGGCATTGCATAGGTTCGTTCTTCACCGGTGATCGGATGATTGACCTTGATGCTGCCGACCGAAGGCAAGTCTTTGTAACTGTCGGAAGAGAAGTTGTCCCAGATGTTGTCTCGGATAGCGTTGGTTGCGAGCGGACTACACGCGTTTGTCTGGAGCAGCGTCACCGGCACGCGATGCTCGGCGGAAAGATAGTTTCCTTCGAGAAAATCCGGCGCCATCACGATCGCCCGCATCTTGGATTTGAACTCTTCAGTCTTGGTCCACTGCCAGTATTCATCCCAACAATTCAAGTAGTCTGGTCCCGCGCAACCCTCGGCAGCGAAGAGCTTTTTGGGAGTATCGGGTGTTGGAAGCTTACTCGAGTGACAGCGCGCGCACGTTTCGGCAAAGACAGTTTTACCGTTATCGACGCGTGCGACGTAAGCTGCATCGTTTGGATTGCCACTGTTGAAATACTTTCCACCATCCGGCGCAGCACTCAACTTATGCGGTGTGGCGGCTTTGAGAAAGAAAAGCGCCATGTCGACAGTCTGCGCTTCAGTCGCTTCCCAGTAACTCGAATTCTTCCGCGCTACGGCAATTTCAATCGGGCTCACTGTCTTACCACCGACGAGCGGATTGAAATGCAGCAGCCACTCTTCGCTAAACAATCCGATGTTCAGATAGACGCGGTTGAGTGCGCCCAGCGCGCCTACTGAATCCGCGCCGTCTTTGAGGACCCGCGGCGTGAAGACTGTGTTTGGCGGAACAAAAAACTGCGCCAGCGGGTGTCCGGGCGGCACGTAGTCATTCAGTTGTTTGTTATTGTCGCTGCCTGGTCCAAGTGTCTCCTTGCCTAAACGTTTTGCTATTTCGAGACGTGGTCCGAGATTGTAGATAGCGTTCATCGTCCGAGGGTTGTTGATGTTGTCACTCGAGACCAGCGACGTATCGAGCGAACCCGGTCTCGAAGTGTGGAACATTTGATAGGTGTAGGTGGCCTCGTCTGAACGCCAATCGAAGATTCGATCGATCCAAAAATACTGCGCGCCGACGCTGTTGTTCAGGTTTTCCCATTTCGGGTTTTCAGGATCTGCCGGAGGTCTTTGTGGATCAGGACCAACGTGACAGAACGTGCATGACATGCCGACGCGATACGGGCGCACGAGATCTTTGGAGTAGTAGTAAGCCGGATCGCTGTAGTAACGTTCCGGATCCCAACGCTGCGCGGCGGCAGCGTTAAAGTCCGGGTTAGGGAAGAGACGCAGCCCGACGATGCCCGATGCGTAACCGTAGTACGATCCAACCGGCATCGTTTGTGGCAGATGTTGATTTGGTTGACCCGGTGGCAACTGCTGGCCACGCGAGCCGACGCGCACGCCGGGATACTTCTGTTCATTCTCAAAAGGATCAGGTGGACACTCAGGCGATACGATGCGCTTGTCTAACCACAGTCCGAAGCGATTTGGATCGGGGCCAGTAGCCTTTTGGAAACACGGCTCGTTGACGAGTCCGAGGTAGTACCAGCGATTGTCGCGGCTGTATTTCAACCTCTCGCCGGTCTTGGGGTCGATTACATTTGGATACGACGACAGGGTTTTCAATAGATCGAGCGCGCCGAAGCTGGTGGTGCTGATCTTGTCCCAGAAGCGATCGTTACCACCAGTCCAAATAACCCACGAATTGCGACCCTTCACTTCCTGGGGACTGAGCGGAATCCCACCATCCATCGCGTGAAAGTAGTCTTCATCCGCGGCGGGAAAAGACGTGGCAGGACGATTTGCTTGTCTCGCTTCGTCAAGCACAGTGCCCGGTCGCGGTCCTCTGTGTGCGAACACGCGGTAGGCAATGAAGGCGACGAGAGCCACGATTAAGACCAGGATAATTATGAGGAAAGTCCTGAGTTTGCTTCTTCTTGCCACGGGAGTTTGCTCCTTTTCGGGATTCTCTGTGCACCCTCTGTGTTCTCTGTGTCTCTGTGTGATTTTTGTCAACGAACTATCAACCACAGAGACACAGAGAGCACAGAGGGTGCACAGAGAAGAAGTTCAAATCATCGATGCACGTGAAAGTTCTCGTAGTTAGGATTGATTGCAGCAGCCATTTGCAAATAACGATCGGCTGTTCCATTGGGACTAAGTGCCTTGTGAATCATGCCTGCGCAACGAAACAGGCGCGCATCTTTCACGCCCGATGCGAGTGACTCGTTCATCATCTCCAACGCTTTCGAGAATTCGCCGGCTCGATAGTAGGCCCAGGCCATCGCCGCCAACGTTGAAAAATTTCTTCTGAGTTCAAGATCTTTCTGGGCCCACTTCACCGCCTCGGGACCATTTTCAAACACGTCGGCATAAAGGTCGGCGAGATGATGGTAGTAGTGCACTTCGCCGCGCTGTGCTGACTCGAGAAAAGCAGCGTGCGCCTTCTCCAATACGTCGTTTGCATCCGAGGTCTTTCCCATCGACAGGTAGAGCTCACCGAGTGCCTGCTGAAAGTCTGGCCGTGGCACTCGCGCAACCACGCGCCGGTACATCGCCTCAGCCTCATCGTTCTTTCCTTCGGCGCCCAACAACTCGGCGAGATGTTCCTCGACCATCCAGTGACCGGAGTAAGCACGTTCCGCGCGTTGATAATGCTCGCGCGTCTGCGCGTAATTTCCCCGGCTTAGATCGACAACTCCTCGTTGCAATTCCACCCATGAATAATGGCGCATCTCTTTCGCTGTCAGCTCGTCAACAGCTTCGTCATACAAGCGATCCGCAGTTTCAAAGTCGCCCATCTTGAAATTGAAGTAGGCGAGACGCGCTAATGTGTCCCAGGTCCGCTCTTCTTCGATCAACGTTTCATATTCACTTCGCGCAGCGTCATACCGACCCTGCTGAAAATCCAGGTCAGCCTTTAGAGCTCTGCCCGGAGGGCTTTGCGAAAGATCGGGAGACGCTTCGAGATCGCGTTGGACGTCGGCGAGGCGATGAAGCTTGAAATGAATATTGGCTTTGAGAAAGTAGAGATCGCCGTCGGGCCCGAGGTGCTGAATTGCCTCGTCCAGCGTGCGCTCGGCAATGTCGAGTTCAGCGAGGTTTCCGGTCAGCGAAGCGCGTTGATACTGCAAATAAGCGAGCTTCGTTATCTTCGTGCGATCGACCGGAAGTTGTAGCGCGTCGCCTTCGAGCTCAGCGATCCGGCTGTTTATCTGCGCGAGTTCAATGTCGAAATCGGTTTGTTTGGCGCCCATATCAGTGATCTTTTCCTCGCCAAGGCGCAAAGGCGCAAAGTAAGTAGTTGAGAATTTCTTTGCCCCTTTGCGCCTTTGCGGGAAACTCCTACTGCCAAGGCTCCGCGAGATAAGGAAAGTCGGTAAGAAATTCTTTGTCGTTCTTCTTCGGATTCGGCACGGTCTTTGGCTCGATCGGCGCAGAGTCCCATAAGGATTGATCGTTGAGTAATTCGATATGGTATTTCTTGCCGTTCAACTCGGCTGTATGGTCGAGAAACATCGAGAGAAAACGCGTAGCAACTTGATCTTCGAGTCGCCGGCCGTATGGCCACGTGCCCGTCGTGTCCATATCGATCGCGCAGACATTCGGCACAAAGATCTCGAAAGGCCGCCGGAGTGGAATGTCCAGACCTTTCGGGTTCCACGAATCGTCGGGCATGTTGAGTCGCTGGAAAAGAGTTTTCTTCACGCGCGGGAACGCCGCCGTGACGAGTGAATAAGTTTTATGAACTGACACTGGCGAGTTGTCGTGATCGAAAGACGTTTGTAAGCCCAGAGCAGTGATCGACGGGCCGAAGCCCCAACCGAGATGAGCGAGTCGCTTGATGAAATGAGGAGCTAACCAGAAGTTGTTCGCACCGAGCTGGCGATTGTCCTCGCGCTCACTTAGAGCAGCATCGGCGAATGGCTGACCATCCGTATCGACGAGCTTGTATTTCTTCAACTCGTCGTCGAGCTTGATGGCGTCGATCAATGCCCACGGATGTTCGAGCCAGAAAGGATGATCGGGTATTGTCTCGATCTTATCGGCGGCTTTCAGCACCCAACTCTCGCCCCAGCAGTTGACGATTCGATCTCGCTCAGGAGCGGTGGTGATAAACCTCAGCGGGATTTCCAGGATGATGGCGTTGATGTTTATTCCGGCCTGGCAATCTCTACCGTCGTAGACGAAGCGGAAATTACCGTTCGCGTCTCTGGCGAATTTATCGCCATTCCACGTGAGCGGCCCGGGCGGTAGTTCTCGCTTTTTGCCGTGATAACCCCAGTCAGGATCGTTTGGATCGCGGTTGAAGAGGTGGTTACCTTCGAGTTCGATCAGGGTCTTGGGAATCTTCAACTCCCGGGATCCCGTCATCGTGTGAGGCACGTGGTAAAACTGCGGCGCGTAATTGATCGAGCGGAAGAAGCCGGTCAGATCATTGAAGAAGGCATCGTCACGGCCGCCGATATAAGCTTTGATCGAATAGCCATCCGGCGTTTGGATCGAGCGCACCTGATTGGTATCTACGACAGTTGAAAAACTCCCGCCAGGGAAGCCAATGAATTTGACTGTCGCGCGCTGGCTCTGATCGAAGGTAACGCGAATCTCCGACGCTTTCGTTGTTGGTCCAAGATATTTTTCTTTGAGCGCGTCGAAGTATCTCAGCAGTCCTTTCAGCGTGTTTTCGTCGTCTCCGGGACCCGCTACTCTCGGATCGCCGGAAATCTGCATGCGGTAAAGCATGTCAGTATCAAACACGCCGGTGGAAGGAATCGATGCAAAAGTAAGAGCCAGAACAACCTTCTCACCGCCATCGGTGTCCGCACTGGGAAAGCCGAAGAAGTCGTAGAGATCCGCCGCGCTGATAGCGATATCGGAGAAGATTGAATTGACCGCGTTTGGGTCATTGTGGTCAGCCATGAATTGCCACCCTCTTGTGTCGGGCTAAGTTGTTAAAGATTATCGTGAGAACGAGGCTAACTAGCGCACCCCTTGGAGTTATTGGCTTGATTAAATCGCGGCGCATCTTATCAAACACTGGCTTTGCACGAAAGGCATTTTTACAGGATTGCAGGATTAGACAGGATTTACATGTCAATCCTGATCATCATGTAAATCCTGTAAAACTGACATTCAATATAAATGGTCGTAAGGGGTGAAAATGTTAGGCGGGAATTTCGACAACAGCCATTCGAACTTTTGATGGCTGCCCGAATTCGGTCCATGCAACGTACACACGGTTGCCGAGCCGCGCCATGCGCGGAAAGCCACTCGATCGCGAAATGTCGGTTTTTGCGATGACAGCCGGCGTACCTACCGAGCCATCCGCTTTAACGCGGCGTACTTTGATCGCGCCGCCTTCCGCGTTGCCGGATAACCAGCATACCAGCGCAGAATTGTCGGCAAGCATTACGACATCCACGCGACCCTGCGTTTCGCCTTCCTCGATTTGAATTGGAGTTCCAAACGTCTGCCCGGCGTCTGTTGAAAACGCGACCTTAACCTGCGACTGACCGCCGGCCCCGGTGAACCACGCGACAGCTATGTTCGTGCCGGCTGTCGCTACGGCTGGTCCATTTACCGGGCAGCCGTTGATCTCCCAATTGTCTGCATGAACTGCCTGAGGAGTTCCCCAGGCGCCATTCTTTTGACTAACGGAGTAGATATCGCGCACTTCGTTTTGCGAGCGATCGCGATACACGGCCACAATGCCTTCGCTCGAAAGCGCAGCGGAGGTCTGGCAGCACTCGCAAACCCGCTCGTCGAGTTGTGCTTCATCAGAAATCTTTCCGCTCGCGTCGATCGCTGCATAACGAAGCGTCATACTGACGGGCAAAGGCTTGTCCTCACCGTGATCGTCCTTCATATCTTTCATGTTGCGACCATCGAGCCAGATAGCGCCGGCGCGGCCATCAGTCAACGGAATGAGAGACACAAACCCATGCTCGGTTTGAGTGTTATCAAGATGTGGAACGATCGGTTTGGTCCAGGTCTGCCCGCCGTCACTTGAGAACGCAATGTTAACGTCGTAGGCGTAAGTTGCGGAGCCGCTCTTGACTAACCAGTGCGCAGCCAGGCCGCTTTTAAGACCAATTACGGAAGGAAAGTCGGCCCAGTTTATGAACCAGTTGTCGCCTTCCGCGACGGTTCGCACCTGGGTCCACTCAGTTTTATATAGCAATGCCGCTCGCAGCGCGTGACGCTTCGCATCCAGTTTTTCCACCCAGCTAAGAACGATAGAGCCGTCCACGGTTGTACTCACATCAGGCTCGCGACTGTCTCCAGTATCAGGCGTTTTGATTGAGCGAACGACTAATGATTGATCGGTTTGCACGGGTGAAGAGTCGTTACTCACGCGAGTGCAAGCGAAACTGAACAGCAGGAATACCGCGCAAATGATCGGACGTTTCGGCATGCCTCAGCATAACTGATCCGTTGTGCTTTTTGTGCTTTTTTGTGGCCTGGAGTAGCCTTTGCGGCATGAGTGTGGCCATCGCTGGAATTGGGCTTGCGACTGCGCAGGGAAGTACTGCGGAGATCCTCGAATCAAAAGTCCCGCATCCACCGGCGGAGTTGCCGTGGACACCGAACAAGTGGAATGTCTCGAGGATTTGTTATCCAGCGTTAGAGTCGTCGTTGTCTGGCGCGGCGCGTTGGCGGGTATTGATTGAGAAGGCGTTTGCTGATTTAGGTGAACCGGTTCATGACACACCGTTGCTTGTGGCTTCGTGCAATGGGGATGCGTCACAAGATTGGGAGCAGGCGTTTGACACGACTGCTTTGCTCGAAGATACACCGTGGGCAAACGAACGCTTACCTGTTTTTAGCTCCTCATGCGCTTCGGGTATTCATGCGTTGTATGCCGCGCGGCACTTGTTGACTTCGGGTGTCGCTGATCAAGTGTTCGTACTCGCCGCTGATATCATTTCCCAATCAAATCACGAAAACTTCGAGAGCCTGCGAGTGCTTGCAGAGAAGCCGGGTCCGCCGTGGCAGTCAGCGAGTCAGGGGTTCATTCTTGGCGAAGCGGCGGTGGTGCTTAAACTTATCCGTTCGGAAAATCATATTCAGTTAACCGGTCCGGAATTAGCGAGCGATTTCGCGGATCGCGATGGGCTCTCTAGCGTGCTTGAAGCATTATCTCCACGCGATTCGTCGTTGATACTTGGCCAGGGGACTGGGCCGTTTCAGAATGACACCGCCGAGCTGTTTGCGTTTTCGGCGCATATTAATAAGGACACACCGCTGGCTACGCCATTGTCTTACTTCGGACACACATTGGGAGCTTCCGGATTACTCGCGGTCGCGCTAGGGGCATTGATTTACCAGAAATCATCACCCTTCGCATCGTTGACAAGCCCGGTCGATGAGGCGCTCGATGGTAGGCCGCTTTGTAGGGGCGGCCCTCCGTGGCCGCCCCTCCGAAACATCCTAACGACGTGTCGAGCACTGAACGGCGCGTGTGCGGCTACAGTTGTTGGAGGAAAGTTTCCCGCAAAGGCGCAAAGGAGCAAAGGAGGTTGGAAGAAGAGTGTGGCGCCCGGACCGCTGATGAACGAAACGCTCCGACAGCTTGCATCTGAAGCACTCGAGAACCGGCCGTCTAGTCCACCGGCCGTTCTCATTCTTCGTCTCGAGAAACCACTCTCGCCGAAGCCCTCCGCATTTATCGGCGATCGGTTGTTGCCCAGCGCAGTGCTCGAGATAACGCCGGGTTTCGCTTCACAACTCATCGCGCGGTGCTGGGGATTCAACGGTCCTGCGCTTTGCCTCGCCGGTGATGTGGACCACGACGTGTACGGATTAAAAAACGCATTCAACGAGTCAGCCTTAAGCGTATTTCAAGTGAATCTGCGAGGAAGTGGAGACAATCGTGTCATCGAATGGAACAGATGAGGCACGCTTGATGTCGGGCCTGCGAGTTCTGGTTACCGGCGGATCGGGCGGTATCGGACAGGGCATTTGCACCGTTGCGGCACGAGAAGGCGCCGACGTTGCTTTCACCTGGCACGGTAACAAGACAGGCGCAGACGCAACGGAAAACCTGGTGCGCGAATTCGGTCGCAAGTGCCTGTCGATTCAAGCCGATCTTCGCAATGCAGATGAAGCGGGGAAGGTTGTAGCGGCGGTCGAAGAGTCCTGGGGCGCAGTCGACACACTCGTAAACAATGCCGCGTTCAGTGAAGCTGTTCCGTTTATTCTGATCGACGACAAGGACTTTGCCGACATCATGGAATTGAATCTGTTCGCTGCCTTTCGCATGTGTCGTGCGGCTGTGCGCGGCATGATCCGGCAGAAGTATGGCCGGATCGTAAACATTAGTTCGATCACGGGGTCGCGCTCTATTGCCGGGCCGGTGCATTACGCTGCGAGCAAAGGAGCGCTTGAAGGACTAACGCGGAGTCTCGCACACGAAGTTGGTCCTTACGGTGTGCTGGTCAACGCGATCGCAGCGGGTATCTTTGAAGGTGGATTGCGTTCGACCATTCCCGAGCACCATCAAAAGCGTTATCTCGACGCTTGCGCGCTCTCGCGGTTCGGGACGCCTCAGGAGTGTGGTGAAATGGTCGCGTGGATGGGTTCGAGACGCAATACTTACCTGAATGGAACCGTCATCTTCCTCGATGGCGGCACTCTGGCTTAGGCACAAAGAAGCACAAAAAGCACAAAACAAGAAGTCAATAAATTTCAGTTGTGTTTTTTGTGCCGCTTTGTAGCTTTAATGCTAGAATCCCGCGCGTTATAAAACGTCCTCAATCACTGGCTTCCTTTC
>JAICGZ010000262.1 GCA_025922875.1 Pyrinomonadaceae bacterium
CGCCGGCTCAATTTGGGAAATCGGCATTAAGATCGGACTCGGTAAGTTACTTCTCACTCAGCCCTTCAAAGTTTGGATGAATCAGGCAATTTCTGATCTCCACGTAACTGTCCTTCCGCTGACTGTAGAATATGTTGATGTGCAGTCAAATCTCCCCAAACATCACGGCGACCCGTTCGATCGTTTGATCGTAGCTCAGGCAATCGTAGAACAAGTCTCAATCATCAGCGCGGACGCTAATCTGGATGCGTATGGGATTATCCGCATCTGGTGAAGCAAAACCAAGGACCTGATGACACCGCCTGAAAACTAAGTCAATCCTTATTACAGAAAGTGGACACCCAAAATAATGTTTCACGCCTTTCCACCAGCCTGTCACAACTAAGTCACAACGGAGTGCCGCACGTGCAAAGAGTGCAGACTGTGCAAACATCAAGACAGCGAAAAGTCGCAGCAATACTTAAGTTCTGCTGATTTACTCAATAAATGCTAAGCTCGTCGGACTCCCGCCCTCGGCACCACAACAGAATCAAAGAGTTACGGGCAGCGAGTGAGTGATCACTAACTGCCCGTTTCGGTGTTAGTGTGCCAAACTCCAGGTCCATGAGTCGAGAACCAGGGCTACGTTTCGTAGTGCGACCGTCTTCGGATCTTCCTCGGGCGTTGGATAATCGATGTATGGCGGCAAGCTCGGGACATGGGTTGGCGAACTAGCACCATTCCTACGTCAGCACGTCAACTTTGAGGGAGACTCATAGTCTCGCTGGTTCGGGGTTCTAATCCTTGCGGGGCACTAAACTTAAGAACGTCTGTAAGAAACTGAATAGAGATTCTTGCTTCCTAACAACAGCCCGCTCTTTGCTCCGCGGACGACGGTCAGACTCCGACCCTCTTCGTTCATCTGAAACTCTTCCCAACTTCGCCCCCCGTCCCTGGTCTTAAACACTCGATGCTGCGTGCCAAGGGCAATCCCATTTTTGCTGTCTACAAAAAAGAGATCGCCAAGGGTCTCCGGAGGAGATGACTCAGCTACCGAAGCCCATGATTTCCCTCCATCTTCCGTCACCAGTAGTTCAGCGCCCGAAAGAGTCAACCAAGCCCTCACGTCGTCCAGGAAGAAAGCATTCAGTACCGGCGGCACCTCGCCCGTATCTTCCCTGCGAAATCTGCTGAGCACATCCGACCACGTAGCTCCCCCATCCGTTGTTGCATAACCTCCGGCATCACCAAAAACAACGCCGCTATTGTTGGAGAATATAATTCTTTCAAATCTGCCTGTTGTCTTTTTCAATTCCTGCGGCTGCCAGGATACTCCTCCGTCGGTCGTCATTAGGACGGATCCGCCGAGGACTTGTTTGCGGTCGTCTGAAAGCGCGTTGTTTGGAGCGGCCTCGCCGCTCACCAACGCCCGGTATTCGCCACCGACAACCCAACCAATGTTCTCGTCGCGAAAGTAGAGGTCGGCCATCATCCCCTTATGATCATCCATCCTCGGGACGGCGATCCTGCTCCAGGTATTTCCGCCGTCCTGTGTCTTGTAAAGTCCCTTCGCTCTAATCACCCATCCAGTATTCGAGGAAAGCTTGAAGGCGTTGACAATTCCGTCCTGCTGGTCCGGTCCAAAGTCCTGGAGCACACGCCAGCCGGTTCCGCCTGTCGTGGTCCACATCTGTTGACGATTCCACAGCCAGCACGATCGCTCTGCGTCGCAGGTAAGGTTTAACGAAGCTCGTTCAAGTGGAAGTGCAGTTACCAAATTAATCTGCCAATCCGGATCGATGGCGATGTTGGATGGCCCCTCGCCAGTTTTTACTGGCGAGGGGCTGCCGGCTGGCGACCCACACCCGATCAGAATCCAGATCAGACAACAACTCAATAGAGCTCTTTTCATCATCTCCTCCGCGGAACTCTCCAGCCGTTAACGGTCCAATAAGGCAATCGATCATATTCACGTAAATCGGGATTTAGCGACATGAAATCGGTATTTGCCGCGCGAATATCACCTTGGCGGAAAGCACGGCGCCCGCCTGGTAAGCCAGGCTGTCCTACGCCTCTCCAAAATCTGAGTCCTGGAGCTGGTCCATGACCCTGATCGAAGATGTAGTTGAGTGCGTCCATAATGTATCGTGCTCTCTCGCAGTATTCGCTGCCGTTGTTACCCAACTGATTCAGGCGTTGCCAGCCGTCCTGGATTCCGCGAAAGACATATTGATTATTTGCTCTCTCATTTACTACATCCGAATAGGATCCGTAGTTGCCGGTATTGAAGTTAGGTTCGGCAAATTCTACTTGTGGCACCGCGCGCAATTGCAGCGCCACTTCCGCAGGATTTTGTCCATTTAGGACTTCGAGCTTCTCCGTACCTGAGTTTCCGCGCAGTTGCTTTTTTGGACCGAGGCCATGAGAAGCCATTAAAACGAGGCGATCCGCTTGCGAGATTCCACCGACAAATTTCACCAGAATCTCGCCGCTTTTGTGTGCGACCGGTTGTGACTGCGATGTGGTAGCTGGCTTTCTTAGCCGGTTAGTGCTGGCTGCGGCGTTAGTGAATAAAGGCGCACTCAGCAGGAAGATTAGAACATAGATCAAGACGATAGAGGTAAAAAGGCGAACACGAAACATACGAGGAACACTCCTTTGGTGAAGACCCCTGACGCAGCACGGGATTGTGAGTGGCAGAGGTGGATTGTTTTTATGCCTGTGGCTTTGAGGTCACAGGGTATTTAACAACGGAGATTGAGCATTGATGGGTACATATGAGGTCGGGACGCAATCCAACCCAGCTAAGACAATCTCAGTAATTCAATTGTTTGTGGCTGAGTAAGGCTGGGGATAAAGCCATAACTTACAGCTACCCGTTGCACGAAATCGCGCACCTTACCGCAACAGACTTGAGTGTGTCAAATGTAGTTGCTATGAAGTGGAGACAAAAAATGGAATCGGATTCATCGGCTGGGGATTCGCGGAGTATCATCCGACATACGATCTGAAGTTGATTGCAATCGATATAGCGGATGTCGTCGCGGCTGACAAGTATGAGCCGGACGTCAGCGTTGCGGCTAATCTCCCTGCGACCTGGTTAGAAACGAACGACAATATTTTACTTAACAAGACGCTGCCGCTAGTTCAGGGCGGGGCGTCGATCTTTGGGCGTCTTCGCCCGGAAGCGCATCCGGAACAAGGCGGTCACATCCTCATGATCTTCCTGGTAGAAATGGCAGAGGAATCCGCTGCGCGGACCCTTCTGGCTATCTCCAAGAATAATCGGCCTGCGGATTATGCGATCCTTGGATTGGCTCAGGGAAAGTTATTCTGCCTAATTGTGGCAAGAAATTTTGCTGCCGGAGTGAAATCAATTGAAACGTCCGAAAGTTTATCTCGTTTCTCACCAGGGATCGGCAAAGTGTTAGCGAAATATATTCCGAAGCCATAGAGTAATTAGATACCGCGGGTGGCTTCTTCTTCGATTTAGTAAGGATAAGTGCTCCGCAAGTAGGACTCGAAACTACAACCCTTGGAGAACGCTAGAACTAATAGGACTCGAAGAAGTCTCAGTTAGTTCTCAAAGAGCGCGCGCGTTTTTGCACGCCTACCTAGCCTTCGGGCTTCTCACCTACAGCGCCCATGAATGTCAAATGTCACCAACTGTTCACACGGCCGAGTTCAGTGTCTACAAAATGAAACATCATTGAAGTTCTGAGATTCAGTGAGGCCCTTTCGGCAAGACAATTTCTCTATCGCGACAGTTGGCACCGGATTTGCTCCTGCCTTCCGTTATTGAAAGCTTGCGCAGTCCTGGCTTCACCACCCAATGCGATCCGATAATCAAGGGACTGTATTTTAGCTATACGCTCCTGACCTTACTCAAGAGGAGAACTCACAATGTTGAATGTACCCATCTTCCCTTGCCCCAGCTGCCACGAATTTATCAGTTCCAGTATGACAGTATGTAAATACTGTTCCGTACCGATTGATCCGCAGGCGGCAACTACCGCTGTCGAATTGCAGGACAAAGTCAACCGAGCTTGTAACGATGCCAGCCTCGTTAGAAATTTAGCTGGTGCGATGTGGGTGCTTTTTTGTCCGTCTTATTCCGTTCTTCGGGTTGGTGGCGAGCATCGGGATGTTCCTCCTTTTCCTTTTACTGCCAGCACGGCTAATTATGTGGCAAGTTAGATTCGGTGGTATTCAGACGGCAGATTTAGATTAGCGGGCTAAGCACAACATTCTTGTTGCTCTTGGTCTTTGGCTATTAATTATTATTGTTTCTGCGGGATTAATGTTTCTGTAAGCCGGAGCGTTTGCAATCTTCGGTAACGGCTGAAGGCCAAAACTTGACTGGCGCGATTAAGACGGGTCTGAACATGAAACGAATTCTATCATTGGCAATTTACATAACGTTGTTCGTGGGTTTTGTTTGTGGTCAGAAAAACAATCCGACTGAGCAAGTGCAGTCTGCTTCATGGCAGAGGTACACAGTAAAGGGAGAGGAATTCTCTATTGAACTTCCGACGCATCCGGCCATGACGACGTACAAACAATCGGGATGGGGTTTTCGAAAGGATCGGCGGGAACGACATCTTGGTGCTTATGCTGACGGAGTGGTCTATACAGTCGTTAGTCTTGAGGACGGAGATCCCCGTGGCGCCTTAAAGGCATTTATTGAAGGAATCGTGTCGAGCTCTGGATGGGATCGCACGACGGGACAGGATCTGACACTTAACGGGTTTAGTGGTAAACAGTATCTCTCGTCCCATCCGCTCGGTGGAACTGTGCAAGTTGTTGCTACAAAGAATCGCTTCTATCGTTTTCACGCGTTTGGTGCGAACGCAGAAGATCCCCGCGTAAGGCAGTTCTTCTCCTCGATGTCCCTAGGGAAGAAAGTCGAGGGTATTGAAGTCTCCGATGGCCAAGGGATTCCCTTCAAACCCACCGATCAATTCACACCTTCTGGTCTGGACACATCGGCAAAGATACTTACAGGCAGGGAGGTCGATAGAAAAGCTATCTTGATCATGAAGCCGGAGCCTGCTTATACCGAAGCGGCCAGACAAAAGCAGATTACCGGAACGGTAGTGCTAAAAGTCGTTTTCTCATCGAATGGCAGTGTAGTCAATATTCGAACCGTCTCTGGCTTACCCGATGGACTAACAGAGAGAGCCATCGATGCTGCAAGAAAGATTAAGTTTATTCCCGCTGTGAAGGATGGGAAGTTCGTCTCTATGTGGATGCAACTAGAATATAACTTCAATCTCTACTGATCACCATGGACCATTGGTCGAGGTAATGCTCCGTCTGCTAACGTTCGGCTCGGTTCTATAGCTACCGCCCAAATAGTCAGAATCTCGTGGCCATTACGTTGAAGATATTAACGACTGCCCAGATACGCGATGCCGCAATGTCGATCGTTCATCGGGAAAGAGGCACCCACTCAAATCAGGAGTATCCGTGTCCGGCATGTAACGAGACGATTTTGGCTGACGCCTCGGGCTGCGTTTCGGCCATTTGCCGATCGACGCGAATACATCGCAACGATTCCTGACCGAAAGCCAACGAGTCACCACGGCTGGCCAGCTTGTTGAAGCATTCGGAGGTAAGACTTGATCGACTCTTGCAGCAAAGTTAGATGCCAAGTTTCTGCGCAACCACGCAACACCTTGGCCATGTTGCCCGTTGCGGCAATGACAACTCCACGCTCGAGTTCTTCAGAAGGCAAGCGAGCATTGCATTAGCGGCCTGCGCGGATCTTGAGATGGCCCGTCGGTCGCAGAGTTACAGCTTCACGTAGATCACGGCCGAGCGTTAGGGAGATTGAAACAGAGGTGGAGTGCGAATCTCGAAATCTGCGATACGTCTCGCGCAGCTCAATTACGGTCAAAAGGGATCATGGAGTTCACAGATTCCGCACCGCCAGGTTAGTTTCACTCGACGTTTTCGATCCGCTTACGGAGTTATAAATGTCTCGTCTGACTCTCATCATTGCAATCACGCTCGCGATATTCTCATCAACTCAGCAAGCGTGGCCACCTTCAGTCATTGGATCACATAAGTTTGTTTCCCTCCAAGGCCGCTTCTCTGTTTCGCTTCCAGCACAATCACATGGTTTCTCACAGCTCACAATTCCGACACCTTTCGGCAAGGCTAATGGAGATCTATACCGGTGGCAGACGAAGGAAGCGGCGTTCGGCGTTGGTTATGCGGACGCTGCACAAGCTCTGGATAGTCCTGAAACCGCAAAGGAAATCTTCAACAGTCTACGCGATCCCCTCAACAAAATTGCTGCCGCCAATGGCGGTACTACCGCGGAAGTGAAACAGATCTCAATTGACAAATATTCCGGAATTGAACAGCGGCTTGATCTATTCACAGGTTCGATCATTCAACGCACGTATGTCGTGTCGCACAGGATTTATCAAATGATTGCGGTTGTAAAAAACGAACAGCGAGTTTACGAGGGCGTGGCAACCGGCGTACTCGATACTTTTAAAATATTGAGTGACGCTGAAGTAGCGGTAGCAAAAGCTGAAAATGCTGCCAAAGCTGAGCCAAGTCCATTGCCACAGGCTCCAGTCTCATCGCGCGTGAGCTCCGACGCAGCGGACAAAGGTCTGCGTGGTCCCGTGAAGAGTGTTCTCACCGAGAGTCAGAGTCTCTCCGGCACAGGGTCTGTGCAAACGAGGAAACGCAATTCGCTCGAGACCTATAACAAGCAAGGCAACATGGTCAGGGAAGAGTTGTACGACGGCAGAGGAAATCAGTCAGTGATTACGGTTTTTGGATACATAGATGGCAGCAGGGTCTCGACCTCCAAGTGGATCAGTCACGAATATGATCCTCCTCCCCCTGTTGGTATTGGCCCTGCTCCGAGAAGTGAGATGAAAAGATCAGACTCTCGCTACCAGAACCGGTTTGAGTTTAAGTATGACAATAAAAAGCGCTTGATCGAGAAAACGTATTTTCACAATAACGGCGAACCTGGGCCCCGTGACGTCTACAAGTACACAGACAAGCAAAGAGAGGAACTGTTCTATTCAGCCGACGGTTCGTTGAGGCAGCGCTATCTCTACACACTCGATGACAAAGGCAATGAAATCGAGAAAAGTATTTTTGAGCGTGATGGAACAGTACGTTCGAGGATATCGTTTGTCTATGAGTTCGACTCTCGCGGAAATTGGATCAAGCGCACCGCCTCTGAGATCGTAACTAAGGATGGGCGCGAGGAGCGCAAGCCGCAAAACGTTTACTACCGAACAGTCACTTACTACTAGCTTCTGGATTCCGGTGGTTTCGCAAGTTTAGCTATCCAACTTTTCTATCTTGAACTCCACGAATCGATTGGACTCCAAATCAGTGAATCATCAAGCCCGAAAGTGTTGACCTTCGGCGACGTTCGCTTAGTAAAAAATCTGATCTTCGAATACCGAAGAGTCGGCCACGACGAGCCTAGAATTCCCGAAGCAGTCGTCGCTGGCTTTCT
The DNA here is from genome assembly GCA_025922875.1 of Pyrinomonadaceae bacterium. GTDB lineage: Bacteria > Acidobacteriota > Blastocatellia > Pyrinomonadales > Pyrinomonadaceae > PSRF01. The sequence goes on from JAICGZ010000262.1 coordinate 7,478, forward strand.
TATATCTGCTTTGGGCGGTTCGCGTCTTCAGATCGGAGGTCCCACAGGCGCCTTCGTTGTAATCGTAGCAGGAATTGTCGCGACGCACGGCGTCTCTGGCCTGTTAATCGTCACGATCATGGCAGGCGTAATCCTCATGCTCATGGCAGTGACTGGTTTGGGTTCGGCCGTGAAGTATATTCCTCGCCCGGTCACGATTGGCTTCACGAACGGTATCGCCGTCTTGATCGCTTCGACACAGATCAAAGACTTCCTGGGTCTCGAGACCGGCGCAGTACCAGGCGAGTTTCTATTGCGCATGCGCCTTCTGGTAGATAGCCTTGGCAGCATACGCTGGCCGGCAGTTCTGCTTGCCATCAGTTCACTTCTCATCATTCTGCTGTTACCAAAACTGACGAAGCGTGTTCCGGGCTCAATCGTCGCCCTGGTGATTGCTACGCTAACGGTGGCTGCTTTTGGACTTCCCGTCGAGACCATCGGCAGTAAATTCGGCGGCATCCCGACCGGTTTACCGGATTTCCTTACCAGACGTTCGACCCGATCTGATTGTCCCGCTGCTGCCCGCCGCAGTTACCGTAGCCATGTTGGCTGCCATCGAAAGCCTTCTTTCTGCCGTAGTCGCAGATAGCATGAGCGGCGATAAGCATAACTCCAATGTGGAACTGCTCGCTCAAGGCATTGCCAACCTCGCGGTTCCTTTCGTGGGAGGACGACCTTGCAATCCTTAGGCGCTTTATACCTCTCAATATCAACAATCAGTTCTTTGCCAACCTCATTGTCCCTCAAATTTGCGCGGCAAAAAAAAACAGCACGTGACGTATACGCGCGAGCACAATGTGGAGGTCTGCCGGTTGGGCGAACGGAATGTCTTCCGGCTCTCACGTTCGAACAGCACTTCGGCCTCAGAGATGAGGGAAAGATGAGGGAGTTACGTTGTGATACCTGCTGTGACGTTGCTTGCTTTGACGGCTGAAACGTCGATAAATACTGCCTGGTATCATGTAGTAGAAGGTGGTGAAAGTATGGTCACCGGACTTAAAATCCTCAGCCCGCCATAGTACCTAATGCTACCAAACGATACTAAGCAGTATTTATCGACGTTTCAGCCGTTGAAAGTAGCTTACGTCCTGCTTCATATCACTAGGTGATCCACGCATCTTCCACGCATCTTTGGACCAAGAAAGGAAATGATTCTCCAAAAATCCGTTCTAATAAAGGATGTAAGACTTGTTGCATTGACAGAGTTCTTCATATCCGTAAAATGCGTTGCAATCGGGTCATGGTTGCTGGGGTGAGGACAGTAACCCTGAAAGCTGAATGCTTTCGCCCAACCTTGAGAGGCCGGTCCAAAACCGGCCTTTCGGTTTTTTACGACACGCCCACAACTCAGGACTCTGCCAAGCACCAACCAACCCACCACGTCGCCCTCCGCAACAAGGTCGTCAACATCTCCCTCAGTCAACTTATAGACCGCTAGCAAATAGCGATCGCATTTACACTGCCGGCTGTTGTTCTTGTGCTCTACAACATTGTCCCGTTCTTCGCGGCATTAATATGAAGCTCGATGTCTTTAAGCGGTCGCGTTCGCGCCGCCCTGTCTAACCAACCCGCGTCGCAGATGAAGATGGAAAGGAACACTATGAGCGGCTCTGCGTTTTCCTGCCGGAAGCGGGGGCCTATCGCGCAAGTTGTTCAGAGAGTGCGGCGCCGGAAGGAAGGGCCGGACGAGCGGCCCGAAAAAACTGCCGAAGGTGTCGCTAACTAGCGAAGCCAAACAATTGCTTTGCCGCAACCTTTATCGTCTCGATTGTTAGATCTTTCCCTGCATCGGCCAAAAACCTTTCACTTTGGTCCATTTAGTATCGCTCTTAATTGCATCAATGAAGTCATGTCCTTCCCAAGTCATCTTCTTTATTCTGACACGATCTGGTATGTCC
>JAICGZ010000263.1 GCA_025922875.1 Pyrinomonadaceae bacterium
TCGGCCGCGAGTCGATCTTTTTCCGCGGCGCGGTTCTGCGACATCATGATTACCGGCGCCTGAAGCGCAGCGAGCGCCGAGAGCATGAGGTTTAGCAGGATGTAAGGGTACGGATCCCACTGCGCGCTGCGGCCTATGTGGGCCAAAACAAACGAGTTGACGCCCATCCACGTCAGCAGAATTCCACCAAAGATGAAAATGAAAGTCCAGGATCCGCCAAATGCTGCTACTCGATCAGCGACTCGTTGCCCGAAGGTATATTTCCTCTCCATCACTTCGTTGACATTGCGCGACGCTCGTTGGGCCACCAACAAATTCGTTTGCCGGAGTCGCGCGCCAATCTCGCAAATCACGTCGACGGCACAATCCGGATGGGCTATCAGGAACTTCTGAAAGTTGTCGCTGCTGAGACGGTGCAGGTGTATGTCGGTGATTGCCGATGCGCTGCTCGAACGTTGACCACGATCGAGTACCGCGAGTTCGCCGAAGAACTGACCGGGGTTCAATTCCGTAAGCGTCACTTGCTGTACGTCTTCATCAGTCACCCAGATGCGGACGGAGCCTTCCTCGATCACGTATAACGCGTCGCCGGTGTCATATTCATGAAAAATCACTTCGCCGGCTTCGTAATTAACCTGCTCGACATCCTCGGCCAACTGCTCCAGTTCATTAGGTTCGAGACGCTGAAACAACGGAACTCGCGCCAAACTCTGTGCTTCGTCGCTCAGGTTTGAAATGACTGACATGTAGTGGTCCTTTCTGTTCCGCTTAAAGAGTCAAAGCGATTTTAGAATTCAGTATCCCGTTTGGGCTGGCCCTTCACACCACATTGAGGATAACATCCGATGCCAACCGGGTCTCCAGTCTCGGAACATCCCCCGTCCTGCATAAAACAAACACAACCGAATAGTGATCGCTCCAGGAAAGGAAAGGAGAAATCAATAAATGAAAATCGTAGTCATTGGCGGAACCGGTCTGATCGGATCGAAGCTGGTCGGTAATCTTGCCGGGCAGGGACACGACGCAGTGGCAGCCTCACCTGCATCAGGTGTCAACACAATCACCGGCGAGGGATTGGCGGAGGTACTCGCCGGCGCATCGGTAGTCGTCGACGTCTCAAACTCGCCCTCATTCGAGGCGGACGCGGTGATGAAGTTCTTCGAAACGTCAACGCGCAACCTGCTTGCGGCCGAAACCGCGGCGGGCGTGAAACACCACGTGGCGTTATCAGTCGTCGGCACTGATCGCTTGCCTGATAGCGGCTACTTTCTTGCCAAGCTGGCCCAGGAGAAACTGATCAAGGAATCTTCGATTCCCTATTCGATCGTCCACGCGACGCAGTTCTTCGAGTTCTTCAAAAGCATCGCTGACGCCGGTACTGTCGATAACAAGGTTCACCTCGCGCCGGTGCTTGTGCAGCCGATGGCAGCGGACGACGTCGCCGACGCAGTTGCCAAAGTTGCAACTGGAACGCCTTTGAATGGGACTCTCGACATCGCAGGTCCCGAACAGTTTCGTCTCGATCAGTTTATCCGGGAGGGCCTTAACGCCCGTAACGACCCGCGCGAAGTTATTGCCGACCCGGACGGCCGTTACTTCGGCGCCAGGTTGGGCCAACGCACACTCGTTCCCGCTGGTGAAGCCCAACTCGGCGACACTCACTTCAAAGATTGGCTCGAGCGGTCGACAAAAGCAGCGGCCGCAAAAGCGCAGTAGTTCCTGTTCGTGAAAAGGAAGGAGTTTGTAATGAGTACTATCACGACAAAAGATGGCACGCAGATTTATTACAAGGACTGGGGCACGGGACAACCGGTCGTCTTCAGTCATGGCTGGCCTCTTTCGGCAGATGCCTTCGAGGACCAGATGTTTTTCCTCGCAGCGAATGGTTACCGATGCATTGCGCACGACCGTCGCGGCCACGGACGATCCAGCCAACCGTGGAACGGGAACGACATGGACACGTATGCCGACGATCTTGCGGAACTCGTCAAAGCCCTCGATCTCAAGGACGCAATCCATGTCGGCCACTCGACTGGCGGCGGTGAAGTAACGCGCTACATTGGCCGTCACGGCACGAGTCGTGTAGCGAAGGCGGTGCTGATCAGCGCCGTTCCGCCGTTGTTGTTAAAAACCGAAAAGAATCCGAATGGGCTGCCGATGGAAACAATCGATCAGTTACGCGCTTCCGTGAAAGCTGATCGGGCGCAGTTCATGCGAGACTTCAGCATCCCTTTCTTCGGCTTCAATCGCCCGGACGCAAAAGTCTCTGAAGGCGTGCGCGATTATTTCCTCGTGCAAGCGATGTTGGCGGGTTTAATCAACGTTCACGATTGCATTAAGGCGTTTGCAGAGACGGACTTCACTGAAGATCTGAAGAGGTTCGACGTTCCGACGCTCATTCTGCATGGCGAAGACGATCAGATCGTGCCGATCGGGATCACTGCGTTAGTGTCCTCGAAGCTCGTGAAAGACGCGACACTCAAGGTGTATCCGGGATTGCCGCACGGCATGTGCTCGACTCACAAGGATGTCATCAATGCGGACTTGCTCGCGTTCATCAGCAAACCTCAGACAAGCTCGCAAACTGCCTGAGTCTTCAGATAAAACACCCGCTGGAATGGGCCCTATTGTCGAACACAGTACAATAGGGCCCAACTATGCCCGCGAAAAATCCACTTATCTGTCTCGTCCTTTTCTTTTGGGCCACAATGTTCTGCTCGTCTGAGATCGTGGTAGCCCAGACTGACTACTCCCTTCGTTCACCCGATCAGAGAATCGAAGTGAAGATTCGCACAGCGGATCGGATAACCTACGACGTTCTTCTGAAAGGCGCTGCGATACTTCAGAACAGTACTCTTTCGATGAAGATCGATGGCACGACGCTGGGAGAACGGCCCAGGGTCAAAGCGGCCGTTCCGCGGACCGTCGATCGGGAAATCGTTTCTCCGGTACCCGTAAAAGCGGTTCGTATCCGTGAGAATTACAACGAGCTGAAGCTGCAAATGGAGGGCGACTATGCAGTCGTGTTTCGAGTGTTCAATGAAGGCGTCGGTTATCGAGTCGAAAGTTCACTCCCTGCAAACCAGGCGAAAGTTTTTGCTGAAGAAGTGCGGCTGAATTTCGCAGGCGACTACAACGTTTACTATCCGAAAGAAGATAGTTTTTTCTCTCACAACGAGAGAGAGTTTCTCAACTTGCCGCTCAAGAGCATTACACCGGCGACGCTGGCGAGTCTTCCTGCGGTAGTTGTGAGCAACACCGGCGCAAAGATCGCGATCGCTGAGTCAGACGTTGAGGAATATCCCGGTCTCTGGTTGCGAGGCACCAATACGAACGCACTTGAAGCGACGTTTCCGCCGTATCCCCTGAAAGAACAATTGCGCGAGAAAAGCGATCGCGATTTTCAGATCACGGAAAGTGCCGATTACATCGCGGCGACAAAAGGTGCGCGCACGTTTCCCTGGCGCATTCTGGCGATCGCCGAAACCGACGCGGATCTGATCACCAACGAACTCGTCTACCTGCTCGCCAAACCTTCAGAGATTCAGGACACGTCGTGGATCAAGCCCGGGAAGGTAGCATGGGACTGGTACAACGCCAATAACATCTATGGTGTCGATTTCAAATCCGGCATCAATACGCAAACATACAAGTACTACATCGACTTCGCGTCGCAGTATGGCATCGAGTACGTGATTCTCGACGAAGGTTGGTACAAGCTCGGAAACCTGCTCGAGGTGGTGCCGGAGATCGATATCGAAGAGTTAGTTGCGTACGGGAAAAAGAAAAATGTAGGCATCATCTTGTGGGTGGTTTGGAAGACGCTTGACGACCAGTTCGACGCGGCTTTCGCGCAGGCTGAAAAGTGGGGCGTGAAAGGTCTGAAGGTCGATTTCATGCAACGTGACGATCAGGTAGTGATGAACTTCTATCACAAGGTTTGTCGCGAAGCTGCGCGGCGGAAGATGCTCGTTGATTTTCATGGAGCGATTCGGCCTGCAGTAATGACGCGCACCTGGCCCAATCTCGTAAATGTTGAAGGGGTGCGAGGGTTGGAGCAGACGAAGTGGAGCAAGTTTGCAAATCCCGAGCACAACGTGACGTTGCCGTTCACGCGCATGCTGCTTGGCCCACTGGACTACACACCGGGCGCGATGGTCAACAGTGGTCTCGAGAGAAACTTCGCGGCGATCTTCGAAAGACCGATGAGCCTTGGTACGCGAGTGCATCAACTGGCGATGTACGTTGTCTATGAAGCGCCGTTGCAGATGCTTGCCGACTCGCCGTCGCACTATCTTCGCGAACCCGAAGTAATGGCGTTTCTGAAACCCGTTCCGACGGTGTGGGACGAAACGAAAGTGCTGACGGCAAAATTCGGAGACTACGTCTGCATCGCTCGACGAAAAGGTCAGGATTGGTACATCGGAGCCATGACCGACTGGACCGGCAGGACGCTCGACGTCGATCTCTCCTTCCTCCCCGCCGGACGTTTCCAGATGTCCGCCTACGAGGACGGCCCCAACGCCGAACGCACCGGCAACGACTACAAGGCAACAACGCGAGAAATCACCCGAACCACAACCCTAAAGATCACCCTGGCCCCCGGCGGCGGCTACGCGGCACGGATCTCTCCGAAAAAGTTATAACAAGGGTTATATTCGGATGGGTGGCGTCCCGCTCGCGGCCGCATACGCTTACGGACTCGCTCGCGATCATCCATTCGTAGAGGGAAACAAGCGCACAGCCCTCGTCGCCGCCCGCACATTTCTGATCTTAAATGGCGTCAATCTTGAAGCCGGCCAGGATGAGAAGTTCCTAACGTTTCAACGCCTGGCCGAGGGTTCCCTTACGGAGGCGGAGTCGTCTGATTGGAAACGAACGCGGATTCAGTCATAACTAAAACGCATCGGCTGATGCGATCATTATCTGCAAGTCGGCCCGCTTCGCTTTTGAGGGGTTCGCGAGTATAAGTTGCAAATTTTCGGTTGTCAGTAACTATTGCTTTACCTTTTATAGTCAACCGGGTAATAATTCCCGCCTTCATCACGTTATAGGAAAGAGGCTTTATTCGGCCCGCTGTAATTTTCCGAACTTAGTTCTCAACTGCGGCTGCTCTAATCGCTTTCACTTCCACCGGGTGTAACTCTGTCCAATCGAAAGGATCCATCCGGCGGATTTCTCAAGACTGATCCCCATTGCGGTCAAAGGAGTAGATCAATGAAAAACCGACCCGGTATTGTTTTATTAACACTTCTTCTCTGTACTTCAATGCTTGTTGCTCAGCAGCCGCAGCAACAGCCAAGTCCCACGAGCCCCGCGGCTGCACCACCAACGGCCCAACCGGCCGCCGGCGCACAAAAACCAGCGACGCCTGAGCCGCCGAAGGAGAAGGCCTTTGCGGACGTCGTGAAAGACGCGCAGGTGATCAAAGGCCTGTTCACGATGTATCGCACAGACGAAAAGGTCTACCTCGAGATCCTGCCCGAGCAGCTCGAGAAGATTTATCTCGTGTCGCTAACCGTGGATTCGGGCATTGGCGAGCGCGGTTTCTACGCCGCGGCAATGGCCGGTGAGGCGCCGATGCTTTTCCACAAGCAGGGAAAAAATGTTCAGCTAATGGTCAAGAACACGCGCTTCCACGCTGATAACGGTCCAATGTCGCGCGCAGTCGGCCGGTCGTTCAGCGACTCGATCCTCGGCATCACAAAGATCGAGAGCCTGCCACATCCGGAACGCAAGAGCATCCTGATCGACTTCGGCGCTTTCGTGCTTACCGACCTGCCGTTGCTTAGTTACGATCTGGAAGCGACGTTCAGAATTCCCTACCGGTTCGATGCGAAGAACAGTGTGTTCGGGACACTGAAGGCGTTCCCGCAAAACGTAGAAGTCGAAACGATCGCGCACTACGCAACCGAACGTCCTCCACTGCCGCCCATTCTCGCGCCTGGCCAACCACCGCCACCACTGCCTCCGCCGCCGGCAAACCTGCCGGACGTGCGCAGCATGCTCTTCAAACTCCGCTACAGCATCAGCGAACGTCCGCAAACAGGTTTCCGTCCGCGTCTTGCCGATGCTCGCGTGGGCCACTTCGTCAATTCGATCGAAGACTACAGTGACGACAACCGCTACACGACGACGAAGCGTTTCGTTAACCGCTGGCACCTCGAGAAAAAGGATCCCTCCGCGGCATTGTCGGCGCCAAAGCAGCCGATCGTTTACTGGCTCGAAAACACGATCCCGGTGAAGTATCGCGACGCGATCCGCGACGGCGTGCTCATGTGGAACAAAGCCTTCGAGAAGATCGGATTTCAAAACGCCGTCGAGGTGAAGCAGCAACCCGACGACGCTGACTGGGATCCCGCAGACAGCCGGTACAGCACGATTCGCTGGTTCGCTGGTTACCCGGATCCGGGCTTCGCACAGGGGCCGTCACGTACCGATCCCGCCACTGGCCAGATCTACGACGCGGACATTCGTTTTTCGGAAGCGATGACGCGGTTCTTCCGCCGCGAAGCGCACGAGCAGATCTATCCGCTGGCAGCGCCGTGGGAGTATTCGAGTCCGCGAGCGTTCGTCGCGCCATGGAGCGTGGTGAACTCTCGTTATCAATGCGACTTCGCAGGCGGTGCGGTGCGCGATGCTGAATTTGCGTTTGATCTACTCGTAGGCCGCGGCATGGACCCGAATGGCGCCGAAGCCGATAAGTTCATCAAGGATTTCCTGCGTGAGATCTCCGCTCACGAAGTGGGCCACACGTTGGGACTCCGCCACAACTTCCGCGCCAGCACGATTCATACGTGGGAGCAGGCGCAGGACGCGAGCGTTACCGGACGCGATGGACTGACCGGTTCAGTGATGGACTACATTCCGACGAACATTGCCGCCCGTGGCGCGACCCAGGGCGAATATCACCAGTCAACGCTTGGTCCATACGACTACTGGGCCATCGAATACGCTTACAAACCACTCAACTCGTCAACCATGGAAGGCGAGCTAACTGAGTTACGAAAGATCGCGTCACGTGCCGCCGAGCCACAGCTCGCTTACGACACCGACGAGGATGCCGGTTTTGGTCCGGGACTTGATATGGATCCGGTAGTCAACCGCTTCGATCTCGGGACCGATCCGCTGAAGTACTACGCGCATCGCGTCGGTCTGGCTCGCGAGATCTGGGCCAACATGGAGCAACGGCTGGAGAAACCTGGCGAGGGTTATCAGATATTGAGGCGCAGCTTCAATTCCGCGCTGGGCCAAACGGGCCAGGCTTTGTTCCTGACCTCGAAGTACATCGGCGGGATGTACCACTACCGCAGTCACGTCGGCGATCCGGGCAATCGAGTACCGTTCGAACCCGTGCCGGCGGAACGACAAAAGCAAGCACTGCAATTGATTCGCGACAACTTGTTTGCGCCGACGGCGTTTCAATTCAAGCCGCAACTGCTCAACAAGTTGGAGAACGAGCGGTTCATCGACTTCAACAACTTCACTCCGTCACGCATGGATGTACCGGTTCACACGGTGGTCCTGAATCTGCAGCGGCAAGTGTTGGATCGAATATTCATGCCGATGGTGTTGAGTCGAATTCAGGATTCGGAATTGAGAGTTGCGTCGAACGTCGAGCCGTTTACTTTGGGTTTGCTGTTTACGGAAATCCAGGACTCGATCTGGGCGGAAACGAAGACGCAGTCTCCGGCGGTCGCGATCAATAGTTACCGTCGTTCATTGCAACGCGAACACCTGCGCAGAATGATCGCTATGGTATTGCAAGGCGGCGCTGTGCCGGAAGACGCGCGCACTTTGGCGCGTCAGAGTCTCGTAACGCTTCGCGGGCAGTTGCAGCGAACGGCTGCCAGACCGGGGCTGTCAACGTCGCTGGAAGTTAAGGCCCACCTGGCTGAATCGATCGCCCGTATCGACGAGGCTATGAAAGCCACCATGCAACGCACGGCGTTCTAGTGAATCTCTGCTTGACCCACAAGCTCGCTTGAATCCAGGCGAGCTTGTGGCCCACCTTCACTATTCCGATTCCGCGTTATTCGAAATTTCTCGTTTCAATCGCAGCTCGAGTGGCGTCGTGAGCGGCACTATCCAGTGTGTGGGTAGGAGACTGGCTCGCTCTTTAGTGAGGTCGACGTTGGGATCGACGAGCAACTGCGGTTGGCGGCCGTTGAGAGAAACCATCACGTGGGCGCGCACCTCAACGTCATCGTAACCTTCACGCCTCTTCTCTTCGGCAAGGAAATGCGAGAACTGCAGGATCAAGTCGGGCTTCGTCGTCATCTTCATCAACTGATGCGACTTTAGATAGTCCTCCGGCTTGATGGTCCAGGTTTGTCCACTCGCGGGATGCCTCACCGTAAACACCGCCTCGCCTTCCTTTGTTCGCAACTTCATGTGCCACGCAAAATTGTGCCCTTCTTCGGTCCAACTCACGTTCCCCGGATAGAGGAAATGACGAAACGGGATCAGAATTTGCACCGCAAGGTACGCGGCCAGTAAAACAACAACTTTCTTTTGCGACGCGAGTGACGGGAATAACGACGGGTTCGTGATCGTTTCCGGAATTGGCTTAGAAGTTACTGACGCTTCAACATCGTCGTGCATCCGCCCTGGCGACATGAACGCGCGCGCAAAGCGTCGCAGCAGATCGGGCGGAAAGAAGATCAACAGCGCGCCCAGCATCAACCACGGAAAGATGCCGATATCGAATATGACGGCGTTGATGAGATTGAACAGGACCGCCGCAATGAATGCGAAGATGCGCGTGCGTCGCCACAAGAGCAGCGGCACCACCAGCAGGTCAAGCAGCAATCCGCCGATCACAAAACCATAAACAACCCAGTCCGCCTTGAACATCGCGCCCAACCCTGGCGCGCTCGTTAAGGGATGTAACCACGTCCGCATCGGCTCGCCGCCGAGTAGCCAGTCGCTGTTGAGTTTGGCGATACCGCCGTAAAGATATGGTATGCCGACTTGTGCTCGCAGCAGCCACAACGTCCACACCGGAACAACGTCTGATCGAATCTTTCGCCGCAGCAACGCATCAACCGAGAACGCTCGTTCCGCCGGAAGGAAACACATCACGAAACCGATCAGCGAAACCAGGTACAAATGGTTCAGATAACGCGTTTGGTCCAACAAAAAGGCGTATGTGAAAGCCAGAAAGAAAACGGGCGTGGCCAGGCGATAAAGGAACCCAATCATCACACACGCAGCCGCCAGACCGAGCACAACAAAGTGGACGTACATCCCTGACCCGGGCCAGGGCTTCACCCAACTGAACCCGTAGTAAGTAAAAGTGACGACGGGTTCAACGTAGTAGCGAGTGATCCAGTTGTAATTGAAGTAGCGATAAACCTCCCACACCATGATGCCGCCGAAGAGGATGCGGAAGAAA
>JAICGZ010000264.1 GCA_025922875.1 Pyrinomonadaceae bacterium
CTTTTACACATTGTAAAACTGTAAAATTCCTTTTTACTTTTGGTACCCACTGTGTGGGGGGGGGCCGTGGCCCGGTTTTGACCCGTTTGGGCGTACAACACCCCCAAGCGGCCCCCCGCCCGCCGCACTCCAAGGAGGTGCGTAATTCAACTGACCACTACTTCGCGTGTTCAACCCTGGGCGTGATCAGCCGGTAACCGACATTGACCATCGTTTCAATTCGCAGCCCAAACTCGGCGAGCTTTGCACGGAGGCGGTAGATATAAACGTGAAGGCTTTCGGAATTGAGCGGCTTGTTGCTGCCCCAAACTGAACTCCAAAGCTCATCGGCTGTGACGATACGGTTCGGTGTTCGGACCAGCCGCGAGAAGATCAGAAACTCCGTGCGAGGCAGCTTTATCGGAATGCCGCCGCACGAGACGTAGTAGTTCTTGTGTTCTACTCGCAGAAAACCATCGTCGTAGATGTCGGCGTCTTGGTCCATGACGGTAGTGCTCTGCGGTGCGTTTGCTGAGTGCACTTCCATTTCCCTACTCCTTCTCGTGAACGACTGTTTCCCGCAAAGGCGCAAAGAAGCAAAGAAAGAAGTTTCTTAACTTGGCCGCCTTTGCGCCTTTGCGGGAGAAACTTTCCCACACTAAAATTTGAACTTCGCTCTGAACTGCATCACGCGAGGACCACCGACCGTAGTCGTAATGCGGCCGAAATCCGGACTACCCAACTCGAAATCAGGTGATGCGAAGTTTGCGCGATTGAATACATTGAAGATGTCCCAACCAAACTCAAGGCTCGTATTCTCGGTGAGCTTGGTGCTTTTTAGAATTCCAAAGTCAAAGCGTGATTGCGCCGGAGCTCGCAATACGTTTCGACCCAGGCTGCCGTTTTGACCAAGTGACGAGCAGAGAACATCTCGGTTAAAAGCATCTTCAGTAATGTCACTACCCTGCTGGCGAAGTTCGTCAAGCGAACCGCACAGGCCCGGCCTTCCAAAACCCAACCGGTACAACCCCCCGGAACCACGCACGAGATCGGCATACTGCGGAGCCGTCCCGATTTCCGGCTCTGGCGAGAAGATGCTGTACGGCGTTCCCGTTTGGGCCTGGAAGAAACCGGACAATTGCCAACCAGTGAAGGCCTTGCTGTTGGAGCCAAAACTCGGAACGTCGTAAACAAAGCTGAGACTAAAACGATGTGTGCGATCGAAGTCAGAGACAGCACGGTTGGCGTCGAGGTTTCGCAAGTCACCCTGGACCACGAAACCCGTGTTAGGCACGTCAGGTTTACCCGAGCCCGCGGTACTTCCGGGGTCCGTAGAACTCGTGTCGATCGACTTGGCCCAGGTATATGAAGCATTGAAGTGCAGGCCGCGAGACAAGCGCTGCGTAAGACCAAACTGTGCTCCGTGGTAGGTCGACTCTCCGTTTGAACGAAGGATTAAAGCTTCCGGGACGTTAAAGCCTAGGATCGGTACGCGTGCCTCGAAATTAATTACCTGCCCGCCGCCTAATGTGCTTCCCGAGCACGTAATCGCATTCGCGAGATTCAAATCAATTGGCGAACCCGCCACTCCGCCAAGCACTCCACCGGCGCAGGTCGCAGTGCCGCCTACACGGAAAGGATTAGCAAAACCAAACGCCCGGCCCAGGCCGCGTTCACGCGCGGTTGCACCCGTGTTGAGTGGTCCATTAGGCGATCCCGCCGCAACGTAGGCCTGGTTGAACCTTTCGAAAATGTGATCCGGCGTGGAGGGATCGTTCAAATCGAACCCTTGATTGAACGCCAGCGCCTGAAGCAGGTTTTGTCCTCTTGTGTGAACGTAACGGGCTTCAAACATCAGGTTCTTCGTCAATTCGTATTGCACACCCACATTAAACTGGTGAACGAAAGGCGTTTTTAAATCACGATCGATCGCGCGAAACTCGAATGTCTCGGCGATATTCCCCGCGGGCGTAATGTTTAACCGTGGGTCGCGGGTAATGCCCGTGTTATCGCGGATAACGTAACTCCCTCCGGCTCCCGCGGTACGCATAACTCGAAAAGGCAACCATGAACTCAGCGGCAGATCGGTTCGTTGCTGCGAGAAAGCGGTTGTAATCGGAACGTTGCCGGAAGGCACGGTGATTTCCACTTCACGGAGGAATGGATAGTTACTAAAGACGGTGTTGATGAACGCTGCCGATGGTCGATCGTAGAACACGCCATAACCACCGCGAATGACCATCCGATTCCCATCCCATGGTGAGTACGCAAATCCAAGGCGCGGCGCAAAGTTGTTTTTGTCCTGACCGCGAAGCGTGTGATTGTTTGCGGCGCGAGTCGTTGCGGCGATCGCTCCGTCGACGTTTGCAAGACCGGTATTTTGAACGTTTGCCGGAACAAGAAAACCAGGTGAAGGACTGTCGCACACTGATAGCGAACCGCTTGTTTGCGTGAAGCAGGATTCAAAGCTGTCGAAATCGAAATTGCCGATGCGACCCTGCTTCTCAGTCGGCCACATAAACAACTCATATCTGAGTCCCAGGTTCAATGTTAGGTTTCGAGAAAGCTTCCAGTCGTCGGCGATATATGCGCTGTAATCGCGGAAGCGGAAGCTCTTCTCGGTAATACCGAATTGCGTGTCGGCCTCGGTGGCGTTTCCAGTAAGTATTTGCGTGATGCTGTCAAATTTTTCGAATTCGGTGGCCTGCTCTTCAGGCAAACTCGAATCGTAGCGATGGCTTTTGAAATCTCCGCCGAAACGGAACGTGTGCTTGTCTCTTATCCAGGTGAGATTATCCGAAAGACTAAAAGTCTTCTGTTTCCTTTGATTAAACGAATCATTCGGCCCACCAAAAGAGAACTGTGAAAGATTCGTGCCGGGCCGTCCGATGAAATGACCGAGACGGCGCGTACCGGGGCTGTCGTCGAAGAGCAAGGCAGGATTACCGATTCCAAGCGCCTCGTTCGTCAACTCCTGCGACAGGAAAGATTCATCAAGCGTGCGTGTATTGTTCAGTGAGAAATATCCGAAGACGAATTCATTGATAAACGTTGGTCCAAAGACATGTTGATCCGAAATCGCCAGGGTCCGGTTACGATCCGCCCGGCGCAATACAAATGGAGAAATCAGGCTCGAGGGATCGGGAAAAGAATCCAGCGCCGGGAAGTTGCTGAAGAAGTACGTTCCGGTCAGCGTATTGTTCTTGCTGAGACGGCCATCGAGACGAGTGGTGAACTGGTGTTGTTCAAATTCCGAGGGCCGGACGTTCAACTGCTGAACGAGCGGATTATCTTCGAACAAGGCGCGATTAGTTACCGGGGCATTGCCGAATTGGAACGTACGAGTGGTGATTAATCCGGCACCCGTTCTGTTGGCGCGATCGAAAGGAATTATGCGCCCGCCTGCACGAGGCGCCGCCCAAATGAAATCCCCGGTGGCTGGATTCCGCAGGTTGAGCAACTGAACAGCCACAGGAGAAATATCGGCCGCGGTCAAACAGCCGGCCGGCAAAGGACTGCCGGCGCATACCGCGGAAAGGTTCTGCGAGAGCCTGAATTGATCCCGTGCCTGATTGAACGCATTTGCAATCGCCTGTGCGGAACGGTCCGCGCCCAGCAGAGTCAGGGCCAGGGGCGTTACGGATGTACTTCGAGCTGTCGGCACAAAACCCGTGATGGCGTTTGTGTATTGGTAGCCGCCGAAGAAGAAGAACCTGTCTTTAACGATTGGACCACCAACCGTGAATCCTCCCTCGTTTCGTCGCGCCTTGGGCCTGTCGATTCCTTCCTTATTGAAGAAGAAGTCGTTAGCGTTGAGCTTCTCGTTTTGCAGGTAGTAATAAATATTGCCACTGAATCTGTTAGCCCCTGTTTTCGTTACGAGTTGAAAATTGCCTCCACCCGACCGGCCGGTTGAAGCGTCGTACATGCTCGTCTGCAACTTCACCTCTTGCAGTGTCTCAGGAGCAGGCGCGATGTTGTCGTTCAGAGAACCCTCGTTAGTCGTAATGTTAGTCGCATCCACTCCGTTGAAAAACAGACTGGTGCTGGTAGTGCGGGTGCCGTTCACCGAAGGCGACTGGTTGCCATTGCCATTTGTTAATACTGGCGAGAGTTCGGTGTTTACTCCGGCTTCAGTTGATAGTAGTTGAGTGAAACTGCGAGTCGACGTTGGTACCTCAACCAGCTGCTCAGAAGAAAGTTGCCGGGCGACAGCAGATGTCTCGGGAGTGATGAGCGCGGCGCCCTCCATGATGTTGATTACTGCGCCGATATCTCCGACCTCGAGTTTATCTTCTAACGTTCGAGGCACGCTGGCTTCCACTTCAACGCGATCGCGAACCAGCTTTTTGAAGCCCGTGGTCTCATAGGAAACCTCGTAGGTTCCAATCGGCAGGCCAGGCATGGTCCAATGCCCATCCTCGGCGCTAGTGGCTGTTCGTGTGGCCTCTGTTCCGCGGTTTTTAACGGTGACACTGACACCGGGCAAGTTAGCACCGTTCGGGTCTTTAATGACGCCCGTTAAGGTGCCCACCGTCCCGGATTGCGCGACGGTTACTAACTGAAAAATGCAAAACAATGTGAGTGTGAGTAGAAGTGAAAAGATCGAACGGGATCGCACAGTGGCGTACAAGTTCATATTGGTTCTCCTGTAGATAGTTGGCGCGATTAATTAGGTAAACAGAATGGCCAAACTACTGACTGGAAGTTAAAGACCAATGAATATCGCCTTAAATGTTTGTTAATGAGGTGGGAGCAGCAGGGTAGTAAGGCAAGTTTAGAGTTCAAGCTTTAGCAGTAGTGGATCAGTTTGAACTACGCACCTCCTTGGAGTGCGTAATCAAACTGATCCACTACTAGCTTTAACCTGAACTCTGAACCTGAAGTTATTTCTTTGTTTTATGAGGGGAGTTAACTTCGAATTAACATGAACGTAACGTCATAAACTTAGGATAGCCACACCTTCAAAAAACCTTCGGCGAGTAAAGATCCCGTTGAATTATGGCCATTTCCAATGAACTTAGCAGCGAGATAGCTGCCGCAATTTTAGCTGAAAACAAAAGCCCGCAAGAACTCCACCAGTTGAAGGAGATCATTTTGCAGGTCCACTCTACTCTTCAAAAGATGTCGAACGAGGCGCGCGCAGAGTCTCGTTCTGAGGACAACCCGCCAACGACAGCCGCGTCCCAGATTAACCAGTAACGTCGTGTTTTCGCAGACGTGCCGTCGTCCTGATCAAACCCCAGGCGAACAAGTCTGCTGATGAGACTAGCGTCACTCTTAATCGGCAGAAAGCTATAGAAGTAACTATTTCTTACCGGCAGGCCTAACTCACGGCGCATGCGATTAATATGGCCTTCACAATCGCCTGCGGTCGTGTCGTCTAACGGATCTTCAGAATTTTCTACCACGTGGTCTATTTCATGAAGCACGGCCCAACCAACATCGAAAGCAGCCCGCGCTTGCTGATCGCCAGTTACCTGCCGGAAATCAGCAAAGTCGATTAGTACGACATAAACCTCTGCCGCAGGCAGCCGATCCAATCTTCCCGAAACCACGCGACAAAAAACGACGTCCTTTCGCGAGCTCGCATCTTCAAGAAGAATCACTCGTTCGCCTCCGAGTGTTCGACTGATCAGTTCGCGCGCGCTTTTAGATCCTTCTTGTGGACCGGCGCTGCCGATCTGCAGTGCGCCGTCGGCGTCAAAATCCAGGTCGGTCCAACCAGTAATCGCCTGTAATCGCCGGGCGAGTTCGTCGCGATTTGATTTCGAGACGCTATTACGAACGACAACGTTGCTGTTCGTCGAAGCATAAGCGGGAAAGGCCGAAACGATCAGGGCGATTAAAACCTCGCACACCTGGAAGGTTTTGAGAGAAAAATAGTTCCTGTAGTTTCTGGGGTGCATCGAATCGTTCCTCCCAGATAATCACCGGCGTAGTCGTTTGTGGCGTGCGTCGGTTCAGGCTTTCAGGACGTCGTTGGGGGTGGCGTCTTGTGTGGCCCATGTTACCAAAGTGTTAACTGGGGGGATACAGAAAAGTTTTATTTCGCGAGTGGGCTAAACGCGGCCTGAGCATGGCCTGAATTTAGAGTTCCGGCAATCAGCACAATTGAAGGGGCGGCCCTCCGTGGCCGCCCCTCGTTATATTGCGCATTCTTCGTGAGAGGGGCGGCCACGGAGGGCCGCCCCTACAATTGCGTCCTTAGAGATCCGAGGACTGCTCTTCTAGAGAGCGATTAATTGCGCAAATCTGCGCGCGCGCCGTTCTTCAATGCAATAGCCTCGTCGAGTAGGGCTTGCCTTGCTGAACGGCTGTTGGTTGTCATCGCCTGCTGATCAAGCTCTATGGCTCGACGCAGCTTCAGTTGAGCTTCCGGATGTAAGCCCCCGCCGTGTAGGACATCAACCGCATCCTCGAGTTCAGAGATCGACAGCTTGATCAAGTCCACCGAGTCGTTGAGGAACTTTGCGTTTCTAGCTCGAGTTTCGATCTCTATGGCCGATCGGATGTTCTCGAGCGCGTTGATGACCCGAAGGAACGCACCGACTGCCGCGACCTCAGTGGCTTCGAGATTTATTCCTCCGATTTGCGGGCCGAACCCAGGGGCGGTGTTAAACTGGGTGCTGTTGTAAAAGTTTACAGCCTCTTCGATCGTGTTGACCACGTTGCTATGGAAGAACGGCCCCGTGTCGGCCGCCTCGACCAGCACCGGCGTGTTGAATGTGCCGTCCCCGAGGCCGAAAACACCCGCGGGTGGAGTACCTATCCCGAAGCCTCCGTCAGCCGGATTCTTCTGGGCAGGGATGACCAGGTCGGCTGGCTGAGACGGGAGCTGCTCGACGTTGGTGTTGAAATTAGCGTTCTGGTTGGGGAAGAAAAAGTCGCTTGCGCCTGCATTGAAATGGCAGAAAAAGCACTTGCCTGCCCCGTTGGCCGTCCCGGGTGGGATGCCGCGACCGCCAGCGAAACCCGCTCCCCCGTTATTGAAGATCCGCTGACCTTCCCTTGCAATTTCTCCTTTCAGGCTTAGAGCTCCGGGTCCGGCTAAATTAAGATCGGCCCGGCGTCCAGTGGATCTCATAAACGCATTCATAGCATCCAGTTCGGCGTTGGTCGGCAAACGGAAGTCAATGTTGTTTCGCCGGAGCAACGTCTTCGTGAAATGTTGGATCACCGCCCCTATGGGGAAATCCCTGAGGAAACCCTGCGCCAGATGTGACGTTCCATTGCTAAGCGTAAACGTGCCGACGGGGGCGCCGTCGCCGCTCCATCCTGTCCTCTCATTCGGCGGTGTGGTCGTTCCATCCGGGGCTGGCGTCAGCGTGTTTTGGAGCAGGGCGAGTGTGTGGGGAACGCCGCGCATAACGAACCTGTTCGCGAGGTCGCCGAACCCGTCCAGGTTCTCCAGTATCAACCCGAACTTCCGCATTAACACTGGATTCTCGAAACATGGTGTCCCTCCGGGACACGCACTCGCTGAAAGGTTCGGGTCGAATTCAGCAACAAAGAGCGCATCGTTCGCCGGCAGTGTCGCGATGAACTCAGGACTTATGGCGAGATTTTCGTCCTCACGGTGGCAAGTGCCGCAAGTCCTGCCGTTTCCGTTGAATAGTTCGCTAAAAAAAAGTGTCCTTCCCTGGTTTATCAGGAGGTCAAGGTTAGTCAGTGAGCCACCGTCACCGCTGCCCCCGCCATCCGGGACGATCCCTATTGCCGCGTGCGCCGAAGGGATCACGCTCTCGACCAGGCTACTCCACAGGCTGTCCTCCCTGGCGGGCTCCGCGGGAGCGGGACGGGGCAAGTCCATATCGGCGAGTTGCCCGAACTGCCCGCGCTGGCCGCTCCGATAGAGACGCTGGAAGAGCGTCGTCGTTCCCACCAAAATACGTTCATCTGCCGGATTCTTGCCGGCTCGTGTGATGACGTAAAGATCGGGGTCGAAGTTCACGAATGTTTTGCTTCCAAGGTTGGCCTCAAGCTTTGCAAGCTTCCCCTGGTGCTTCAAACTGCCAACGCGGACCATCACATCCTCCGCATCGGGTGTCACACTGCTTCCTGGACCATTGTCGACCAGCCAGACGTCCCAGCTCTCTTTCCTGGAAAGTCCTTGGGCTTCAACCGAAACGACGCCGTCCAAAAGATTTAGCTTAATTTGCCCAGAGGCATTCA
Organism: Pyrinomonadaceae bacterium; assembly: GCA_025922875.1. Lineage (GTDB taxonomy): Bacteria > Acidobacteriota > Blastocatellia > Pyrinomonadales > Pyrinomonadaceae > PSRF01. Next base: position 8,155 of record JAICGZ010000264.1, read on the forward strand.
TCTTTTCAGTAGAGAGACCTTTGAACCAGCCCATCGACATGACCACGTTCCGGTCTCCGCCATTCTCCAAATACTTTGCCTCCCACTCTTTGTAGTCGGCCAGAAGATAATCAGCACTGGTCATCCCGGTGCTTAGCCGTTGTGACTCTGAATCTGATGACGCTTCACCGCTCGACAGAATCATCGGAACTGCGAACGCGATCAGAAAAGCGATTAGAGTTAGTTGAGCTCTTTTCTTCATAACTCCTCCTTACCATTTAACTGGGTAAGCTGATCCTGATGGCGAGTTGCGTCACCGCTTCCAGGGTTGAGTTCCTTCTGGTTGTGTTGACGTAGCTCAGGGATGGTTCGACTGGAATGCAGGCTCGCTTATGGCCCACATTTGCAAACCAGGCTAAAAAACCAATTGAGAGTTGGGAGTGAAAGCTTCTCTCGTCAGGCTTCTGGGACTATGAGTGTCCAAGCTTACACTTGGGATAAGCTCAAGCTCGTCGGGAGAAAACTTGAGTGCAATGCGAGGATATTAATTTGGGCGTGTGATTTATCACTGATGGGAAACACTGTCAATAGATTTTCTATGGCGGATCTTGTCGTCTATCGCGCTCCTTTATCTTCTAACAGTTGAACTATCTCTGCCCGTCGCTGTTCCTTTGCTACTGCCAAGGCAGTCTTTCCTTCGCTGTCGACAGCATTTAAATCCGCTCCTTTCTCTAAAAGAACTTGGACCATCTCCTTATGACCCTCTTGCGCCGCCTTCAGCAGGGCCGTATTACCGAGCTTGTCTGGCCGGTTTATGTCGGCTCCTCGCTCCAACAATGCTTTGACGGTCTGGATATGCCCTCCTTGTGCTGCGCGTATCAGCGCCGTATCACCTTCTCTGGACCCGGCGTTTACGTCTGCCCCTTTTTCCAGCAATATCAGCATGCTTTCGGTGTGGCCCTGAACTGCTGCCCTCATCATGGCGGTCCAGCCGTTCTCGTCTCTTGTATCCACATTGGCGCCTTTGTCGAGCAACGATTTGAGGATATCGGTGCGGTTTTCCCAGGCAGCAAACATTAATCCCGTCATGCCTCTATCATCTCTGACTTCGAGGTCAGCGCCCTGGGCCAGCAGCAGATCGACGATTTCGGCATGTCCCTTCCAGGCAGCGTTCATCAAAGCC
>JAICGZ010000265.1 GCA_025922875.1 Pyrinomonadaceae bacterium
AAGTTCCTCGCTTACTTGATTGGTCAGCTTGAACCGTTGCGGCAGTCGTCTGAACACAACTGGCTTATTCAGGCAATACTTATCACCCTGGCTACCTTTCAGCTCTATAACCCGGAACTCGTCGAAGGCCTTGCTGCGGTCATAAAACTACCGATGAAGTCGCTGGATCTGGTGATTCCCCTTGTTCTAACGTATTTGCACATTCGTCTGGGCTATCTGGTGAACGCCTACCTTTTTATTCGAGACGGGATTAGCGAAATTATTAAGTCGTTCAAGTTTCGTCCCGAGGTTTTCGACGCTGATGCTGGTGAAAGAATGCTTCGCAGCAACGCGTTGGTAGAATTGTTGGCCCTTAATTTTGAGGGAGTTAGAAAGTTTAGTCCGAGAAGTATCGTCTTGCCGATCCTGGTGTTGCTGGTGGCCGCTGCCTTTGCGCTAAATCATGCGCTGATATTTATCTACCTTGGCAGACTAGTAGGACATAATCGCAATCTCTCAATCCCGATAGGTATTTTCTTATTTGTTTTGCTCGGAGCTTGTTATTTGCACTTCTTCGAGAAAGCCCAACGCAACGCTGCAAGATTTGTCGCTGGCGGCGCCATCATACTCACTCCAGTTTTGTTTTTCGTCCTGCGCTGGACACTCTACGACGTTTGGTGAGAACGCGGCCTTTCCACTTTTTACTCTAAGCCAGTGGACCAGGAAATAGTTTGACAGCCTCGCCCTAGACCTCACATAATCCAGGAGTCTCGCCTGAGACACAGCGGCCAGCCCAGAGCTCCTGACGGCCGCCCTCTTTTGGTCCAATCCGTCACCATCAGTTGGCAGTCCAACCGCAAGCTGCCATCCCCCCAGAGGACAAAGTGTATGAGTGCACAACCTGAAGTTTGGCGTGTGAGCACGCCCGAAGGAGTCTTCGAGACCAACCTCGAAACGCTGAAACAATGGATCGTCGAGGGCTGCGTTCTACCCACCGACAAAGTCAGCAAAGGCAACTTAAGCTGGATTGATGCCGGCCGTGTCCCAAAACTCAAAGGCGCGTTCAATGGAGAAGTGACGCCCGCTCCCGAACCAGCGAGCAACTCGCATGAAACGTTTGTAGACTCCACGGCCGCATTAGGTAATCCACCAAGTCATTCAACAACAGCGACGAGCCGGGTAGAACCGGTAAGAGTCGTTGCGCCATCCGGCACAAGTGTTTGCCAAAACCATCCTGCAGCGGCTCCGGAATATGTGTGTCGAATGTGCGGCGCAGTTTTTTGCAAGGACTGTCCGAAGTTTACCGGCAAGGTTCCAATTTGTCCGTTGTGCGGCGACTTGTGCCGTGAGTACCGAGCAGTAACAGAAAAGGCGGCGCGTACCGCTCTTCAACAGTCTGGTTTCGGAATGGAGGATTTCGTTCGCGCCATTCGTTATCCACTCAATCACAAGACCGCATTGTTTACCGGTGCTCTGATCTATGGCTTACTTCTGCTCGCAGGCTTCCGCGGTAGCCTCATAGCGGGAGTGATCTTGTTTGGCTGCATCTCACACGTAATCAGTCAGGTGGCTTGGGGCAGGCTCAATCGAAGCTTCATGCCGGACTTCAGCAGCTTTTCCATTGTGGACGACTTTATAGTTCCCATCTTCCTCGGAGTGGGAATCATGATTGTTTCCTGGGGCCCGCTAATCGCGCTTGTGATCGCATTGATGTTTGGCGTCCTCAGCGGTGGCAATGACGTGAACTCTTCGTCTTTCGGAGCGGATCACGTTGCCGAGTCAACTGGACCGAGCGAAGAAGACCTCGAGGTGCTTACTGATCCCAACGCTGACCCGGCGAGATTAGAAGAAGCAAACAGGAAGCTTCAAGAGACGCGGCCAGGAGCGGCGATTGCACGCGAAGCTGAAGCGTCGCAGGCGGAGGCGAATGATCCGATCGGAACTTACCGCGACTTCTTGCCCTATCTTGGCGCCCGGCTGTCTATAGCCGTTTTATTGCTACTGTTTTTTGCCTGGGGAGTGTTCTATTACCCGATGGCGCTCACCGTCGCAGGCTACACACAAGGCTTCGGTTCGGTAATCAACCCGCTTGTAGGATTGGACACGATTCACAGGATGGGAACCACTTACTTCAAGGCGTTCGCCATGGTCATTGTGGTCCAGGTCGTTTCGCTGGTGGTAAGCGTCGTCGTCAACATCGTAACCTCACCCTTCACGCTTCCATTCATGGGAAATCTGGTCGGCGGCTTCATCAGTGCGTCGTTCACGTTCTACTTCAATCTCGTGGTCGCTTGTATTCTTGGTCTGTCGCTCTTCAAGTCCGCTGATCGTCTGGGTATCAATGTGAATTAATAAACCTCCTCGATTATGCGCAGGGGTGCGTGGGGCAGTCAGAGTCGTGGAGTGGGGCGGTGCGGACGGGCTCGTGTTCTCGACCGTAGGTTGTGATCAGTACGACAGAGCCCACGATGATCGCAGCGGCGATGATCACCCGCAGGGTTATCGGCTCGCCGGCAAACAGCCAACCCAACAACACCGCCACCACCGGGTTCACATACGCATACGTCGCGGCGCGTGCGGGAGTGACGTTCCGCAGTAACCAACTGTAGGCGGTGAACGCGACGAGCGAGCCAAACAGCGTCAGATACGCAAGGGCAATAAGCGACGTCCACGACGAGTTTGCGAGATTGAGTTTTTGCACGTCGCCTGTAATCAGACTGAACAGCAATAGCAAACTGCCGCCGGCGAGCATCTGCATCCCGGAAGCCATCGACGTTGAGGCCTTCATCGGATGCCGGTTCGAATATAGAGAACCGATAGCCCAGGCAACCGACGAGAGTATCACCACACCCGAACCGATAACTTCCATCGATAAACTTGCGCCGCCGTGTCGCAATCCGTCACCGACCAAAACTCCGACACCAGCGAGTCCGATCAAAACTCCAAACAACACCTTGCCACTCGGACGACGGTGGCTCAGCATCCAGTTCAACAGCACCACCCACAGTGGCTCCGTGGCAATGAGCAGAGCGGCGAATCCTGACGCAATGTACTTTTCGGCCCACGTCACACCGCCGTTGCCACACAGCAACATCAACGCACCAAGCAGGAAAGCCCTGGGCCATTGCGAGAACGACGCGCGAATGCTTTCACCACTGACGCTGGCCCAGATGAACAGGATCGCGCCTGCCACCATAAATCGTGTTGCCGCCATCAAAAACGGCGGCAGCGTTTCGATTGCGTAGCGAATTCCGAGGTAAGTCGAACCCCAGATTAGATAAACCGCGGCGAAAGCGAGCAGGATTAGGACACGGGATCGAGTCATTCAGAAACAGTTAGGGAGTCGGGTCCGTGTGAAATGCTTACGATGTCCATATCAAAGCCCATCCATCTTAGCAGCCACTAGCGTGGGAATTGGAGTAATCCATGGCTTGTTATTTCGCAGTAGGTCTTTGGCAATACACGCTTAGGTGCAGGTGAGAGGATATTGAGTACACACTGGCACACTGGCATGAACCCCGTGACCTTTCCGGTACAGACAGGAAGCTATTCTTTTTCGGAACACGTGCCGTAAAGTGTTTACACAAGCCGCTTGAGTTCACAACTCAATCATTGACAGTTCCGCGGTGTAGAGATAGGTTCTTACGCGTTCACAACCGGAGCGGGGCGCCCATCTTCATAATCTATTTCCTGGCTCAATTACCAAAGCTCCGGAGAAATAATAGTCGCGCTCAAACTCTCGCATAGGAGTCCTTACGAAGATGCGCAACTCACCTCAGATCGCTAAAGGTTCAGGTCCTTTCGGAAAGGCCGTCTTTAACTGGATGAAGGATCTTTCCGACTCAGCTCGCGGGAAGTTGGAGCAATCTCAATTCATTAAGATCGGCAAAACGAGCCAGGCACTCCGGAACCTTGTAACCGCCGCAAAAAAGACGGACTCGATTCTAGCGATCTGTGGATACAAGGGAAATTACTCAACAGCCTACTACAAAACGAATTTCAAAAAATGCAGAGCGGTGAAACGCATCTTTAGCTTCGAGGCCATGCGTAACGAGATCATCTCGAAGAACGAGTTCTATGCGCTGAAAGGACTCCGGCTGCATCTTAACAAGAAAGCCACAACGGGTTGCGATGTTGAAGTACTTCTTATTCCGAAGAAGAAACTTATCAGAAACCTGCTGGGTGATAGTTTTGATCCGCCCTTCTCGTTTGGACTCGCCGTGCTTCTGGATCAAAACGACTTCCCCCGAATGGCAGTTGTACATTGGGAGATGGGTGCGGAGCCACTCAAACACCTGATAGATATCGAGGGAGTTATTATTGATAGCGGACAGGACGAGTTGCTTCATGAGCTGGTGCAGCTACATGAAGAAATTGCTGACAGTAACCCTGTAGTATCTTCCAAACGCGGCCACAAAAACGCAATCATTGCCGCTTGCAAAGAGTTGGACCAACTCTGGAAATCTCGACGCAAGACTGGAAAGGGGAGACCATGAAGGTCGGCGTGATCGGTGTGGGATTTGTCGGTACCGCGTGTGCCAAGGCCATGCTGCTGCGCGGCTCGTGTGACGAGATCGTTTTGATCGATCTTGCGGAACGCGAACAACACACCAAAGGCGTACGCAACGACTTGTCTCACGGCGAACCTTTGTGTCCCGGTACACGACTCACGGTTGGCACGTACCAGCATCTTGGCGATGCTGACGTTGTTGTGATTACGGCTGGTGTTAATGAAAAAACCGGAGGTGCGATCGACCGAAACGATCCGTGGGGACGTCAGCGTCTCTTACCGCGCAACGCTGAAATATATAGAGAGGTAATGCCACAGATTATCGACCAATCATCCACTGTTCCTATCGTCGTTGTTACCGATCCGCCTGATACGCTCGCGGACGTAGCGCGACAGGAAGTTCTAAATAAAGGCGCGCAGAATCCTGTTCTCAGTGCTGGTACGTTCCTGGACACACTCCGCTTTCGTATTCAGATCGCGGAGCAACTGAACTGTTCCCCGAAATCTGTTGATGCATACGTCCTTGGCGAGCACGGCAAGACGCAAGTCTACGCCTGGTCGTCGGTGCAAGTAGGTGGAATACCGGTATCGGAGTTAATACCTTCAGAATACTCAGACATCAACGATTTCCAAAAGAAGGTCGAACGCGGCGTGATTGACGCGAACATCGACATCATCGAAGCGACCGATGCGAGTCAACACGGCATTGGTATCGTCACCAGCAGGATTGTCGAAGCGATTCTTCGCGACGAGCATTACGTCGCACCGGTCGGCAGTTGGCAACAGGAATTTGGGGTCACACTATCTCTACCGAGTGTCATCGGACGAAGTGGTGTCATCGAGGTGCTCAAACACTCGTCTACAGAGCAACAATCCAGCGAGTACGACGCGCTCCGAAGCAGTGCGGCATACCTCGGTGAAGCGCTGGAACGGCTTCATGACGGAAGTGGCTTCGATCGGCCACCATCACTCACCTGGGCCACATGGTCCACGCGGATGTGAGATATAAGAGCGATATGAAAACACTCGCAGTGTCGTTGTGTTGCGTCGTTTTGATTGTGTCAGTCGGCTTCGCACCGGGCACACTCGCGCAGCAGCAGAGCACCCAGTCAGCCACGACTCAGCCTGCGACTGTGACAGAGATTGTGGAGTCGCTAAACAAGACTAGTTTCCCTCTTGCGCGCATTGGGTTGGAGTTCGATGCTGGTGAGGCATATCGCAGTAACGACTCGATGGACAGCATGAACCTGATGCTGTCGCGCCTTTCAGAATCGGCCTACTTCTCCAGTGGGTTTACGGTGGATAGCCTCGACGGTTGTAGTTTGAAGCTCAAGAATGATCAAGTCAAAATCCTGAAGTGGTACTCGGGTAGCTACGACCAGCATTTCATGAGTCTTTCCAAATTCCTCATGGCCGGGCGAAAAGGCGAAAAGCAACTGACGCCACAGAGTGGCGTTTTATCCGTTCCACTTAACAAGTTGAAATACAAAGGCAGCACCACACCTAAATACATTAAGGATCCCAAGAGCGCGAACGTAATCGGAACGTGGAAGACTGAGTTTGAAGAGAAAGGATTCTTCCGACGCAATGTTATCGAAATGGAAGTTTCGGCGGCTGAGGGAATCGATCTGAAGAGCAAAATGACGGCAAGGAATCTGTTCTTTATGTTTGACGACAAGACGGAAGCTGAGAACTTCAACATCGCGTTTCGCCGCGCCATCCAACTCTGCGCAAACAAATAACACGCTTACACTTGATCAATGAGCCCGGTGAGTTGTAGCAGTCTCGTAAACTTCGGATCGTCGCGCAGACTATCAAGCGAGGGATCGACGGCGAGCGGTATGAGATTCAGATCGTGTTCCTGATAAGCCCTCTCGAGCCATTCGAACGCCTCCTCTTTTCGCTCAAGTCCCACACACACAATTGCTCGGTAATAAGATGGCACATACTCTTTACTCGATAAATCCTCGAGTTCATTGAGTACGTTCTGTGCCTCGTCTTTTCTGCCCGAAAGTGCATAAACATATCCGAGATGCGCCGACATTTCCGGATTTTTGCCAAACACACTGATCGTGCGCTCAAACTCCGTTATCGCTGCTTCATACATCGCCTTCTGCACATAGATCCGGGCCATCCAGTAATGTGCGATCGGGTAATTAGCGTCTAACTCGAAGGTCCGGTTGAGCTCTTCGATTGCCTCGTCGTACCGCCCGGCGCAATAGAGCGTTCCCGCTGCCGCGGCCTTAAGAGTTGCTGAAATCGGATCGAGATCCTGGGCCTTCCTGCTCTCTTTCAACGACTCGTCAAAGCGTCGCATGTGTCGGAGGTAGATAGCGTAGTAGTGATGAGCTCTCGCATAGTTGGCATTCAGCTCGATGGCGAGCTTGTACTCCTTCTCAACCGCTGCCCATTCCCAATCGTTCAAGAGAGACTGTCCCAGCGCGGCGTGGGCTTCGGCAAGGTTGGGCTCAATGCTTAAAGCTTTTAGAGCGGCCTCCTTTGCTCGCGGCATGGCGTTGTTTGGCGACAGCAGGTCGAAAATGGCGAGGGAGCAATAGCATTCGGCCAACGCGGCATGGGCAGTAGCATCGTAAGGATCAATTCTGATCGCCAGCATGAAATACTCAATGCTCTTCGTAACGCCTTCCCGCGTTCTCTTCTCAAAGAAGTAGCGGCCCTTCAAATACGCCTGGTGCGCCTCCGTGTTGTTGGTGTAACGCTTGACGAGTTGTTCATGCTCCCGGGCCGTCAACTTCACGGTCAAAGCCGCGGCCACTTGTTCCGAGATGGAGTCTTCTATGGCAAAGATGTTTGTGAACTTCTCGTCGAACCTTTGGGCCCACAGTGTCGCACCATCCTGAATACTCACTAGCTGCACTGTCGCGCGAATGTACTCGTCCCAGGTCTGAATGGTCCCCTCCAGCACCGTGGCCACCTTCAATGCACGACCAGCAGAAATAACATCGTCCCTGATTGCATTTCGCACAGCGCTTGTAGGTCTGACTTTGACTTGTCGGAGGTTGCTGAGCCGAGTGATGAGCGCGTCGGCGATACCCAGTCCGAGATACTCGTCTTGCGGTCCCGCGCCAAGCAGTTCGAACGGCAGCACAGCGATTGACTGGATATCGACGAACCTCTCATTCGTATGTTTCCTGGTGGGAAGTTGCGCGCTCGCCTCATTGAAAACTTCAGCAGACTCCTTGCGACGCTCCGTCACAGGAGCAACAAAACGATAGCCTCGCCGCGGCACCGTCTCGATGTATTTTCTGTTTACGCCACTCTCACCGAGCGCCTTCCGCAGCGTGAAGATATGCTGCGCAAGATTGCTCTCCTCGACAAACTCATCCGGCCAAACCTTTTCCATGAGGATGTCCTTCTCAACCAGACGGCCTCGGTTCACGACGAGCGTCAGCAGGGTGCTGAACGCTTTTGGTGGTAGCGGCACCACTCGCCCGTCGCGCAGCAGTACCCGCTCGCTTGCGTCTAAACAGAATGGACCAAACTCGTAAAGCTGATTATCTCGTTCGCTGGAGCTTTTCATAAATCAATTACCGGTGAGGTTCCGAGGTGTGCTGCCGGGCTGACCATTCCGGGCGCAAGAATGTAAGTGGATGCGACATCACACCGTAATGCTACCTCGTACACTTCACTCTTGAGAAGTTACTAATAAGTCGTAAAGAGTTCCCTAAAGATTTCCTGCCCGTTGATCCATATAGTTCGGCTCTGGAATTCAGCTTCAGTCGCTGGCCAAAAGCTCACAATTCGTGGGGATTGGAGTATGGAACAACGGGTATCGCTGGTTATTTCGTTAATGAAAGTAAATCCGGGGTCCGAGCCCTCGATTGAGAAACTGGCGAGTGCTGTCGGGCTTTCTGTTTCTCGCTTCCGTCATCTGTTCAAAGCAGAGGCGGGCATGTCACCGGCGCAATACTATCGGGCGCTCAGGATGCGGCAAGCGAAAGAGTTAATCGAGACCACCTTCCTGAGTATGAAAGAAATTCGAGCGCGAGTGGGAATAAGAAGCAAAGACCAATTCACTCGCGACTTCAAACGGTTCTACGGCCGAACGCCCGCCCAACATCGAGCACATCGCCTGATTAATCGCGTCCCTCTGAAAGAGATCGACCAGACATCTCAACTGCTTAGAACGGATCTTCATCCCGCGCGTCGCCCGGCTGCCCACCCAGCCGAGTTTGACTTTGGCCCCACGTTTCGGGCATAGAAAGTCTATCAAGTACAACAACAGAATCGAGGGGCTCAAATGAAGAAGCGAATCCATGTTATCGTTTCGTGCGCGGCGGTGCTTTGTTTCGCACTCGCGTGCACCACCACCCCCACCAACACAAACACAAACTCCAGTGCCGCCAACAACGCTGCTCCCGCGGAACTGAGGGCCGCCTTCGACGCAATCACCGCAGACGGCATCATGCAGCACACCAAAGTCATCTCAGGTGACGAGTACGAGGGGCGTGGTCCGGGAACAAAAGGTGAAGAACTCACCGTCAAATACCTGACCGAACAATATCAACGCCTGGGACTGAAGCCCGGGAATCCCGACGGTACGTATGTTCAGAAGGTCCCCCTCGTGGGATTTACGGGCGTCCCAACCGCTTCATTCACTGTTGGCGGCAAGCAGCTAAACCTGACATTTCCCCAGGACTACGTCGCCGTCTCGCGCCGGTTCGTTCCCGAATCAAAGGTCGAAAATTCCGACATGGTGTTTGTCGGTTACGGCGTAGTGGCGCCGGAGTATGGATGGGACGACTACAAAGGACTCGACGTCCGCGGCAAGACGATCGTGATGCTGATC
>JAICGZ010000266.1 GCA_025922875.1 Pyrinomonadaceae bacterium
CTAATCAACAAACCCGCGCCCACCTTCCGTCTGCCGCAATTAAAAGATCCAACGAAGACTTTCTCCGCCGAAGACATGCGCGGAAAGGTGTGGCTGCTGAATGTTTGGGCATCGTGGTGTATCGCCTGCCGCGATGAACATCCGTTTTTATTCGAGTACGCGAAGTCAGGAGTCATTCCGATTTTGGGCCTCAATTACAAAGATAAACGCGAAGACGCGCTCGCATGGCTCGAAGAGTTTGGTGATCCTTATCAACTGAGCGCCGTCGATCTCGACGGGCGTGTCGCGATCGATTACGGAGTCTATGGCGCGCCTGAAACTTACATCATCGATAAAAGCGGCACGATTCGACTCAAACACGTCGGTCCCGTGACGCCCGGTGTTTGGTCGCAAAAAGTTCTCCCGCTGATCCAGGAATTGAATCGTGAGGGAACAACCAAATGACTCGCTCGCGTTTGCTCGCACTATTGTTGCTCTGCCTGCTTTCTTCCTTCGCCACCGCGCAGGTGCAGGAGGAAGAACGATCGAGCGGCGATCCTGTAATCGAGCAACGCCTCGCCAAACTGTCTCACGAGCTTCGTTGTCTTCAATGCCAAAACCAAACTCTTGCTGACTCGCCCGCCGGATTAGCTTCAGATCTGCGCCGCGAGATTCGCGAGCAGATGAAGGCCGGCAAAAGTGACCAGGAGATCATTGCGTTCCTAACCGCACGTTACGGCGACTTCATCCTCTATCGACCTCGCGTCACGTATGCGACTTATCTGCTGTGGTTTGGACCTTTTGTCTTATTGTTAGCCGGGTTGTACGTGCTTTTCCGTTACATCAAACAACGCCGTGATTTAATTCCGGAAAAGCCGTTGAGCGCCGACGAACGTCGCCGTGCAGAGGAGTTGCTCGCATCAGCTTCCGGAAAGGAGCGGGCATGATTCTGTTCTGGGTGATCTGTGCTGTGTTTATCCTGATTGCACTGGCGTTTGTCTTGCCGCCTGTGCTCCAGCGGTCTGCAGAATCGGCGCGAGCAACTGAGGAGGAACGGCGACAGGCGAACATCGCTGTCTATCGCGATCAACTTTCCGAGCTCGAGGCTGATCTGCAAAACGGTATCGTCAGTCAGGAGCAGTATGCTCAGGATCGTGATGAGATCGAGCGGCGTCTGCTCGAAGACACCGCCACGGTTAAATCAAAGAAAAAAGTGACAGCGGCGCCGGCGACAGCACGAGGCACGGCTTACGCGCTGGCTCTTGGCCTGCCACTCGTAGCGTTCGTCTTTTATTGGAATGTCGGCAACCCAAAAGCCATCACCGGCTCGCCCGTCGCAAGTGCACCCACCCGCGCAACTGGACCTGGACCAGCAGCGCCGGCCCAACGCTCGCAGGAAGAGATTGAAGCAAACGTCGCGAAGCTTGCTGACCGGCTCAAGTCAAATCCGTCCGACGCGCAGGGTTGGACCATGCTGGCCCGATCGTATAGCTCGATGGGAAGATTCGGAGAAGCCACGGGTGCTTATGCCAGGGCAACCGAGTTGACGCCGAACGATGCCGATCTGTGGGCTGACTATGCCTTCGCAAGTGCAATGGCCGCGGGCAGGAGTCTTCAAGGTAAACCGGTGGAGCTTATCGAACGCGCGTTGAAAGTCGATCCGGAAAACGCAAAGGCACTACAGCTGGCGGGAAGCGCGGCGTTTGAGGTGAAGGATTACAAGAAGGCCGTCGATTACTGGCAACGCGTGTTGAAGAAAGTCCCTCCGGGCTCCGAGGTGGCCGAGACCATTACGTCACGAATCAATGAAGCGAAAGCGTTGGCCGGGAATAACTAAGAAATCATGTCCAGAGAAAATCTTCTTTTTGCAATTATCGGAATCCTCTTCGGGTTTATCGTGGGATTCATGTTTGCCAGTTCGATGGCGCAAAAGACCGCGATGCAAACGACGGCGAGTTCGCAAACGATGCCGGCGGATCATCCTCCTGTCGGAGCGCAGAATGCTCCGGACCCGCAGAAGATGCGTGAGGAGGTTACCGCCCAGTTGGAGAAGGCGCGCAACGAGCCGCAGAATTTCGAGGCGCAGGTCAGAGCCGCCGAGCTCTACTATCAGATTCAGCGCTACGATCAGGCGATTGAGTTTTTGCTGAAAGCAAATCAGATAAAGCCCACTGATTACCGGACTGTCGCCATACTCGGAATGGTAAACCTCGATGCGGGCCATTACGACCAGGCCGAGAAATGGTATCGAGCGGCGATGAAGATGAAGTCTGACGACGTGATGGTGCTTGCGGGATTGGCGGCAGCAACGTTGGAGAAGGGCGACGCGAAGGCAGCCGAAGACGCGATCGCAAAACTGGAGCAGGTCGATCCCAATAGTCAGGACCTGCCGCAATTCCGAGACAAGCTTGCAAGCTTGAAAGCAGGAAAATAAGCCACGGATTTGGCTAAGGTGCGATCGACATCCTCACAACGTTGACCAGGAGTATTCGATCGATCTTGCCGTCCTTACCCGTTACTACGACCTGACCATTCTCAACCGTCACACGTCTGACAGTACTCATCGAACGATTGATCAACGTCCCATCATTGGTCTCGATCACGAGCCGTGGTCCAACCTCAGGCTCCGGCTCGGGCGCAGGTTTTGGTTCTTCAGTCGCGGCAATAGTATCTCTCGTTCTCCCCGCAGGGCGGCGTCGTCCCGCAGGTCTGCGTCCACGAGTGTTCCGAGGCGCAGCGGATGGTTTTTCAGTCTCGATCTCAGCGGGTTTCGCTTCTGATTCTCTTCGAGTCTCAACGGGCGTGGCTTCAGGTGTCGGTTCAGGTGTTGGCTCCGGTGTCGGTGCTGCCGCTACTACTTCCGTGACCGGTGGTGGTGTGGGTTCCTCGATTCTTGCACCTGCCGAGGTCACACGTCTTGCCCCAGGGCTGACCGGAGTTTCCGTGGGTGTTGGTTCCGCTTCGGCTATCTCGGGCCCACCAAGGATCGGTTCAAACGAACCGCCGAAAAACAAACGATACGTTCCCTCATCGTCATTCGGACTACGTGCCTGGACTCGAAGGATCAGGTCTTCGCGCTTGCGCAGGTAGATTCCCTTTGTGACCGGCGCCGCGATCTCCGCGTAGAGCGTCAACTTCAATAGTGGCCGCAACGAAACGGCGGTAAACACGTCCACGTCGCCATTGAGGTTGTTACCCTGAACAGTGATCAGTAGATCGCCGGGCGTACCGGTGAAGGCATAGTAATGATCGGTCAGCCGTGCATCGCCCAAATCGCGCGCGCCGATCCGGCCGGTCACACTGTTAGTACGGACCGGTGCGGGCGCGTTCGGATCGAGCGACTGCGCATACACGCCGCTCGCGCTCAAAAGAAGAAACGCGATGCTTAAACACTTTGCGGCTTTGCGCCTTTGCGGAGAAAATCCTGCCATGTTGCGCCGCAAAGCATATCAGATCTGGGTTATGCTAGTCGCATGAAGTTAAGTTGTACTCTACTGCTTTTTGTCTTGTCTTCCCTGCCGGCTTTCGCCCAATCGTGGACTGCAAAACTCGATAAAGACATTCGCTTTTACCAGTCAACCGAGCTGGGCGTGATCGTCGTTGGCACGGAAAAGTCGCTCTACGCGATCGACGGTTCGAACGGCGAGATCCTGTGGCGTCGCAAAGACACTTCGCTCGATGAAACTGATGTCGCTCCGGTGCCTGGTACCGACCTCGTGCTCTTGAGTTTGGAAAAAGGCGACAAGGCTCGCATCGAGGCAGTGGATCTTCTCTCGGGCGACTCGATCTGGCGCAGCGACAAGATCAAGGGCGCAGTGATGCAGATGTCCGTCGACCCCGAAATTAACCTGCTCGCCGTCGTGCTCGCGAAGGATGCGAAGAACCGCGCCCGCGATGGTTTCAAACGTCGCCCGCTGCTGCATGTGCTCGATCTCGCCACCGGCGATGAACTCTGGAAGTATGAAGTTGGGGAAGTCGAGATGATGCCCGCGCGCTGGCCGGAAGACTCCGGCAAAGAGGTTGATTACACGCTCGACAACTATTACCCACCGGCATTCGTTGGCGGTCGACTCTACGCTTTTTATGAAGGCGTCACTTCATTCGATGCGCGCACTGGCAAGGAGCGCCTGCGCGAGAAGTATCGTGTCAACGAGGAAGGACTTGCGCTCAGTGAAGCCGAGCCGATCTTCACCGAAAGTTTGCTTTACGTTTCCGGGCACGGGCGCGTCAGGGCGATCTCGCGCCGGACTGGCGACACCGAATGGGAAGCAAAGGATCTCGGACGGACGCCGGAGATGATCCTCGTGGGCGACGTTCTTTACGTGCGCACCGGTGGACAATTCACGCGCCTCAAAGACGGCGAGACGATCGAGCGAGGTTCATACGGCGTGAGTGCGATTGACGCTCTCACGGGCAAAGTGCTCTGGCGCTACAAAGGCGCAGACAAAGGCATCACGAATTTACTGTTGCCGGATCGAAACACGATCGCGATCGCCGATCGCGACGACCTGATCCTGTTGGACGCAAATAACGGCAAACGGACCAATCGTTTTCCACACAAGATCGAACGCGCTTCGTTCGGGCTGTTGAATGATCGCGGTGATGTCGTGATTGGCGGTCAGTCGGAGATCGCGGGCTTTGATCGAGTGACGGGCCGGCAACTCTGGCGCGCTCGGCACACGCCGCCGGGACGTGGAATCTTTCGCACCGTAGCCGCAATCACGGCTCGTGCGGCTTCACTCTACTTTCGTTTTGGCGCGCCTGCGATGACGGCAGTTCGCGGCGTGCAGATCGCGCGTTCGGTCACGAGCTTGAGTTGGTCGGGACTAGCAGCGCGCTCATCCTTCTCCAATCTTCAATCGCTGGCCACCGCACAGGCGCGAAACTACGCCACCTCGCGCTTCAGACAATTTGGAATCGCCTCGCGCGTCCGCGGTGGTTCACTGCCACGACCGCAACCGCGAACCATCGATATCGAAGACAGACTGTTGGATCGTATTGATCCTTCACGCCAGCTCGACCGCCTCTCACGCTTCCTCTGGCATCGCGAGCGCCTCGCAACCCTGCGTGGCCAGTGGATGTACTTCTACACCGATCTCGACCGTCGCGACGGCAACGGCCTCGCCGGCGTTAACGTCAACAGCGGCCGAACCGAACGCGAAGTGCGCCTCCCGGATATCGACGAACGCTTCGTGACTGATGAAGTACTCAATCTCATGTTCGTAGCGTCCGGCAATCGTTTGGCAGCTCATTCACTGAACTGAAATCGGTTTTACAGGATTACATGATTTATCAGGATTAAAATGTAAATCCTGTCCAATCTTGTAAATCCTGTAAACTGACTTTCAGTTGCTGCAGTCATCAAGCTTGGCAAGTTCGAGCTGATAGGTCTTCAGTCTCTGACTAATGCGTCCTTGCGTATCTGATAGCCTTCCGTTAGGCATCACGTCGAGATTCAGACTCTTAGTCTCATAACAAACCGTGACAGGCTCAGTCTTTACACTGAACGTACCCATTAGTTTCGGGTCGCCGTAAATTGGAACACCATTTACGAAAACGAGATTCACATCTTTTGGAGTAGCGCGCATCAGGCTATCGAACGGGCGTGTTGCGTCTCCACGCAGCAGGAACAAGTCAGCAAATAATCCCTGCTGGATAGTTCCCACCTTGTCGTCGATGCGTGCAATTCTCGCGGGTATAGATGTCGCCATTTCGAACAACTGCTGATTTGTGAAAAAGCCGCCGAGGCGATCTTTATTCAGTTGGGCAGCATACTGAAGCTCAGCCAACATGTTTCTGCTTCCTGTCGGCGACCAATCGGGCGCGAGGGCAATCGACACTCCCTCTCTAAAAGCAGTAATCACATCCGTTGTGCTGCCGTAGAGTTCCATGTTGCTGCGAGGTGACCAGACAATAGAAGAGGCCGCGGACCTTATCTTTCGAAAATCATTCTTACCAAATGCGACACCGTGAATGATGGCGGTTCTTGGGCCGAGAAGTGCGCGCCATTGAAGCAGACCGAATTCCAGATTTGATTCAAGGTCAGCCGCCGCACCCTCTGCTACGTGGATTAACACCAGGTCCAATTCATTCCCGGTCAGTTTTCGCACTACTTCATCGGCGGCAACGTCGCTAAGGTCTCGAGGAGTTACGCCAAGAACGTTTTGCACTCTTTCATGTCCAGGCTCTGCTAAGTAAAACCCGGAGTGCATGTCCAACTTCCTGACAGCCAGATGAGATAAACAGTCAGGGAGAGGCGCCGCCGGTGCTCTACGCGGAAACATGCCCGAGAATGAAGTTGTGCCACCCGTTAGTGCCTGCACTTCAGCAAACTGGGTGAGATCGCAGAAGCTCTGCTCATCTACTTGCAACTCGCTGCCTGGCGTACCGACTTTCTTCCGATACTCGTCTGAACTGCGCCACTCATATCGATTATTAAACGGCTTTGGAGGTGTCCATCTTCTAAAGACGGCGAACACCGGATGATTGTGCAGGTCGATGAATCCGGGGAAGATGAGGTCGTTCGTATTCACCACGATTGCATTCTCTTCTTTGGGAACCTCTTCCGAGATGCGGCTGATCCTACCCTGCTTAATAACGACCCATGCTTTATTGAGAACCCTCTGCGGAGTAACGACAGTTCCGCTAACTACGATGGTCCGGTCCTGCGCCTCAATTGGCTGGCAAAGACAGACGGTTATGAGGCAGACAACTCCAAGCCACCGCCTGCTGACTGGAATCATATGTAACCTCCGTTTCATTTGGGATGAGTGCGTCTCCACGGTGAACGTGGGTATGTGACCCGTTCATCGCGGAGACGCAGAGATTGCGCAGAGATCAATCTAAACGGAAGATCACAATCTCCCCTCCAGATGAATCAACCACCGCAAACGCGCCGGCCAGTGGTCCAGACGTGATTGCAGCAAGGTCGTTACGTGTAGTCAAGCCTAACTTCACACGGTTGTTAAATTCACCGAACAGGGAGCCGTTCGGATTGCGAGAGTTGCCGTTGAGATCTGTTATGAACACGCGGCCTACAGCGCTGAGCATCAACAACCGGCCGCCGCCTCCATTCGGATCTTCGAAGTACTCGAGGCCTGCGATGCCTCCGGTACCAGTAGCCGACAAATCAATGGTGCGTACCATAGCACCAGCACGCGAGAAGACTCGCAGTCGTTGTCGCTCGAACCCCTGATTCGCCAAAATCCCATTAAACGACACTACGAATTCATCTGAGTCCGGTAGATAAGTTAACCCTTGAGGTATTCCAAGGTTCTGACCGAGACTGGCAGGACTCAGGCTGATTTGATCGACGAGAGTGCCGTTTACACTGAAGAGAAGAATCGCGCGATCACTTGCTGCCGGCCCGAATCGTAAAATCCCGACGATGTCTTCCTGCGGCAAATAAACTGTTTGCCGGGTAAACGCAAACGCAGACAGATCAATAATGGGCGTCGTGCTATCGAGCGTGGCCGCCAATGCTGCAATACCGATCGGACCGGGAGTGACCGTTGTGTCGTGAATAACGAGTAGACGGTTGGCATCACTGTCCCAGGCAACGCCGTTTGGAAGATTGAGGCCGAGACCGATTATGTCGTTGCGATCATCCTCTGGTTGCCGGTTGAGGTTTTTGTCGAAGAGCAGAAGGCTTTGCGGATAGTTGGAAGCAACCAGACGTCCGTCGCTCATCTGGACCACGCCTTCACCCATTCCGGTCGCCCCGCCTGTGGCCAACGGATCGGACAGAATATTCCCGTTGAAATCCATCGTCCATAAACTGTCAGTATGGTAAACCGAAACCAATAGGCGATTCGGAGCAAGAAAAGTAACGTCTCCTAATCCACCGTCAAAAGTAAACTGAACGGGCCAATCACTACGCGCAATATCAGCGACCTGCACTCCATCGCGTCTCAGTATTAGGATGCGAACTGACGTTACGAGATCGTCCCATGCCACCATCATCAAATGATCCGGAAACATTGGCGACGATTGTGGAATGTAAGCCATTCCTTCGAGGTGCGCCGGCCGGTAACTGCTGTTCAGATATTGAATCGTGCGTGTGCCTTTGCTGGCGCATGTCTGATCAAAGAAATACAGCTTGTTGGGATGAGGATCGTTGTTCATGACAAACAATCCCTCTGACTCAACATAAGTGAAACCGGTTGCAAACTGATCTATCTCAGGGTTTTCGATCTTACAGACTTTAGTCAGCACGCCTTTTTTCTGTAATGGGGCTGCGTACAACTCGTACCCATTCATCATGACGACCTGGTCTTTCAATGCACCCGAAGTGACGTAAGTGATGTCCTCCGCGTACCCGCCTAACCTTGCGCGGCTTAAGACTGTTTGCGCGTTTGCATGGAGGGGCAGCAATCCGATGAGGGTGAAGAGGGTAAGCAGTACAGGATTTTGAGAGAGTTTTTCAGAGTGTTGAGTTTTCATAAGATTCCTCCGGGAGTTGATGGAATATGAGGCACGAAAGTCTTCATGGCTCAAGGTTGGCGAGGTAAACGGCTAGCAACTGCGGGTTCAAAACCGCGCGCAAGGACTCAACTCATGTGGCGCGAATGATGATGGAGCGAGGCTTGCGCGCCGTAAGCAAAAACGTGGCGAAGTTTACTAGTGAAACCAAATCAGAACAAGTAGAACTTTTGATGCTGCGTGTATTAGCTTCGCTGCGAGTGCGAGTCAAACTCCGGTTCAAAAGCGCTGCTTGATTTCATCTCTCACCAAAACCCGTGCAGTGCATTCCTGAACTGAACGGAAATTTTTTCGCTTTTTGTGCCTCTTTGTGGCTAAACACGTGCCGTGCGGAGGCGCAGTGCGTTCGCGATTACGGACACGGAGCTGAAGCTCATCGCCGCGGCGGCGATCATCGGGCTTAACAGAATTCCGAAGAATGGATACAAAACGCCGGCCGCGATGGGCACGCCGAGAGTGTTGTAGATAAATGCGAAGAAGAGATTCTGTTTAATGTTGCTCATCGTCGCGCGGCTGAGGGAGCGTGCTCGCACGATGGCCCGGAGATCTCCTTTGACGAGGGTTAAGTCAGCGCTCTTCATCGCCACGTCTGTTCCCGTGCCCATCGCGATTCCAACGTGCGCCTGGGCCAATGCAGGAGCATCGTTAATGCCGTCGCCCGCCATCGCGACGAGGCGTCCTTCGTTTTGGAACCGCTTAACTACATCGACCTTCTGGTCGGGTAACACCTCCGCCACGACTTCATCGATGCCCAACTTGCGTGC
>JAICGZ010000267.1 GCA_025922875.1 Pyrinomonadaceae bacterium
AAGTGTGTGTTATTCGGAATCAGGCTTCCTGCCTTGCACATGACCGAGAAAAGGATGCGCTCAGCGGCGCGTCCCTGGTGCATCGGAATCACGTGCTTGAAACCAAAGATGTCGCGCACGACCTCTTCAAAACGATAGAAGCTACGGCTTCCGGCATACGACTCATCGCCACGCATCAACGCAGACCACTGCTCAGCGCTCATCGCCGCCGTACCGCTGTCGGTAAGCAAGTCAACGATGACGTCTTCCGCTTTAAGCAAGAACAGGTTATACGCCGCATCTCTGAGAAAGCGCTCGCGCTCGTCCGGCGTGGTCAACTTGATAGGCTCAACTACCTTGACTCTGAAAGGTTCAATAATCGTCTTCATGATTTGATCAGGCTTCGCACGAGGGTTTCCACAGCTTTAATTCGCTGTCGGAATTCTGATGTAGCAACCCACGGACCATTCGGTTGAAGGGCGATTTAGCTTGCGGTTTTTTGTAAAACCACGGCGGAGTGCGCAAAACTTCGCAGTTTGTGTTGGCGGTTACGCGTTTCAATTGCGGGGGCTGAGCTAAGTGAAAGAGGTAATCTGATTAGGTCGTCATTTTGTGCGTTCAAATTCCCCGCGCAACTCAATCGGCTTACCGTTTGGCATAATGAAGGTCAGTTCTATGACGTGCTTGTTCGCGTCGATCATGTTGAACACCATGCGCTTCACCAATCCTCCCCGCGTGCTGCCGGCGACATCGATAAAACTGAACTCGATCGTCTTTCCGTCCGGCGACATCTTCCCATCAAGGCGAGCCCGATTGCCGGCGTCACAATAATGGGTCGCGAGTAAACGATCGCCGTCCACGTAGAACATTGTGATCTCATGGTCTGGAGGGCGCCCTCCACCTGTAGTCGCTTCATGCAGGATTGCGGTACGACTGGAGGTGAGGCGAATCGTGACGTTGATCGATATGTCCATAATCGTACCTTGCCACGAACCTTCCAGGTTTTTCATTTGCTCGAACGCCTTCTTCGCGTCCGATGGGGCGGCGGCGTTGGTTGGGGGCGACGTCGTCTGAGCAACAGACGTCCCGTGCCCCGTCGCAACCACCAGACAGATCAGGAGTGCCGGTAGAAGTTTTGGCATTCGCCCGTCGAAGAGTTTGCAGAGCCGTGCATTCTTGTGATTAAGATAATCTTGAGATCCTTCACGCTCTGAAGAGTGTTGAGCAACACCGATCGTAGCTTGCATTGTTAATTTCCTTTCGGTCTGGGTGACAACTTCCATCAGTGCGTGAGAGCCTATGGTCTTTCAGCTTCCAGGTCTCCACAGACTGTAATTAGATTGTAAAAAGTTGTATCGAGAAGAAATGGCAAGAATATTTATCACCGGATCGGCAGATGGTCTTGGGCAGTTGGCGGCAAAGGCACTGATCGCCCAGGGGCACCAGGTTGTGCTTCATGCACGCAATGAAAAGAGAGGACAAGAGGCTTTGGACCACGTCCCGGGTGGAGAAAGTGTAGTAACAGCCGATCTGGGCAGTATCGACGAGACAAAACAGTTGGCCTCAAAAGTAAATGCTTTAGGAAAGTTTGACGCGGTTATTCACAATGCGGGTGTTTATGAAGCTTCATCAAGAGAGATTTTCACTGTCAATACATTGGCGCCGTATATTCTTACGTGCCTCATTCAAAGACCGAAGCGATTGATCTACCTGAGCTCCGGCATGCATCTACAGGGACGCTCAAAACTGGAAAGTTTCCAAACTGACATTAATCGTATTACTTACTCCGATTCAAAGCCTGGTTTTCGCACCTCCTCGCCCAGGGTGGCTATGCGCGCGTAACCCGTGTATGCAAAGAAGAGGATGGCCGAAGCCTCGAGAACCGCGCGCCAGCCCGCAGGAGCAAAAGGTTCAAAGTTCTCTTGCTTGATTGACCACGAGCCGGCAGCAACAAACAAGAGAAGAGACAATAGCGATATGGATACGATGAGTAGATTTAGCCGGCTTGACCGGCGAATTCCGAAGTAGTTGATAACGGTGAAGACGATGATCGCGCCCACAGCGATCGCGCGTGGATTAAGGCCGGGAAGGAGTATTTCCAAATACCCGGCTAGTCCGAGTGCTACTGTCCCCGCGGCAGCGATTTTGCTCGCCAGAAACATCCAGCCCGCGGTAAAGCCGAACCAGGGATTTAGCACACGGTAGCCGTACTCGTAAGTACCGCCGGACTGCGGGTATTTGGCTGCAAGCTCTGCCGAACTCAGACCGTTAGCGGTGGCCGCGATTCCCGCCAATACCAGGGCTAACAGGAAGGCCGGACCAGCGACCCCCGCGGCGACGCCAGTGACGACGAAAATGCCTGCGCCGATGATTGCGCCGAAGCCTACACCTACAGCGTCAACGAGTCCGAGATCACGGCGGAGAGCAGTTGATCTTGCGTCCGTCGCTTGACCAGTGCCGCCGGTTGAAGAGGTTTTTCTTGATGGATCGTTTTTCACAATAACTTCAGCCGATTACTCTCATAGACGCGCGGGTGCGGCATCATCGATGGCTTACAAAACAAAACTACTGTAACATCGTGCATACTTGTGAACTCATCCTCACGTGGTGCGGCATGGACGTTCTATAAACGTTTACTTACATAGAAGGCAGGGTTCTGCCGTAAAGAGGTCGAACAAAGGGAGAACTCTATGGATAAAAGACGAAGTAACCTAATCAGCAGACGCGAGGCAATCGTTTCACTGGCGGCTTTAACAGCTGGAACATTAATAAAGCCTTCGTCCGTTTTCGGCGTCGAGACCGCGAGCGATAAGCTGAGGTTTGCAGTGATCGGCGATTGGGGTGACGGCAGTGATGACCAGGCTGCTTTGGGCAAGCAGATGCTTTCGGTCTACCAGAAGTCGTCGTTTGATTTTGTGCTTGCGTCTGGCGATAACATCTACCCCAATGGCGCCGCACGTCACTTCGTCAAGAAATTCGAGGAACCGTTTAGCGGTCTTTTGAAGAATCAAGTCCAGTTCCATACCGTGTTCGGCAACCATGACGTGGAGGAAGGACGTCAGGACCAATGCCACTACCCGTTATTCAATATGCAAGGGCGTCAATACTACACCCTGCATCGAGGAAACGGATTAGTCGACATCTTCATGCTCGATACTACTGATTACGATCTAGCCCAGGCTGGGTGGTTTGAGAACGCGCTACGCACCTCTACCGCAAGGTGGAAGGTTGTGGTCATGCATCATCCGCTCTATTCATCGGGCAAGAAACATGGTCCAAGTATAAAGCTAAGAAGAAAAATTGAACCACTGCTGACTAAATACAAGGTCAACGCGGTTTTTGCCGGGCACGATCATATCTATGAGCGGGTGAAACCACAGCAGGGCGTTCAGCATTTCGTCACGGGCGCCGGCGGAAAGTTACGTCGCGGCGGTATGGATAAGGAAAGCACGATCACCGCGGCGGGCTATGATAAGGATAATCACTTCATGTTGATTGAGCTTGATGACCGAGAGATAAACTTCAAGGCGATCAGCGAGACAGGTGATCTAATTGATAGTGGGGCAATGAAGTAAGAAACGCGGCGCAAGCGGAATAGTCGCACAATCAGATGTTTAGAATCCGGCGACAAGCTATAACACCGCTCCTGTTTTTTTTGTTGCTCCTATTGATCCTCTTGCCTGCGGCAGGGCAAATCCCACGCCAACGGTTCCGTGGTCCGGGTCCTCCAAGTCCGCCGCTGAGCTCTGAGTGGCACCCCGGAGAGTTTACTTTCGTCCGCATCGTGTACGACTCCCCGCACTCACCATATAACTATGGATTCGGCGGCGCATGGAGAGTCGATTATCCGGAGGCCGATCAACACTTCATCAAGGGCATTCACGAATGGGCAGGCACTAACCTGCGCGTCTCTACCGGCCCGCTGCAATTGCGTGCAACTGATCAACGGTTATTCGATTACCCTCTCGCATACATTGTTGAGCCCGGCCATATGGAACTCTCCGAAGAGGAAGCGGCATCATTGCGGGAGTACCTCTTGCGCGGCGGGTTCCTCTTTCTCGACGACTTTCATGGCGAGCCAGAGTGGCAGCGTGCACAGGGACAACTGAAAATGATCTTCCCAGAGTACGAGCCTAAAGATTTACCGCTCACGCACCCGATCTTTCACAGCTATTTCGAGCTCGACGGGGTTATCCAGGTTCCCGGAGTTGCGGCGCTGATTCAGGGACAGACTTATGAGAAGGGCGGGGTCACGCCTCATTACATGGGCGTCGAAGACAGGAACGGCCGGCTCATGATCTTTATGACTCGCAACTGCGATCTCGGTGATGCGTGGGAGTGGATTAATGATCCTCGTTATCCCGTGCAGTATGGCGTCGTCGCTTACAAAGTCGGAATGAATGTCGTCACTTACGCCATGAGCCATTAGTATGCGAGCAACAGCACGGCTGCCAAATCATATTGGTCTGATCATTTCGCTACGGTACATTGGGGGAGACTGTTCCCGGTGATCACCACCGTCTGTCTCAACAGCAACTCCAAAAGCTTTACTGAGAACTGCCTCGCCGCTGACATCAGCGAACTGCGCGAGGTTGAAGGCAATGTCATATGGGCCGATGTTACCGATCCCACCAGTCGTGATTTTGAAGAACTCGCTGAGGAGTTTGGTTTCCATCATCTCTCCATCGAAGACTGCCAAAACGCACACCAGCGTCCAAAGATCGAAGAGTACCCGGGCTATTACTTTATCGTGCTCTACGAGGCTGAGCTCGTTGGACCAAATGACCGGCTCGAACTAAGAGAACTAAATATTTTTCTGGGCAAGAACTATCTTGTCACTGTGCACAGTCGCCCGATTCGAGCTGTGGAGACGGCACGCCGTCTCTGGAACGAGTGGATCGATCGCGCGGAGCAAGGATCAGGCTTGCTTGCGTATTTGTTGATTGACGCGATCGTAGATGACTATCTTCCACTGCTCGACATCATCAGCGAACGCATGGACGTTCTCGAGGATGCGATCTTCGGTGACTTCCAGGCCGAGGCGATCCAGGAAATTTTTGGTATCAAGAAAAAGTTGCTTTATTTGCGTCGTGCGGTCGCCCCACTACGCGACGTGTTCAATACGATGTTGCGGCGGGAGCAGGCCATCTTTCCGCGCGAGACATATGTTTATTTTCAAGATGTCTTCGACCATCTGATTCGCGTCGCTGACACCATCGATACCCTGCGCGACATGCTCGGTTCAACTATGGATGCTTATCTTTCCGTGTCGGGAAATCGCATGAACATAGTGATGAAACGGCTTACTTCAATCGCGACGATTTTGATGTCTGTCAGCCTCATCGCTGGAATTTATGGGATGAACTTTGATTTTATGCCCGAGTTGAAATGGCGATTCGGTTATATTTTCGCACTGCTTTCGATGGTCGGAGTTGGGTTCGCGCTCTACCGGTACTTGAAAAAAGTGAAATGGATATGAAGAACACGAACTCATCGCGCAAGCGGAAGAAGCGCCGGAAGGGCGATACAGATCGGTTAGCGGCCATGCTGGCTCCGCTGGAGGAACAGGACAAGCCTGCCGCTGAACACCAAATCGGCAGCCCTTTAAACGTAGCTACCAGCGAGGCAGATCGACATTTCGGTGCGATCGTTGTGGATAGTGAAAATCTAAAGGTCCCTACGGATGTGATGGGAACGCAGGAGGACAAGCATTTTTTGGGAATTGAACCTGTAGTGCTGGTAGTTTTGATCCTCATGCTGGCTTTCATCGGATTCATAACCTGGCAGATTTCGCTGATGCCCGCCCGTTGATGCTGTTACATTGAAGTGTGTCATTTTCCCCACTTTACGATTGGCTCTTTAGGGGCTATCCTAAAGCAGTTCTCCGTCCCTCGTATTATTCCAGTTCCCTCCAATACCGGTTCGCCCCTCGAGCAGATTGCACCAGCGCGCGCCTGAGCAACGGCTTGGTCCCAATCGTTATTCGCTGGATGGTTTAATCAGCAGGCGGCATCTACCCGGAACAATTAGGTAAAGAATGAGGAGGAGGTCGATTAAGAGAAATGAACTCTACACACTTTCACAAGTTAGGAACTATGACGATGTTGCTTATCGTGGTAATCGCACTCACTGCCCTGGTGAACGCGCAGGACAGTGCCGGCACCAAACCACAAGCGAGTAGCAAACAGGGCACGCCTTCAATGACTGCCACATTAGTGGATCCAGAAAAGAAGGCTCAGCAAAAAGCCGCCACTGTTTCTGTGGAAGTTGGTGGCATCAAGTTAATTGATCCGGCCACGGTTATGGAAAAGCCAGGAACAGGTGAAGGCCACCTCCATTACCAGGTGGACGATGGGCCAGTAATTGCCACAACGACAACCAAGCTTAGCTTCCATGGGTTAACTCCCGGCGCTCACAAAATCGTGGTCATGCTTGCAGGCAACGATCATAATCCGCTTGGTCCACAGCAAACCTTAAACGTGACGATTCCTTAAGGAGGCTTGCCTCAGGAGTTACGCTTGTGGGTCCGTTGGCGCATCAACTGTAGGGGCGGCACTCCGTGGCCGCCCGTCCCTGGAAACACGCAATTTTCGTAAGACGGGCGGCCTACAGTTGCACCTGAGGATCGCCGGCATCACAGAAATCTTCAGATGATTAGGAGAGTTGCATTTGGCAAAGCGATTCTTGCAGGTGCAGCCGGCGCACTTGCATGGGAAGTAGTCGTGCGCGCGTTGATCGGGCTGGGGCTTCCACTTTTCGATCTCGTCTTTACGCTGGGAACTATGGTGTTGGGGCAAGTGGGACCCTGGTTTTGGTGGCCGGCCGGTATGGCCCTCCACGCCACCGTGGGAGCAATCTGGGCCATCTTTTACGCGTACTTTTTCTGGTCGACTTACGACTGGTCGCCAACTGTTCAAGGCCTGGTCTTTTCACTTGGGCCAGCAGTTCTCGCGGGCCTGATCATGGTGCCGCAGATGGGCTTGATGAATCCTCTAATGCTCAACGGTACGTTACGACCGCCAGGGGTGTTCGCGACAACACTCGGATGGGGTGGTCCAGCCGGGATTGTTCTGGGACATCTTATTTATGGCATTGTAATGGGAAGTATATACGTCAAACCTGTCGGTTATCGCGTGGGCCGGAGGATTGTGCCGTATGGCTGAATTCATGTTCGCCACCGGTATCGAATGTAGCTATCCGACGATCGATGGCGGGCGTTGGCGTATAGATCAACTGAAAGAGACAAAGCATTATGAGAATTGGAAGCTGGATCTGAAGTTAGTACGCGATCTCGGATTGCGCTATCTGCGCTATGGCCCGCCGTTGCATCTGATCTTTGAAGCACCGGACAAATACGATTGGACGTTTACCGATCAGGTGTGCGAAGTGATGCGGCAACTCGAGATCGTTCCGATCATGGACTTATGCCATTTCGGTGTTCCTGACTGGCTAGAGAACTTCCAAAACCGGGAATTGCCGCAGCGTCTGACTGAGTACGCTACTGCGTTTGCAAAACGGTATCCATGGGTGCAGTTCTATACGCCCGTAAACGAAATGTACGTCACTGCACGGATGAGTGCGCTCGACGGTGTTTGGAACGAGCAATTGCGCAGTGATGATGCCTTTGTGAGAGCAACGTGTAACCTCGCGAAAGCCAGCGTGCTAATGATGCAAGCAATTCAGCGTGAGCGGGCAGACGCCGTGTTCGTTAACAGCGAATCGAGTGAGTTTTATCAGGCGTGTTGTCCTGACCGCGAAATTCGCCGGATTGCTGATTTCGAGAACCAGCGCCGGTTTATCGCTCTCGATCTCATGTATGGTGTTCCGATGCGCGGGGACGTTTACGCCTATCTGATGGACCATGGAATGTCGCGCGATGAGTATCAATGGTTCATGGAACAGGACGTGGCCCGCCGTGCGATCCTCGGAGTGGATTATTACGAATGGAACGAGAAGTTGATTAACAGTGATGGTAAACCCGAAAATCTCGGCGAGCTCTTCGGTTGGTACGTGATCACGAGTCAGTACTACGAACGCTACAAACGGCCTGTGATGCACACGGAGACGAATACACCGGATGCTGATGATGCGCCCGCCTGGTTATGGCGCCAGTGGCACAACGTGCAGTTGATCCGCCAGAACGGCGTACCCGTCGTTGGCTTTACCTGGTATAGCCTGCAAGATCAGGTTGATTGGAACACAGGTTTGAACAAGGCCATCGGAAATATTTTTCCCGTAGGCCTTTACGATCTGAATCGCGATCCACGACCAGTTGCGCAGGCTTACAAACATTTAGTCGAGATGTTTCGCAACGAACCTTTGCTGGCTGGGGCTGAGATATTTCAAGTGCAATAGCGATGGCGAAGAGCGCTTCCTTCTTACAATACATGCGCGCGCATGGCAACACGCCTGGACCGACGCAGCGACCGGTTCTGGCGGGTGCCGCCACAGGCGCTCTAGCGGAAATCCCGGCCCTCCTCATGCTCTGGTGGTCGGGCGCGCTTAGCAGCACGACTCAAGCGTTATCGCTGTCGCTATACGTCACTCTTGCTTTGCATTTATTGGCGATGGTTGTCGCTGGTGTGATCTACGGCCGTGTGTTTAGTCGCGCTGCAAACGACCCGCACGGCGGTTGGTTGTTTGGCATCAGTTTCGGATTTCTCCTTTGGGTGAGCGGACCAGTAACTGTTGTGCAATGGGCTCTTGGCCGTCCCCTTGCACTCGGAGTGGCGGCGATGGGCATTCTCGGTGGGCATCTCATCTACGGATTGTTCCTGGGCTTGCTGTTTCCATGGATCCACAAGTTATTGCAGTGCGAGCTTAGTCAGCTCAAAGGACCGGGCCCGCACGGAACATTCGGAGTGAAACCTCACACAGCACTGACTCAATCCCGAGGAAAGTAGATGACCGCCCAGGGAGCCGTAGTTGCGATCGCGCATACGAATGAAAAAGCACCGCTCGGCCGAGCGCGTGCTCGCACTTTTGCACGTAGTTTGAAGTTCAGGTTGCGCGAGAGTTCTTTCTCCTAAAGAGGTACTTTCGGGCAAAGCCTAATTACCCATCTTGACGCGCGCAGTTCGTTGTCAGGCCCGGCGACAAAGAGAGCCGCATAGGCTTCCTAACCTCATCTTTTCGTAGTGAATCTGCAACGCTTCGGCGACAACCCGCGAGTATGTTGTCTTGCGTACTACTTCAGCTCCGCATTTGGAGTGTA
>JAICGZ010000268.1 GCA_025922875.1 Pyrinomonadaceae bacterium
GATCACTTCGAATCTGGCGCGCACTACGGCTATGACCGCGCGCCGGCTTGGACTGAAGTGTGAGCTCGTACTCAGCGGCGGCGATCCGAAAGCGGCGCACGCAAACTGGCGCATGGCTGAACTGCTGGGCGTGAAGATACACGCAGTTGCGACGAGCCAGGAGCGGGCGCAAACGATGAAGGAGATCGCAGAAGCTTTGGAGTTCAGCGGAGAGCGTGTTTACCAGATTCCTTTAGGTGCGTCGAACGAAGTCGGGTCGTTTGGCATGGTCGAAGCGTTTGAAGAGCTTGGAGTTCAGCAACTGGAACTCGGCGAGCAGTTTGACGCGATAGTCTTTGCCACGTCGTCGGGAGGCACGCAAGCCGGACTCGAAGTGGGAAAGAGATTGTTCAACTATCGCAACTTGCGTCTGCTTGGCGTCAGTGCCGACGATCCCGCGGAGACGATTAGAGAGAATGTGTTGCAGGCAGTTGGACCAATGCTTTCGCTGCTGGACAAGACTGACCTCCCTCGCGACGACGAGCTACACATCGACGTCAACTTTATCGGCGAAGGCTATGCCGTGCCGACAAAAGAATCTCGAGAGGCCGCGCGACTCTTTGCCGAAACGGAAGGGATCCTCCTGGATCCCGTCTACACCAGCAAAGCCGCCGCCGGTTTGATCGCCTATTGCCGCGAAGGCCGCTTCAAGCCGAGCGACCGAGTGTTGTTCTGGCACACGGGAGGAGTGCTGACGTTGTTGTGAGGGGTGAGTGGGTGTTGGTTAGAGGGGCTTTGCCCGAAAAGTCCTGATCGGACTTCTTCTCTGTGCAATCTCTGTGTCCTCTGTGCCTCTGTGGTTAAGGATCATTCGTAAAAACAACCACCGAGACACAGAGGACACAGAGGTTGCACAGAGAAATCAGAAAACAGGAAGTAATCTCCTCAACACGTTGTCACTTCCGCTCTCGGCCCGCAACGATCGGCGTACCTTCCGTGTTGCTCCATTCGAAGAATGATCCGTCGTACATCACCACGTCGTAGCCGAGATATTTAAGCGTGAAATATGCGTGCGACGCCTGGCCGCCAGTGCGGCAGTAAGTCACGAATGTACGACCTGGCAGCGCGCCAGCCTCTTCATAGAGTTTGCGCAACTCCGCTACAGATCGCAGTACCGGATTCTCCTTGCTTTGCACATTCTGCATCCAGAAGACATTGACCGCGCCCGGAATGTGGCCGCCGCGCGGCACACCATCGCCCGGTTTAGCTCCTGTGTATTCCTCAACCGGCCGCGCATCTATCAATACCGCGCTCGGCGAGGTCACGTTTGTTGCGGTCCACGAGAAGTCGCGCACAACATCGAGATTGGTTACGGCACTCGCGCGCACATGCGGCGTGAAGCGCACCGTCTTTGGCTCAACCTTATCAGTTGAGGTGGTGCGACGTTCTGCCTTCCACTTCTCCAAACCGCCGTCCAAAAGCGCCACCCGCTCACCATGGCCCAGGTAGTCGAGCGTGAAGTAAGCGCGTGCTGCGGACAGTCCGGAGTTGTCACCGTAGACCACGATGCGCGCATCGTTACCTATGCCCACACGCTCGAAAACTTTCTGAAGGTCAGCAACTGGTGCGAGCTCGTTCGGCACGCCGTCGCGCGTCGCGGTAATCTCGCCCCAGCCGACGAAACGCGCTCCCGGAATGTGGCCTTCATCGAAGTGTCCCCGCTCGCGTGCCACATGGAGAACGACGACCTTCGGATCGTTGAGATGATCAGCAAGCCAGTCGGTTGAGACGATCATTTCGGAACGCAGAGACGTCTTCCCTTGATTTGTTCTTTGCCCTTCAACCTGGAAAGGCGGAAGGAAGAGAACACTCGCGATTATCAAGAGAACGCCAAAAAGCAAACCAGTTCGATATGAATATTTCATTGTTTTCCCCCACAGCATTTTGCCATAGCAGGCATCCAGAGGCGTAAGTAGATCGCTGCTACGTTCGATATTGAAAAGAGAAAGACTTCGCGTTTACCTGGACCACTCTAGTTACCAGCCAAGAGCGGCAGCCGTACACGCATCGTAGTTCCACGACCTTCGCCATCACTGTGAGCCTCAATCACACCGTGGTGCAATTTGACTATCTCCAGCACGATTGACAGTCCTAATCCCAACCCAGCATCGCGGCCCACGGCTGCTCTCGGAGCGCGTTGAAAGTAATCGAACATGTGCGGCAAAAAGGCGGGGCTAATACCAATGCCGTTGTCACGCACACTAACAATCGCATCCGAGCCAACCCGTTCAAGTTTGACGTCGATGCGACCGCCTTCGGGAGTGTACTTAATTGCGTTACCGACGAGGTTCGACACTACCTGATCCAATCGTCGAGCATCTCCCATTACAGTGAGTTCGGTATCTTCAAGCTCTAAACCAAGCGTTTGTTGCTTGGCCTCCGCGCTCGGATGGAGACTATCCACAGCCTGCTTGATTAGCGGACCCAACGCGATGGGCGACAATTCAAGACGGAACTGACCCGCGAGACAACGGGACACGTCCAGCAGATCTTCTATAAACTGAGCTTGTTTCAATGCATTGCGTTCAACGATTTCGAGCGCTTGAGTCGAGAGCTCGTCAACTGCCCCTTTCTTTAACACTTGCGTCCAACCGAGAATAACGCTGAGCGGCGTTCGCAGTTCGTGCGACACCTCGGCTAACAGTCGGTCTTTCGCGGCGAGGTTTTGCTTCGCCAGATCGGCCGCGCGTTGATGAGAGAGCACGGCGTCGATGACGAATGCTATGTGCGCCATTACAGCGAGACGCTCGGGATTAGCGTCTTCAGCACTAGTGCTAACGTCTATTGCACCACACACCTGACCCTCCGGGTCATGGATTGGTGCGGCCATTCAAGTGAAGCCTTGAAAAGGCTCACTGATGTGTTCGGGCCCCATGACGGCCAGCGCACGATCGGTAGCGATGGCTGTGCCGGCGCCGTTTGTGCCCATCACCGCCTCCGACCAGTTGAAACCCGGCGTGAGACCGAAAGCGTCTGCATTATCGTAATTGCCAACAGAGAAGAGAATTATTCCATCGCGATCAACCAGATACACAACGTGCGGAATATTGCCGAGCCATGCAGAAAGCCAGTTCAGATGAGGGGCGGCCGCACGCAGCAGATTTTTGTTGACGAGTTGGCGATGGAGCAAGTCGTCATCGGGTACGCGGTGAAAGATGACTTTGTCAGCAGTGGTTGCGACACCCGCTGCTGCACTTCGATTCCATGACTCGGCTATGAGTGTGCGAAGCGAACTTGGGATGGCGAGATTTTCAACAATTCCGTCAGCTTTCGTTTCCGAGTTTTTTGGGGAATCTATTGCCATTTCAAATCAATAACTTCGTTCGCGGCTCAGGTGCAATCTAACACACCGCCCCTCAAGTCCTGCAGATTGTCTCCCGAGCCACGAACCAGTCTCCTCCTGCATTATTCATGCAAACGCTTTTCTGTGAACACGTGACCCTCTCACCGTTTCTCAGCGCGTTTTTGAAGGCCGCAGCATACTGGACGTAATTTCAGCTGCGACATAGAAACCGGAACCCACGATGTACGTAACGTTACCCGACTGCACCTTCCGAACGTACGTCTGTTTAAGCGCCGGCTGACTTTCACCGGGTCTATACCAGTAGTATGCCACCCAGGCTTTGCCATCTTTCATTGCCGCAGCGATGTAGTTGCGCGCTATCGGCGTCCCTTTCACGTCCTTCAGATCGATGACGCTTCTTCCTTCGAGGCTTGGCTGACCGGCGTTTACGAGCTCAGTACCGTCTGGAGTGTTAACAAACACGTAAGTGTCCATAAACACAAACGGTCCTTTCTTGTCGCGTAATTCTGCAAAGGCTGCCTTGCCTCGCTGAGCTATAAGAGCAACTGCACGATCGACCACATCCTCAATGAAGACTCTATCCATCTGCATATTGTAGATTCCACTACCGATCAGATGCTGTTTGCCGGAAGGAAAAGTAACCCGCTTCAGGAACGTTGACTTCCACGTCGGAAAGAGTCCCCCAGGTTCCGGATACATGTAATGCACCCAACCCTCACCCGCGGAGCTTTCGGCTACTTTCAAAAACATCTCACCATAAGGTCGTCCGAGAATGTCTTTGGCGCCGTTGGCATCGAGCCCTTCCAGGGTCGGGTCCGCGGCATGGAACGTTCGGAGCCCGTCTTTTGTCCAGACCACAAAGTAGGTGTCGTCGCTGAACCACTTGGATCCTTTCTTACGAAAATCCGGGTAAGCGTTCTCACCTTGCTTCTCCAGCACAGCTGCCCCTTCGCGAACAAGTTTTATTAAGTCCGGAGCAGTCGTCTTCGCAACTCGATCCGTTTTGGGCGCATCAGCCAGGTAGACACCCGCGCCTACCATCACCCGTTTATCGCCGAGCTTGGCCTGACTCACATATGAAGTCTTTTGAGTTGAGACGCTTTCACCCGGCTTGGGCCACATGTAGTCAATCCAACCCGCACCTCTCGTTTGCACCTGGTCGATCATCTCTCGAATCACTGGCTTGCCCTGGGTGTCCTTAAAGCCTGAGAGATTGCGGTTTTCAAGGTTTGGAAAGGCGGGAAGCACCAGGTTAGTTCCATTCATGTCATAAACGAAAATATATGCGTCCTTCGCGATGAACCGGCCTGTTGGATCACGGAAGAGTTGAAAAGCCTTTTCACCGTTCCTTTCTATCTCGGCTATTGCGTCGTTTACCATATCCTCGACAAAAACCTTTTCCATGCGGTCGTTATATACGCCGCTTCCGACGACGTAGCTCTTGCCGGACGGAGCCTTTACAAATTGCGCGTAGCTACTCTTCCAGCGAGGAAGAATTCCACCTGGAACTGGCCATTCATAGTGATACCAACCTTCGGGTTTTGTCGGTACGGTCGTAACAGCACTGATCAATCCACGAATGATCGGTTTGGAGTTGATGTCTTTGAGGTTTAGCTGGTTCTTACCTTCCATACCGGGGTCGAGATGGACCAGCATGTTTCCCTGCGTATCGAGTACGAAAATGTACTGCTCACCCCGACGCCAGCGCGTACCAGCAGTACGGAATTCGCTAAACGCAGCTTCTCCACGGGTGCGAACCAGTTCTGATGCGTCCTTCACCAAGGCAACGAGTTCGCGAGTGTCCGCAGCTTCAGTGGAGATCTGCGCGTGAGCATTCGAGCTCTGTAAAAGAATCGAAGCTGCCAGCAATATCACCAAATTCACCATGGCTATTAGAACTCTGGCAGTGTTTTGTGTTTGCATGTCCCAACCTCCTGTCGTCGAGTATTAATTAAATAAGAAAGCCGTTCCCATGGCATGACAAGCGGCATCGCCGCTATGCCAAAACAGAAGCGGTGATGTCTTAATCCTCCGTTCTCTAGAAAAAACTAACTAGGCAAGAGGTGCGCCGTCTGATTATTTGTTATTGCAGGATAGTTCTGCTGGAAAGTACGAAGCATGCGGAGAAATCCGCTTCCGATGCGTAATTTTGCGCCCACTGCGTCGATGCGACCCCGGTGCAAGTCATGGCGAATCACCCTCCCGGCATATATATTCGTCTTGACATATGTCTAAATAAGTCGGATACTGTCCCCGCATATTCGCCTATGCGTATATTGGGCGAGGGCGGCCGGACTGTTTAGTTTGTGCCGACAAAGAGAAAACGTGAGGACAGATGGAGGTTAAGGATGTCAGAAAAAATCGAACAAGCGGTACGATCGAAATACAGCTCAGTAGCACTAAGCGACTTATCGACTAACCATGACGGTGTTCGCGCTGTCGCGGAAGCATTTGGATATACGCCCGCAGAGCTCGCATCAATTCCCGCTGAGGCAAACATGGGGTTGTCATGCGGCAATCCGACTGCGATGGCGAATCTGAGGGAGGGCGAAACGGTGGTCGACTTGGGTTCCGGTGGCGGGCTCGACGTTTTCCTGGCCGCCGCGAAAGTGGGGCCAACCGGTCGAGCAATCGGCATTGACATGACTCCGGAAATGGTAGAACGCGCTCGGCGCAATGCTGAGCACGGAAACAACGGTGAGCCATTCACGAACGTCGAGTTTCATCTCGCAACCATTGACAGGTTGCCACTAGCTGACAACTCAGTTGATTGTGTGATTAGCAATTGCGTAATCAATCTCGCGTCGGACAAAACAGCGGTCTTTCGCGAAATTGCCAGAGTGCTCAAACCCGGCGGCCGCGTGGCCGTGAGTGATATCGCGCTCAAGCAGGAACTGCCCACAGAATTAGCGAATGACATCGCAGCCTACACAGGTTGTATTGCCGGAGCCATTCCAATTGCCGATTACAAGCGAGGCTTGCTCGAGGCGGGTTTCTCAAATGTTGAAGTTGTCGATTCTGCGGCAGACCTAAACGCGTATGCTAAATTGGAGAACCAGTCAGACTGTTGCGCGCCTCCGGTCAAAAGCGCTCCCACAGTAGCAGCGACGGATGTGGGTTGTTGTGCACCTGCGTCGGTTGCGAGTTGTGGCTCAACCTCCGAAACAACAGAAGGACTTTCCCAGTTGCTCGGTCGCTACAATGTCAACGACTACGCGGCCAGCGTCAAGGTGTACGCAGTCAAGTGAAGCCGCCCTATGAATTGCTATGAGCGCTCAACAGAGATAGATACTCTGTCACGTCTGGCAGGACGGCCTTAGAACAGCCGCGCCGAGTGGCTTGCAATCCAATGACACAAGGAAACCAGATCAACGTTGCAGAGTGTGTGCCGGCGGAGCGCGCACGACTCTCATTCCTCGATCGATATCTTACGCTTTGGATATTTGCAGCGATGGCCGTTGGCGTAGCCTTAGGTTACGCCAACAGCGGCGTTGAGAATTTCATAAACCGTTTTCAGGTTGGTACTACCAATATTCCCATCGCAGTGGGTTTGATACTGATGATGTACCCGCCGCTGGCGAAAGTGCGCTACGAGAACCTGGGTGAA
Source organism: Pyrinomonadaceae bacterium (assembly GCA_025922875.1). Lineage (GTDB taxonomy): Bacteria > Acidobacteriota > Blastocatellia > Pyrinomonadales > Pyrinomonadaceae > PSRF01. The sequence continues at coordinate 6,951 of JAICGZ010000268.1, forward strand.
GTTTTCCGTAACTGGAAAATTCTCGGTCTCTCACTCATTCAAAACTGGATCATTGGTCCTATCTTGATGTTTGCGCTCGCGATGATTTTCCTGCGTAGCTATCCCGAGTATATGGTCGGACTGATCATGATCGGTCTGGCGCGCTGTATTGCAATGGTCATCGTCTGGAACGAGCTAGCGCGGGGTGATACTGAGTATGCGGCCGGGTTGGTAGCCTTCAACAGCGTGTTTCAAGTTCTGTTCTACAGCGTCTACGCGTGGATCTTCATCACCCTGCTGCCCCCGGTGTTTGGACTCTCCGGGAGCGTGGTCCAGGTCAGCATCCGGGAAATTGCCGAAAGCGTCTTTATTTATCTCGGCATTCCCTTTATCGCTGGAATGCTCACGCGCTTCATTCTTGTGAAAGCAAGAGGCAAAGAGTGGTACCACAGCATCTTCATTCCTAAGATCAGTCCGTTGACGCTTATCGCTCTGTTATTCACGATCGTCGTGATGTTTAGTCTTAAGGGCAATCTGATCGTTAGCTTGCCGCTCGATGTAGTTCGCATCGCGATACCGCTCCTCATTTATTTCGTTGTGATGTTTCTGGTCAGCTTTTACATGGGTAAGAAGGCGGGAGCTGATTATTCGAAGACCGCGACTCTCTCATTTACCGCTGCAAGCAATAACTTCGAGTTGGCGATTGCCGTTGCAATTGCGGTCTTCGGAATCAACTCCGGCGCAGCTTTTGCCGCAGTGATTGGCCCGCTGGTGGAGGTGCCGGCGCTCATCGGCCTCGTAAATGTGGCGCTGTGGTTTCAGCGGGCATTCTTTGCTTCAAACCCGGCGGATTTCACTATCAAGCCTATCGAACATGCGCGCTGAGTAGGCAGCATCAGCGCATAAGACGTTCAAACAAGCTCATGATAGTCGCTCAGTACTGAACGGCTAAAGTAAACTTGCCCACAAGATACGAAATGAATGTATTGTTCTGCCAGTTCAGTCAAAATTTGCCTCAGTTCTTCCTGCTAATTACTTGCCGTCATCATCACCGGACGACACTCGCTGATTCAACGGCTGTGATAAAGCTGGCAGCCGTCATTATTCGCAGGAATGGATAGCCTGAACGGAACCATCGGGCTATGTCTGTCGATGTGGTCATTAAGTCAAAAAATCGTTACCCGGCTCACGAGATACGTGGTATTGCTAACGATGGCGAGATTGATATTCATCTCGTACTCGGGGTCGCGTTTGTAAATGAAATTCCTCGGGGACGTTAGAGATGAGAATCGCCTTTGCTTCCAGCTTCGTTAGAAAGGCATTCACGATGCGGTCATTGATGCCCGGAAGTTGCCGACGAACCTCCGCACGATTCAATACGTCCCGAAGTTCGCGAATAATCGGCTCGCTTACAAAAACGATATCTCCATTGAAAAACAGCCGCAGTGCCTTACGCGCTGGGCTGTTACAGTTGGCGATTCCCTGACCAAAGAGATTGCAGTCAAAGACGACGCGGGGAATAACTTCGGGCATCGCCTATTTGTTCCGGCGTCTCTCCTCGCGGATGGCCTTTTGGATTTGCTTTACGAGGTCGTCGAGTTCTTCTTCTGACATCCCACTTTCATCGAAGCTTCGCGCGATCGGCTCGACGATTTGCTCAAACGGTTTCTGAGCGAGAACAGCCGTTTCAAGCAGCTCTAGAGCGACGGCCTCAGGAGTGGTTCCCTGGCGCTTTGCTGCCTCTGCAATGGCGTGAACTGTATCAGGATTACTGATTTTAACAACTAGGCTTTGCATGTTTACCAAGTACCGACTCGCTTAGTTTAGCACCCTGTTTAGCTCACGACGGCTAGTCCCGGTAAATGGAACAGGCTCTCGCCTCGTCATGAGTTAAACGAACGGGATCGCAACGCCTTCAGCTAAACCTCTTGTCGCGGGTTCTTCACAATCAGACGGTCCCCTCCAGAGCGACCCAATGCCTGAGTATGTCTCATCAGTTTTCTCACTCGCACAAACAAAGGCAGTCGATTAGCCGCCTTGACCGTTTGCGTTAACTATTGTGCAAGTTTAGATTACGTGGAGCCGGCTGCCGGAATTGAACCGGCGACCTTCTAATTACGAATCAGACGCTCTACCAACTGAGCTAAGCCGGCTGATGCGGAAATAACGGTGCGGAAA